>NZ_JBFANN010000003.1:88436-365020 GCF_040674855.1 Nocardia sp. NPDC049707 | reverse complement strand
ACGCGGCAGGCACGACATCCCAGCAGCGATCAACTCTCCCGGCCCACCGGCAGGGGCACTGTCTTTCTTCAGGACTCAACGCGTCCAGGAACACCAAGTGCTCACCTACCAGCCGGCTACCACCAAGGAGTTTGCCGGATGGCTCACTCCCAGAACTGATTAGGAGCTGTCGTCGTTGAGCGCGCGACTTGCCGCGGTGTTGTGGGATATGGACGGCACCCTGCTCGATTCGGAGAAGCTGTGGGATGTCGCCGTGCGCGAACTGGCCCGCACACACGGCCACGAGATGAGCGATGAACTGCGGCATTCACTGATCGGTGCGTCCGGACCGAATGCCCTCCGGCTCATTTTCGATGGCTTGGGTATAGAGGCGACATCGGATGCGGTACTGGCCGCCGGTGGATTCATCGAGCGGCGGGTGACCGAGTTGATGGCGGGCCCGATCCCATGGCGACCCGGCGCGAAAGATGCGCTTTCGTTGGTCCGCACAGCGGGTCTCGCGACCGCTTTGGTCACCAATACCAAGCGGTCGCTTACGGAATTCGGATTGGATACGCTCGGCCGCGATTTCTTCGACGTGTCGGTCTGCGGTGACGAAGTCGCGCACGGCAAGCCCGAACCCGAGATCTATCTGCGCGCCGCCGAACTGCTCGGCGTGCATCCGCGAGACTGTGTGGCACTGGAGGATTCGCCGACCGGTGCGGCCGCGGCCGGTGCGGCGGGCTGCGCGGTCATCGTGGTCCCGTGTGAGATACCGGTTTCGGCGGCGCCGGGGCGGGTATTCCGTGATTCGTTGGTGGGATTGACCCTGCCGGATCTGGAACACGCGCTACGCGTCAGGGGTTGAACCGCGGAACCGAGCGGGTGCCTTTTCCGGACGGATCATGATCACGAGTCTCGCTGTTCCGTGAGCCGACACGCCCGACCTCGGCATAGTGAGAGTTACTGTGCCGCAACGCGAGTGCGTGCAGTTGGCAGGTGTGACCGTAGTCACCGGCAACTTTGTCGAATCCCGGGCGTGTCGCCGATCGCTCTACCAAAATGACGCCATGGCAGCGACGGATGTCCTGGACGAGATTGTCGATACCGCACGGTATCCGTTGGGGGATCCGATCGGCGCGGCGTGGGGCGAAGTGGTGGCGCGGGCGCGCGCGGAACTCGGCGAGAGCGGCTGCACCGTGCTGCGGGAGTTCATCCGTCCGGAGTTGATCGATACTGTGCGCGCACAGGGCGAGGCGATGGCCCCGGATGCGCATTATGAGATCGAACGGGTCAACGCATACAACATTCCGCTGAATACCGAACTGCCGCAAGGCCATCCGGGCCGCATCGTGCTGGAACGCGGTAACGCCTTCGTCCCGCGCGACCGCATCCCGGCCGAGGCTCTGATCCATCGGCTCTACCGCAGTAGGGTGTTCCAGCGCTTCGTTGCGGATTGTTTCGGACTGACCGAATTGCACGAATTCGCAGACCCTTTGGCCGGGTTGTGCCTGAATGTGGTGGCGCCCGGAATGTCACATCCCTGGCATTTCGACACCAATGAATTCACCGTCAGCATGTTGACCCAGCCGGCCGAAACCGGCGGAATCTTCGAGTACTGCCCGAATATTCGCTCACCCCACGCCGAGAACCTCGACGATGTGCGGGATGTGCTCACCGGATCCGGTGCGCACCTGATCCGGCGCCTCGATCTGCGACCCGGCGATCTGCAATTGTTCCAGGGCCGCTTCTCGCTGCACCGGGTTTCACCGGTCGAGGGCGGCAGGGCACGGCATTCGGCGATCTTCGCCTATACCGATCGCCCCGGTGTCATCGGCACCGTGGAACGCACCCGCCAACTGTTCGGGCGGGTGCTGCCCGAACACCTAGCCGCCGCGGCCGACGTTGTCCGCGGCGATCGGTTGCTAGACTGAGAGGGACGAGATGCCAGTGCCGTTGCATACGACCGGAAAAGCCTCCTTCGACGATATCTATGACCGTCCCGATCCGCGCGATTATTACGCCCGGATGGCCGAATTGGATTACCGCATACCGGAACTGGCGAAACCCTACTTCCAGCAGCAGATTCGGGAATATCGCGCCTCCGCGCGGGTGGACACCCCGACCGTGCTCGATATCGGCTGCTCCTACGGTGTCAACGCAGCCCTGCTGCGCTTGGACACCACGGTGAGTGAACTCGCCGAACACTATGGCGGCGCCGAGGACGCCGATCAGGCCGCGCTCATCGCCCGCGACCGCGCCCGCCTGGGCGACAGCGACCAGCTCCCCGATGTTCGCTTCATCGGCATGGATGCCGCGCGCCCGGCGCTGGCCTACGCTCAACAAGCCGGATTCCTGCACGACACGGTGCACGCGGATCTGGAGGCCGCCGACCCGACCGAGGCGCAACGCCGTTCGCTGGCGGCCGCGGACATCGTCATCTCGACCGGTTGCATCGGATACGTCACCGAAAAGACGCTGAGGCGGGTGGCAACGGCGCATCCGCGTCGCCGGCCGTGGATGGCACACTTCGTACTACGCATGTTCAGTTTCGAACCGATCGCTGCGGAGCTGGCCGCGCTCGGCTACCGCACCGAGCGAGCCCCCGGAGTGTTCGAACAACGCAAGTTCGCATCCGATAATGAACGCACCCAGGTGCTGAATGCCTTGGCCGCCAACGGAGTCGACACCGCTGGCCAGGAAAGCACGGGTTGGCTGCTCGCCAACCTGTACATCTCGCGACCGCTACCGAAACACGCCGACCCCGAGGACTCGCATTGACCGAACGCACCTTCGCCGCCGACGACCACCTGCCAAGGGTGCCACTGCCGACGCTGGAGGACAGCGGCGCGCGGTTGCTGCAGTGGTGTGCGCCACTGCTGACCGCCGACGAATTCGCCACCACCGAGGCCGCGGTCGCCGACCTGCTTCGTCCCGACGGTCCGGGCCGAAAGCTGCACGCGGCACTGGCCGAATACGATGCCACCCCCGGTGTCGGGAGCTGGCTGGATCTGTTCTGGCCGTCGCGCTATCTGGGCCGACGCGATCGCATCGCATTGAATGCCAACTTCTTCTTCCTCTTCCGCGATGACACCGCACTGGCTGCCTCCACCGCGGCCTCGCAGGTGGAGCGGGCGGCCGGAATCATCACGGCCGCGGTCGGTTACAAGCTGGCCCTCGATATCGAGGCGATCCCGCCGGTCACCCAGCGCGGACAGCAGCTGTCGATGTGGCAGAACAAGTACCTGTTCTCCGAGACCCGGATCCCGGGGGAGACGCAGGATTCCGTGCGGGTGCCCTACAGCGACGAATGGCCCGGACCCTCGGCCGCCAGGCATATCGTGGTGTTCTTCCGCGGCAACATGTTCCGGATGGATGTGATCGGTCCGGACGGTGTGCCGCATTCGCTGGACGATCTTGCCGACGGACTGCGTGCGGTGCTCAAGGCCGGTGTGCGCTCGGCCCGCACCGATACCGCCGTCGGCCATCTGACCACCAAGGCGCGGGCCGAATGGGCGCTCAGTAGACAGGGATTGCTCGCCGAACCCGCCAATGCCGCGGCCTTGGACGCCGTCGAGACCGCGTTGTTCGCCCTGTGCCTGGAGGATTTCTCGCCGCGCGATGAGCTGCAGGCCTGTGATCAACTGCTGCACGGCGACAGTGCCAATCGCTGGTTCGACAAGTCGGTAACGTTCATCGTCTTCGCGGATGGTCAGGCGGGCATCAATATCGAGCATTGTGGGCTCGACGGCACCACCATCCTGTCCTTCGTCGACACGCTGCTGGAGACCCCCGCCGCCGCACACGCCGAACGGGCCGGGGCGCAGCCGCATGGGTTGCCCACGGTCGAACCGATCGAATTCGTCCTCGATCAGGCCCAGCGCACCGATATCGCGGCGGCGGGGGCGACGTTTTCCCGGTATGCGGCCGAGAATGCCACTGCGACAGTGTCTTTCGATTTCGGCACCACCCGCGCCAAACAACTCGGCATCTCACCGGATGCGTTCGCGCAGCTCAGCTATCAGCTGGCCCACCGGCGCAGCAAGGGATTGACCGGCGCCACCTACGAATCCATCGCCACCAGGCAGTACCGCAACGGCCGCACCGAGGCGATGCGCGTGGTGACACCGGAGATGGTGGCGTTCGTCGACGCCATGCAGGATCCGGCGTTCGCGCCGGCCGACCGGCTGGCCGCCGCGCGGACGGCCGCGAGCGCGCACGTCCAGCGTGCCAAACAGTGTCAGGGGGGTGACGCGCCCGAACAGCATCTCTGGGAACTCGAGTGGATCCAGCGGCGGCGCGGCGCCGAACTCGGCGTCACCGAGCCGATCCCGCTCTACACCAGTCCCGGCTGGACCATCATGCGCGACGACTACCTGAGCACCAGCTCGGCCCCATCGGTCAATATCCGGTACTTCGGGTTCGGCTCCACCAGCCAGAAGTGCATCGGCATCGCCTACGTCCTGCTGCCGGACCGCTGGAATATCTACCTGGCCACGCCGAAACCGGTCGCCACCGAGATGTACGCCTTCGCCGACCACCTCCGCACCGCGGTTGCCGACTTGGCGGCCCTCCTTTCCGAGTCCTGACGCAGGAGACTTCGCACCCCTTGTGCCTGCCCACAAGGGGTGCGAAGTCCGGGGAAGAGTGCGCCTGCCAGGTGGTGCCGGGCCGGAGCAACGGGGCCGCGTACCCGTCTGAAACAATGGCTCACCGTGAAGAACTTCGAGTCCCTGTTCGCCGAGCTGCAAGATCGTGCGGTCACCCGCCCCGAGGGGTCCGGGACCGTGGCTGCATTGGACGCCGGCGTGCATTTCCAGGGTAAGAAGGTGCTCGAGGAGGCCGGTGAGATCTGGTTGGCCGCCGAGCACGAGGGCGATGAGGCGCTCGCCGAGGAGATTTCGCAACTGCTGTACTGGGTCCAGGTGCTGATGGTGGGCCGCGGGCTGAAGTTGGAAGACGTGTATCGACATCTGTGATGGCGCGTCGACCCTGATTCTCCTCTCCGAAAGGACCCGATCCCATGCTGCGCGTCGCAGTCCCCAATAAAGGCGCACTGTCCGAATCGGCCACCTCGATCCTTGCCGAGGCCGGTTACCGCAAGCGCACCGATGCCCGCGACCTGACCGTCCTCGATCCAGCCAACCAGGTCGAATTCTTCTTCCTGCGGCCCAAGGACATCGCCATCTACGTCGGCTCCGGTGAGCTCGACCTCGGCATTACCGGCCGCGATCTGGCGCTGGATTCCGGTGCGCCAGTACAGGAACGGCTCGCACTCGGCTTCGGCCGCTCCACCTTCCGCTACGCTGCCCCGGCCGGGCGCGAATGGAAGATCGAGGACCTCTACGACAAGCGCATTGCCACCTCGTACCCGAATCTGGTCCTGAGCGATCTGCAGCGCCGCGGCATCGAGGCCGAGGTGATCCGCCTCGACGGTGCGGTCGAGATCTCCATCCAGCTCGGGGTGGCCGATGCCATCGCCGATGTGGTCGGCTCGGGCCGCACGCTGCGTCAGCACAATCTGGTCGCTTTCGGGGAGACGCTGTGCGATTCGGAGGGTGTGCTCATCGAGCGCACCGGCTCCGATCAGCGCGAACGTGCCCGCAATCAGCTCATCGCGCGGATCCAGGGTGTCGTATTCGGCCAGCAGTACATCATGTTGGACTACGACTGCCCAAAGGAACTGCTGGAGGAGGCGGTCAAGATCACGCCCGGCCTCGAGTCGCCGACGGTCTCCCCACTCGCCGATCCGGACTGGGTCGCCATCCGCGCCATGGTGCCGCGCAAGCACGGCAACGAGGTGATGGACCGGCTCGCCGAACTCGGCGCGAAGGCCATTCTGGCCTTCGATATCCGGTCCTGCCGCGCCTTCTGATCCGTCCGATCGTTTTGTTCGAGTGATCGATTCACTGCGATCGCAATCAGAGCACTGACCAGCGGTTGACTGGTACTTTGCGGCCTCGATGAGGAAATGCAAGGAGTGCCACCATGTCGTAGACGCCGCCCGGGAAACGTTCGGGCGGCACATTCGCATGGAATGCGGATTGGCTGGTGGCCATCGTCGGGTCCGTGGCCGCCTTCAACCTGGCTGTCGGCTCGGGTTTGTCCGTGCTGCTGTTCCATAACTTCACCGGGTAGATCCACGTCGGCAACCTGCCGTTGCGGTGCTCGCCGGTCACTGCGGTGAGCATCGCTGCGGCGTCGTGTGCATTTAGTTCGCGACCGAACTCACGAAAACTTCATGCTTCGCCGTCAACACTGGGGGCATGGTGGGCGAAACAACTAAAGAACATCTCGGACGGGCAATGTCGTTCGAGTACGAACGACAGGGGAGGCCCCAGTGAAACCGAATGTCGATTCGGTCAGTTCGTGGTGGCGGATTCGCAATGTCCTCATCGTGGTCGGTGATGCGGTCGGGGTGCTCGTGCTCATCGGCGTGATCGCGGCACTCGGCTCGCACGGTTTCGATCTGCATCTGTTCAACGGCTGAACTCAGTTGGCGACCGCGTCGGCGAAGGTCTCCCCCGGCGATTCTCCGGTGCCACTGTCGGGCCAGCCCGGATAGGCCGGTGGTGTGCCGCCGAATTCGGGGCACAGACTCTGGTAGCTGCAATGCCCGCACAGCCAGCTGGTGCTCGGGAGGAACTCACCGGTCCGACCCGCCGCCACAATGGCCTGCCACAGGGCCGAGAGAGTGCGTTCGAAGCGCAGCAGTTCGTCCTCGTCGGGGGCATAGGTGAGGATCTGCTCGTCGGCCAGGTAGATCAGCCGCAGTTGGGTGGGCAGAATCCCGCGGGTGCGCAGCACCACGAGCCCGTAGAACTTCAGTTGGAACAGCGCCTTGGTCTCCTGGGTGAGTCCGGGTGCCCGACCGGTCTTGTAATCGACGACGCGCAGCTCACCGGTCGGCGCGACATCGATGCGATCGACGAACCCGCGCAACAGCACACCGTCATCGAGTTCGACCTCCACCCGCGACTCACAGGATTCCGGATCGAACCGGGTCGGATCCTCCAGCCGGTAGTACGCCTCGACGAACGCGCGCACCTCGCCGAGAAAGCCCGCCAGCCCGTCCGCTGCGACCACTTCGGCGATCTCCGGTCGATCGGCGAGCACCCGGGCCCATGCGGGCTCGACGAGCCCGGCAGCGCGGTCGAACCGTCGTTGTGCGGCAGGCAGTCCGTACAGATCTTCGAGCACCGCGTGCACCACCGTGCCGCGCACCGCGATCCGTGTGGGCGGCTCCGGAATTCGATCGATCGCGCGGAATCGGTACTTCAGCGGACACTGCTTGAAATCCATTGCCCGCGAAGGTGACAGCGCCGGACGCGGGCGATCGGATGCCCCCTCCCGCGCGGTGTCGGCAGGGGGCGTGGATACCGGCGAATGCATACCTGGCAGGCTATCCCGCGGCACCGACACGCCGGAGCCATCCAGCACCGACCAGCGAACGGAGATACATGACGGCCAGACGGACCGGGCCATTCACCATCGGGGACCGGGTACAGCTGACCGATGCCAAGGGGCGCCTCTACACCGTGGTGCTGGAACCCGGTAAAGAGTTCCACACGCATCGCGGCGGTATCAAACACGACAACCTCATCGGCGCCGACGAGGGCAGCGTCGTGCAATCCACCAATGGCACACCGTATTTGGCGTTGCGGCCGTTGCTGATCGATTACGTGCTCTCCATGCCGCGCGGTGCGGCGGTGATCTACCCCAAGGACGCGGCCCAGATCGTGCACGAGGGCGATATGTTCCCCGGCGCGCGCGTCCTGGAGGCCGGTGCGGGCTCGGGTGCGTTGACGTGCTCGCTGCTGCGGGCAGTCGGCCCGCAGGGCGAGGTGGTCTCCTACGAGATCCGTGCGGATCACGCCGAACATGCGATCCGGAATGTGGAGACCTTCTTCGGCGAGCGCCCGGACAACTGGTCGATCACCGTCGCGGACGTCGCCGGCTACGACGGTCCGCCGGTCGATCGCGTCGTCCTGGATATGCTCGCGCCGTGGGATGCGCTACCGGCCGTGGCCAAGGCGCTGGTCCCCGGCGGCGTGCTGATCGTGTATGTGGCGACCGTCACACAATTGTCGAAAGTGGTCGAGGCGCTGCGTGAGCAGGAGTGCTGGACCGAGCCGCGATCGTGGGAATCGATGGTGCGCGGCTGGCATGTGGTGGGTCTGGCGGTGCGGCCCGAACATCGCATGCAGGGCCACACTGCCTTCCTGGTCAGCGCGCGGCGGCTCGCGGAGGGCACGGTCACTCCGAAGCCGCAGCGTCGCCCGTCGAAGGGCTGATCAGGCCGGTGCGCAGGGCGCCTGCGCGAAACCGAGCATCAGGCAGCCGCTGGCATCCGAAAGCTTCCAGGTGCCGTCGACATGTTCCCAGGTCATGGGCATGGCGGGGACGGTGCCGTGCGGTGAGGTGATGGTCACCTGGGCGGTCGCGGAATTGCCGCTGGTGGTGATGTCGGCGACCGCGTAGGTGAGCTTGCCGTAGCCGCCGAGCGTCCGGTTCATCTGGTCGATATTGGCGATGCGCTTTTCACCGTCGACAATCAGCTTGGTTTTCTCGGAAGTGGGTTTCGCCGGGTCGGAAAGGGTGTCCAGGACGGCGATAAGCGTTTCGGCGGTGGGTGCCGCAGCGCTACCGTGGTCACCGTGACCTGCCGCGCTGGTCGGTGCGGCGGCGGAAGTGGTACTCGTGGCCTTGGCGTCGGACTTGTCGTTGGAGCCGCAGCCGGTGAGACCGACGATAGCGGCCACTGCGGTGGCCGCGATAACCATGGACGTACGCAACGTCCTGGCGGGAAGGAGCATTGTCAGCAACCTTTCGGTTCGGTCGGCGAAGCGGGTCGCCATGGCCTGGTTAGGGCAGGCTAACATGGTGGTCCGCCGCCGATCGCGGCCCAGATGTGATCACGACGAAACCATGTCGGAAAGCGAGAACGGTTCACGCCCGGTAGCGTTGATAGACCGGGACTGGGAGGAGCAGCACATGAGCCCCATCGAGAATTCGGATTCGGCGGCCTGGAGAGAGCTCGAGGCGGTACGCGCCGAAGCGGCTGCCCTCCGTAGGCAACTTGCCGATTCGCCGGATCGCGCACGGGAATTGGAAGCCCGCATCGATTCGCTGACCATTCGCAATACCAAGCTTATGGACACCCTCAAGGAAGCGCGCCAGCAGCTGGTCGCCTTGCGTGAGGAGGTCGATCGGCTGGGTCAGCCACCGAGCGGGTACGGAATTCTGATCGGCGTGTACGAGGATCAGACGGTCGACGTGTTCACTTCGGGCCGCAAGATGCGCTTGACGTGTTCACCCAATATCGACACCTCGACCCTCGAATACGGCCAGACCGTCCGGCTGAACGAGGCGCTCACGGTCGTGGAGGCCGGGATATTCGACGCCGTCGGTGAGATTGGCACCCTGCGCGAGATCCTCGACGACGGACGCCGGGTGCTGGTCGTCGGTCATGCCGACGAGGAGCGCGTGGTGTGGTTGGCGGGCCCGCTGGCCAAGGTCGCCGAGGTCGATGACCTCGAAGATCCCGATTCGCCGATCCGCAAGCTGCGGCCGGGTGATTCGCTGCTCGTCGATACCAAGGCCGGATTCGCCTTCGAGCGGATTCCCAAGGCCGAGGTCGAGGATCTCGTACTCGAGGAAGTGCCCGATGTCGACTACGGCGATATCGGTGGTCTCGGTCGGCAGATCGAGCAGATCCGCGATGCGGTGGAATTGCCGTTCCTGCACAAGGATCTGTTCCGCGAATACGCGCTGCGCCCGCCCAAGGGCGTGCTGCTCTACGGTCCGCCCGGTTGCGGTAAGACGTTGATCGCCAAGGCCGTTGCCAACTCGCTGGCGAAGAAGATCGCCGAGGCGCGTGGCGAGGATGCCAAGGAAGCCAAGTCGTTCTTCCTGAACATCAAGGGTCCCGAGCTGCTGAACAAGTTCGTGGGTGAGACCGAGCGCCACATCCGGATCATCTTCCAGCGCGCGCGGGAGAAGGCGTCCGAGGGTACACCGGTGATCGTGTTCTTCGACGAGATGGATTCGATCTTCCGCACCCGCGGTTCGGGTGTGTCCTCCGATGTGGAGACCACGGTTGTGCCGCAGTTGCTCTCGGAGATCGACGGCGTCGAAGGTCTCGAGAATGTCATCGTGATCGGTGCGTCCAACCGCGAGGACATGATCGACCCCGCGATTCTGCGGCCCGGACGTCTCGATGTGAAGATCAAGATCGAGCGCCCGGACGCGGAATCGGCCCAGGACATCTTCTCGAAGTACCTGACCGAGGAACTGCCCCTGCACGCCGACGATCTCGAAGAATTCGGCGGCGACAAGACGCTGTGCATCCGCGCGATGATCGAACGGGTCGTCGACCGGATGTACGCCGAGAGCGAGGACAACCGCTTCCTGGAGGTCACCTACGCCAATGGTGACAAGGAAGTCCTGTACTTCAAGGACTTCAACTCCGGCGCCATGATCCAGAACATCGTGGACCGCTCCAAGAAGTACGCCATCAAGGCCATACTCGACACCGGCAATCCGGGCCTGCGCATCCAGCATCTCTACGATTCGATCGTGGACGAGTTCTCCGAGAACGAGGACCTGCCCAACACCACGAATCCCGATGACTGGGCTCGCATTTCGGGTAAGAAGGGCGAGCGGATCGTCTATATCCGCACCCTGGTCACCGGCAAGAACGCCAGTGCCAGCCGCGCTATCGATACCGAGTCGAATACCGGGCAGTACCTGTAGATCGTCCGACTCGGAGGGCCGCGCTTCCGATTTGGGTGCGCGGCCCTCTGGTGGGTTCGGGCGAGCGGATCGTCTACGTCCGGCTGCGTCTGATTCACCGGCAAGAACGCCAGATCGATACCGAGTCCAATGCGGGTCAGTCACGGTAGTTTCGAACCGAGGGCTGCGCTTCCCTGTGGGAGCGCGGCCCTTCGGCGTTTTCGGGGTCATCCTTGTTGGGTAGGTGGGGGTCATTCTTGGGGTTGATAGGGATGTTTGGGCGAGTGGTATAGAATTTGGCCATGCGGCCAGAAAATGAGACGGGTGGTCAGCAGCGGTCGTTTATCGAGGAGGCGCGGCGGCGGCAGATCATTGCCTCGGCAGTGGAGGTGATTTCGGAGGTGGGGTATGGGCGGGCTTCGCTGGCGCGGATCGCGAAGCATGCCGGGATCTCCAAGGGCGTCATCTCGTATCACTTCGCTGGCAAGGACGAGCTGATGGAGCAGCTGGTGATCCAGCTGTATGTGTCCGGCGGCGAGCACATCGCGCCCGCGGTGATAGCGGCGGACGGGGCACGGAATCAGTTGCTCGCCTATATCAGGGCGAATCTCGGTTTCATCGATGCGAACAAGAAGTATGTCGCCGCGCTGACCGATGTGGTACTGAATCTGCGTGATGCGGATGGCAAACCCCGGTTCGCCTCGGCCGAGGGTGAGCAGGAGATCATCCAACCGCTCATCGACATCATGCAGGAAGGGCAGCACACCGACGAATTCGGCGAATTCGATGCCGTGGTCATGGCCAAGTCGATCCGCGATGCCATCGATGGCGCGGCCGGGCGGGCGATTCGGGAGAAAGACTTCGATATGACGACGTACTCGGCGCACGTGTGCCGACTATTCGATGTGGCGACCCGGAAGGGGGGACGTGATGACTACCGTGATGGAAAGTGAAGTGCGGCAGAAGGATAACGCCGAGGCGACGCCGCCGTTCGCCTGGTTCGGTGTGGGTGCGGTCGCCGTGGTGTCGGCGATCGCGTTGTTCGCATCGCTGGGACGGTACGGATATTTCGGTGACGAACTGTATTTCCTGTCGGCCGGGCGTCGCCTCGGGTTCGGTTATGCCGATCAGGGGCCGGTGCTGCCCGCGATCGCCCGGCTGATGGATGTGCTGGCACCGGGATCGCTGGTGGCGCTGCGAATTCCGGCCGCGCTCGTCACCGTTGTCGCGGTGCTGATCAGTGCGCAGATCGCGCGGGAGTTCGGTGGGTCGCGGACCGCGCAGGTTGTGAGCGCGACCGGTTATGCGACCGCCCCGTTCCTGTTGGTGCAGGGAACTCAGCTGGCCACCAATACGATTGATACCGCGCTATGGGTGGTGATCAGCTGGCTGTTGATCCGGTGGGTGCGCACTCGCCGCGACAGTCTGCTGCTGTGGGCCGCGCTGGTCACGGCGCTGGATATGCAGGTGAAATGGTTGATTCCGTTCTTCTGGATCGCGGTCGCCATCGGGGTGGTTGGCTATGGTCCACGCGAGCTGTTGCGGCGGCCGACGTTGTGGATCGGCGCGGTTTTCGTTGTCCTGGTCACGGTGCCGACGCTGATCTGGCAGGCGAAGCACGACTGGCCGCAGTTGCGATTGGGTGGGGTGGTCGCGGCGGAGCAAGCGACGATCGGTGGCCGCTACACCTGGTTGCCCATAGCGCTGATGCTGGCCGGGTTGTTCGGCGGAGTGCTGTTGGTCGTGGGAATCTGGGCGCTGTTCCGCTCGGAGACGTTGCGGCCGTATCGATTTCTCGCGCCGATGCCGCTGCTGCTTGCCGTGGCATTCATCGCAACCAACGGTCGCCCCTACTATGCGGCCGGATGCTACGCGGCGATCATGGCGGCGGGCGCGGTTCGCTGGACCGAGTACAGCAGACGATGGCGAGCCTTTGCGACCGTCCCGCTTGTCGCGATTTCGATGACGATCGTGGTGTTCTCGATGCCGTGGCAACCCGAGTCGTCCATCGATCCGGTCGACAATCAGGCCGAGGCCGGTATCAAAATCGGTCTGTACGGCAAGTTCGGTTGGCCGGAGCTGCGCGAGGCGACCGCCGACGCCTACCAGGCCCTCCCGCCGGAGGAGCGCTCGAATGCGGTGATCGTCACCGATTCCTATTGGCAGGCAGGTGCTTTGGATGTCGACCGGAATCGCTACGGCCTCCCGGCCGTCTACAGTCCCAACCGCGGCTTCGGGTACTTCGACACCCCACCGGATTCCGCGACAACGGTGCTGTGGGTCGGTAATGCCGAAGACGAAATGCGCACCACCTGTAGCGAATTGACTCCAATCGGTCGCGTCGACTCCCGCCTCGGCTACCCGGATGTCACCCGCAATGTCACCATCTGGCGCTGCACGCCTCGTCAGCCCTGGTCGCAGGTCTGGTCCGACTTGCTTCGCCTCGACTGACCAGCCGCATCGTCCGATTCGTTCAAGACATCCGAACACCACCGGCGTTGACTGCACCATGGCCGGGGCCGAGCCGCGCTCCGGCCATGGTTCGAGGATCAGAAGGATCGGTATGAAAACGAATATCCGCGCGATCACCTTGGCCGTCAGCGATCTCGAACGGTCGCTGCGCTTCTACCGCGACGGCCTCGGCCTCTCCTCGCCGGGGATTCTCGGTACCGAGTTCGTCCGCGATGAGCAGCACCCAGGCGGTTCGGTTGCCATGTTCACTCTCGACAACGGCCTGATCCTGTCCCTCTACTCGCGCACCGACCTGGCGATGGACGCGGGTATCGCCGTCGCCCGAGTAGCGGGTTCCCCAATCAGTCTCGGTTTCTTCGCCGAGTCCCGCGCAGACGTCGACCACATCCTGCGGCAGGCCGTACAAGCGGGCGGCACCATCGTCCGTCCAACCGTGATTCGCCCATGGGGCATCTACGCGGGCTACTTCGCCGACCCCGACGGTCACCTGTGGGAAGCCGTGTACTTCCTGAACGGCACACCGGAGTGACACTCGATTCGGTTGTTCCACACGAACAGGCCGACGCGGTGCGGGATGGGTTGGCGTCGGAAGCCTTCTGAGTCGGTGGTATGCGAACCAGGTCGCTCGCCATCGCGCGACGAGATCGGTTACGGCACATGTCCATTCGCCGCATGGCCCACGCGATGCATAGTGGCGAAAGGACGTGTGCCGTAAGGCCGCTAACCGAGTTCGGCGAGTTGGGGTACCGCCGGTGCCATGCTCTCGATCCACGCTGCCGGGGACGCGGTGGTCGGGGTAATGATCACGGTGTGCACGCCGAGCTTGGCGTAATCGGCCATCTGCCGGACGAATTCGTCGCGATTGTCCGGATTTGGGCGCGGATTATTGGCGCTGATGGTGATGCGGATATCGTCGAAATCGCGCCCGACATCGTCGCAATGCCGACGCAGGACGTCGAGTTTGTGGCCGACATCCTCGGGGGCGGAACCGAAGAGGTTGCAGGCGTCGCCGTACTGCGCCACCAGCCGCAGCGTCTTGCGTTCGCCGCCACCACCGATGAGTACCTTGGGCCGGTTGATCGGCTGCGGCGAGCACAGCGTCTCGGCCAGCTGGTAGTACTTGCCATCGAAGGGGCCGTTGTTCTGCGGGTCCCACATCTGCTGACAGATTCGTAGTGTCTCCTCCAGCCGCTCGAACCGTTCGGCGATCGGCGGGAACTGCACACCGAGCCCGCGATGCTCGCGCTCGAACCACGCAGCGCCGATGCCGAGCACGGCGCGGCCGCCGGATAGGACATCGACGGTGGTGACGATCTTGGCGAGCAGGCCGGGATGCCGGTAGGTCACACCCGTGACCAGGAGGCCGAGGTCGATGCGGGAGGTGTGCGCGGCCAGGTAGCCGAGGGTGGTGTAGCCCTCCAACATATTGGCCTCGGCTGGGAGGCCGGTCGGTTCGATCTGGAAGTAGTGGTCCATGAACGACAGCCAGGTCGCACCGGCTGCCTCCGCCGCGGCCCCGACCCTGGCCAACTCGCCGGCAATGGCGGTAGTGCCGCCCTCGATGTCGAATATTGGTAGGTGAAAACCGAGTTCCATGAAATGATCCCCTGGCACTAGACGATTTTGCACCGCCAACGCTATGACCTGGAGTGCGCTCCAAGTCAAGCACTTCTGCGGGGTCGCCGAAGACCGATGGCGGTGTCGCCATGGACGACACCGCCATCAGCTTATGTCGATCAGCCCTGAGCGGTTGTCACCGAATTCAGGACGACATCGGCGTTCGGACGACCGTCGTCACCGCCGGCTACGCCCGCATCGGCGACGCGCTGCAGGACGTCCAGACCGCCGGTGATCTTGCCGAACGGGGTGTATTCCGGCGGCAGCTTGGTGTCCTTGTAGACCAGGAAGAACTGGCTGCCATTGGTGTCGGGACCGGCATTGGCCATCGCGACCGTGCCCGCCGGATAGGTGGCGCCGTCCAAGTTCTCGTTCGGGAACTGGTAGCCCGGACCGCCCGTGCCGGTGGCGGTGGGATCACCGCATTGCAGGACGTAGATGCCCGAGGTGGTCATGCGGTGGCACTGGGTGTGGTCGAAATACTTCTGCCCCGCCAGAAAGACGAAGGAGTTCACCGTGCGCGGTGCGTGGGCCGCCTCCAAGGCGATATTCACTGTGCCGCAGGTGGTTTCCAGCTGTGCCGTGTACTTCGCGCCAGGGTCGATCGTCATCGCGGGCTCGGTGGCCCACTGCTTGTTCTCAGGCTTGGCCGAATCGGGCGCCACGCATCCGGCGACCGGTGTCCCCGGATCCGCCGATACCCCGCCTGCGGCGAAGATCGCGAGGGTGGTGCCGACGGCGAGTACACCGAGGCCTCGTAGCAGGGCAGTCCCGATTCTGCGATGCTGCCCGGTGGGCTGATGGTGGTCGAATTGCCGCGCCTGCACGTCACTGCTCACCGGTCGAAGTCTCCTTCTGTTGTGTATCGCATCGGTCGATGCTGAGCGGATCATTCCATCTCGAAGGCTTCAGCGGAACGAGATGCGTATTGCGACCGTGTGGCAATGAAGATCCGCGGATGTGTGGCGACTGATCGGATAGCATGGCTGCGACGGAGGTGCATCTGATCGGCAAACTGGTTCGGCACGCATCGACTCTCCGGTGACATGGCCTCCATTGGAGGTGCATCGACTTGTCCGGGTATGTATTCGGGGTTCTTCGCTGGTGTACCGCGGTGGCTTGTGTCGGCGTACTGGTGGGTGGTTGCACGACGAGCACCGATACGAAATCGACCTCGCAAACGGGTACCTGGCCGCCGAATGACGACCGTGGCCACTGTGCGGTCGACAAGCAGGCCGACGTCCCGGCGACGATGCGCGACGGCACGGTGCTGCGCGCTGACGTGTACCGTCCGCAGGCCAGAGATTCGGTGCCGGTGCTCCTGATGCGCACCCAGTACGGCAAGGCCGCCGCGCAGATCCAGCCCTCGCGCTATCGCACTCCCGACTGGTTCGCCTCGCACTGCTATCTGGTGGTCATTCAGGACGTCCGTGGTATCGGCAGCTCCGACGGCACATTCACCGAGTTCGGCAATGACACCCACGATGGCTACGACACCGTGGAATGGGCCGCGCAATTGCCCGGTTCGAACGGCAAGGTCGGCATGTACGGCTCGTCGTATGTCGGTGCGACACAATGGCTCGCCGCCATCGAGACGCCGCCGCACCTGGCCACGATCGTGCCCGCGAATACTGCCTCCGACTATTACGACGGTTGGACCTACGAAGGCGGGGCCTTCCGGCTCGGCTTCGTCGAACCGTGGGCCATGGGCACCATCGGCCTGGAATCCGCCGAACAACGACGCGATAAGGCCACCGCCGACCAGCTGCGCACGGATATGCAGAACATCACCTCGTGGCTGAATTACCGTCCCTACCAAGACTTTCCGCCGCTGCAGCCGGATAATCCGGCCGTCGCACCGTGGTACTTCGACTGGATCCGCAACTCGACGCGCAACGACTACTGGAAGCAGTGGAGCATCCGCGACCGCTACCCGAATGTGCGGGTGCCGGTGCTCGATATCGAGGGCTGGTACGACGCATTCCTCGCGGGCGGCATCGAGAACTTCACCGGAATGGTCGAGCGCGGCGCCGCACCCGCACGACAGAACCAGCGATTGGTAATCGGTCCCTGGGACCACCTCGGCTGGGGACGACCCACCTCGATGATCGCGCCCCGGCTCGAGCAACTCGGCCCGGTCGGTGACAGTCCGATCAACGAGCTGATGCTGGCGTGGTTCGACCACTTCCTCGAGGGCGCCGACAGCGGTGTGGCGGGCAAACCTCGTGTCGACTACTACCTCATGGGCGCCAATCGCTGGAAGTCGGCATCGAATTGGCCACTGCCGCAAACACAATGGAAGGAATACTTCTTCGCCGAAAGCGGCGCCAACGGCGCTGCCGGACGAATCGGCAAACTCGTCGAGCACGCGCCGAGCGGGCCGGCCGCGGTCGACCGCTATGTTTACGACCCGGCGTCACCCGCACCGAGTATCGGCGGACATTCGTGCTGTTCGGTCGGATCGGGTCCACAAGGCCCGTTCGACCAGACCACGGTCGAGCAGCGTTCGGATGTGCTCACCTACAGCACCGACCCGCTGAGCGCCGATACCGAGGTCACCGGCCCGATCACCGTGAGACTATGGGCCTCGTCCACTGCGCCGGATACCGACTTCGTCGCGCGGCTGGAGGTCGTCGGACCCGATGGGTCGGCCGTCAACCTCAACAATGGCATCATCCGTGCCGCGTTCCGGGATTCCGTGTCCGATCCGACCCCGTTGGTGCCCGGCCAGCCTTATGCGTTCACCATCAAGATCTGGCCGACCAGCTACCAGTTCAAGGCAGGCGATCGGATCCGGGTCGCCATCAGCAGCAGTGACTATCCGCAGTATGCGCCGAACCCGAATACCGGTGAACCCTTCGGCGACAGCGCCCGGACCCAGCCCGCGACGCAGACGATCTACCAGGATGCCGAGCACCCGTCATCGGTGGTCGTGCCCATCATCCCGGCCGGTGCGGCCGGGGCGACCAGCTTCGATATCGAGCCGGGATCCTAACCGCGGCGAACGTGACGGTAGGCGGGGCCGCGCTGGTCGCGGGTGCGTGCGGCGGTGAGCGAGGTTTACGGCTACGAAACTGTTTCCGCAATCTAGTAACACAACCGAATTTGATTTCGGTGACGTATAACAAAGCATGGGAATCGTTCGAGCGGCGCTCGTCCAGACCAACTGGACGGGTGATAAAGAGTCCATGATCAAGGCGCATGAGGACTACGCACGCCAGGCCGTCGCACAGGGCGCCAAGGTGATCTGCTTCCAGGAGTTGTTCTACGGTCCGTACTTCTGCCAGTTGCAGGACACGAAGTTCTACGACTACGCGGAATCGGTGCCGGGCCCGACGACGGAGCGATTCGCTGCCCTGGCCAAGGAATTAGGTTTGGTGATGATCCTGCCGGTATATGAACAGGAACAGCCTGGGCTGCTCTACAACACCGCGGCGGTCATCGATGCGGACGGCAGTTACCTCGGTAAATACCGCAAACACCACATTCCGCACGTCAACGGGTTCTGGGAGAAGTTCTACTTCCGGCCCGGAAATCTGGGCTGGCCGGTCTTCGATACCGCGGTCGGCAAGGTCGGCGTCTACATCTGTTATGACCGGCATTTCCCGGAAGGCTGGCGCGCCCTGGGCCTGGCGGGCGCGGAAATCGTATTCAACCCCTCCGCGACCTCGCGCGGCCTGTCCGGTTACCTGTGGAAGTTGGAGCAACCGGCCTCGGCGGTCGCCAACGAATATTTCATCGGCGCCATCAACCGGGTCGGCATCGAGGAATACGGGGAGGACGATTTCTACGGAACCAGCTATTTCGTGGATCCGGAAGGTAAATTCGTCGGAGAGGTCGCCTCGGATACCGATCCCGAACTGGTGGTCCGTGACCTCGATATGGATCTGATCAAGGTGGTGCGCGACCGCTGGGCGTTCTATCGCGATCGCCGCCCCGATGCCTACGGACCGCTGGTGGCTCCCTGAGGCTGGTGATATCGGTATGGCGAAGATATTCATTCACGGCGGCACGGTGGTCTCGGCCACTGGATCGCAATTGCTCGATGTACTCGTCGACGGTGAGATCATTGTCGCCGTCCTGCAACCCGGTGCCATCGTATTGGGCGCGAATCTTGCCGAATCCGCCGATATCGTCATCGACGCGACCGCGAAATATGTGATTCCCGGCGGCGTGGACGGCCATACCCATATGCAGCTGCCCTTCGGCGGCACCGAGGCCTCGGACACCTTCGAGACCGGTACCCGCGCCGCCGCCTGGGGTGGTACCACGACCATTGTCGACTTCGCGGTGCAGAAGCCGGGGGAGCGGCTGCAGGACACCCTCGGTCTGTGGCACGAGAAGGCCGCGGGCAACTGTGCGATCGACTACGGCTTCCACCAGATCATCGGTGAGGTGAACGACGAATCCCTCGAGGGGATGAGCGAATTGGTGGCCGAAGGTGTCACCAGCTTCAAGTTGTTCATGGCCTATCCGGGTGTCTTCTACTCCGACGACGGTCAGATCCTGCGGGCCATGCAATCGGCCGGCGAGCTCGGTGCGCTGCTGATGATGCACGCGGAGAACGGCATTGCCATCGATGTGCTGGTCGAGCAGGCGCTGGCCCGCGGTGAGACCGCGCCGTACTACCACGGTGTCACCCGGCCGTGGCAGATGGAGGAAGAGGCGACCCATCGCGCGATCATGTTGGCGCAGTTGACGAATGCGCCGCTGTATGTCGTCCATGTGTCGGCCGAGCAGGCGATGGAGCAGATCGCGATCGCACGGGGCAACGGGCAGAACGTCTTCGGTGAAACCTGTCCGCAATATCTGTACCTATCGCTCGAAGAGCATTTGGGCGCACCAGGTTTCGAGGGGGCGAAATGGGTGTGCTCGACGCCGCTGCGCGCGAAGGCAGAGGGACATCAAGACGAGCTGTGGCGCTATATTCGGACCGGTGATGTCACATCGGTGAGCGCCGACCACTGCCCCTTCTGCATGAAGGATCAGAAAGAGCTGGGGCTAGGCGATTTCAGCAAGATCCCGAATGGCATCGGCGGCGTCGAACATCGGATGGATCTGATGTTCCAGGGCGTCAAGAACGGGCTGATCGCACCGGAGCGCTGGGTCGAGGTCTGTTGCACCACTCCGGCGCGCATGTTCGGCATGTATCCGCACAAGGGCGTCATCAGTCCGGGCGCCGATGCCGACATCGTCATCTATGACCCGAACGGGCACACCAGCATCGGGTTCGGCAAGACCCACCACATGAATATGGATCATTCGGCGTGGGAGGGCTTCGAGATCGACGGACACGTCGACACAGTGCTCTCGCGCGGTCGCGTGATCGTCGATGACGGTGCCTATCTGGGCAGTGCCGGTCACGGCCGGTTCATCGCCCGTGAACTGTCGCAGAATCTGATCTGAGAATGGCCTGATTCGACCGGCAATGGCCTGATTGAAATGGAGAGTGCCGCATGGATATCGGTGTGGTGCTGCAATGCACGCCTCCCGCGTCGCGGGTGGTCGAACTGGCCAGACAAGCGGAGACATACGGCTTTTCGCATGTATGGACCTTCGATTCGCACCTGCTGTGGCAGGAGCCCTATGTCATCCACAGCCAGATTCTGGCTGCCACCCGCAAAGTGGTCGTCGGCCCGATGGTCACCAATCCGGCCACCAGGGACTGGACGGTAACCGCGTCGACCTTCGCGACGCTCAACGATATGTTCGGCAACCGCACCATCTGCGGGATCGGCCGCGGCGACTCCGCAGTGCGCACCCTCGGCGGCAAGCCGACCACCTTGGCGACCCTGCGCGAATCCATCGAGGTGATCAGGGAACTCGGCAACGGTCGCAGCGCCCGCCTCGGCGACACCGTGGTGCGCTTCCCGTGGGCGAGCGCCTCTCGGCTCGAGGTGTGGGTGGCCGGATACGGTCCGCGCGCACTCGCACTGACCGGCGAGGTCGCCGACGGATTCATTCTGCAACTTGCCGACCCGGATATCACCGCTTGGACGATCGCCCGGGTGCGGGCGGCCGCCGAGAAGGCGGGGCGTGCGCCCGGAGCGGTGAAGATTTGTGTGGCGGCGCCGGCCTACGTCACCGACGGGTCCGATGCCGCGATGGCACATGCTCGGGAACAGTGCCGCTGGTTCGGCGGCATGGTCGGCAATCATGTCGCCGATATCGTCGCGAAATACGGTAGTTACGGCGATATTCCGGCCGCGCTCACCGACTACATCGTGGGTCGTCAGGGCTATGACTACAACGAGCACGGCCGCGCGGGCAGTGCCCATGCCGAATTCGTGCCGGATGCCATCGTGGACCGCTTCTGTGTGATCGGCACGCCCGATGAGCAGTTGGTCCGGCTGCACGAGCTGGAGAGGTTGGGTGTCGATCAGTTCGCGGTCTATCTCCAGCACGATGCCAAGACCGCTACATTGGCGGTGTACGGGGAGTCGGTGCTGCCCAGGCTGGCGCATCCGGTCACGGCGACGGCCGGTGCCGAGTGATCGGGGGTGGTCGCGGTGTCGACAGGTGATCGATGCGGCGGGGCTGTGCGGGCGCGGCAGGTCGGCTACGCGATCGGTGTACTCGTGCTGGTGGTCGCGGTCGGCAGCTGGTGAAGCACCTCATGGCCGAGCGCGGGGGCTTCGAGTGATGTCATCTGTGACGGGCCGAGTTCGGCTGGGCGCCCTGTAAGCTTGCGACTTCGGTGCGAACAGGTCAGGGGTGTCGATGAGCGCGGAGTCTGCCACAGGCGTCAGGCGCCGTCCCCCGAACCGCAAGGAACAGATTCTGGAATCGGCCCGGACATTGATCGTTGAGGGGGGGTCGCGCAATGTATCGATGGCCCAGATTGCCAGCAGGGTCGGAATCACTGCGGGTGCCCTCTATCGGCATTTTGCCAATAAGGCTGTGCTCATCGAAGCCGTGATCGAGGCGAGCTTCGATGAGGTCTCGCCGACCTTCGGTCAGGGACGCAACCTGTCGGAAACGCTCGGGGAGGTCTGTTCTCTGGCTGCGACCCGGCGCGAAGTGGGAGCCCTCTGGTGGCAAGAAGCGGGGAGTCTTCCTATCGACGCCAGGACGGCGCTCCGCGACCGGCTTCGTTGGATCAACCAGCGTTACGCAGAGCTGATTCGGATCGAGCGGCCGGATCTGCCGGACGGGGGACCCGAGCTGCTCGCCTGGGGTATCCAGTCCCTGCTGGCCAGTACGAGTTCCTATAAGACGCGGATGTCCGAACCGGAGTTCAGCGGGCTGCTCACCGCCGCATGCTGGTCGCTGTGTCATGCGCAGGTTGCGCCGCCACGTCGACGGTCGAGTGAACGTGGCGGCAGGTTGGAGCCGGTATCCAAACGGGAGCGGCTACTTGGGCACGCGATCGAACTGTTCGGGGAAAACGGCTACGACATGACCGGTCTCGATGACATCGGCACCGCCGCAGGGGTGACCGGGCCCAATCTGTACAGCTACTTCGAGAGCAAGTCGGAAATCCTGGAGGCGGCGGTCGAACGCGCGACCGCGGCGTTGTGGCTGTTGCTGCATGGTGTACTGCGCCAGCATGACGATCCGCGAGCCGCGTTGACATCACTAGTATCCGGCTACGTCGAACTGGCCTTGGATCGGACCATCCTGACGTCCGTGCTGCAGGCTGATCGACCGGCCTTGTCGGATTCGGCCCGAGCGCGGGAACGCGAGTATGTCGCCGAGTGGACGGCGCTGCTCCAGGCGGCTCGCCCGGATCTGGCCGGCGCCCGGGCGAGAGTGCTCGTGCACAGCGCCTTGGGCGTGATCCATGCGATGGCCCGAATCGACCATCTTCGCGACAACACGAGATTCCCGGACGGCTTGGCCGCCATCGCGCTCGCCGTCTTGTTCGCCGCCTGACGCCTGCCAGCGAATCTGACGCAGTCACCTATTCCCCATGAAGTAAATCTCTGTTAAGCTAGCCGTGAAATCGGAGATGGCGGGGCGTGCGGTTGCGGTCGGTAACCTCCTTTAGGTCCTATCTAGTGCTGATAGGTGCCAGGTAACTGTTTCGATATGTTGGACGCAAACTGACGTCTGAGCATAAGTAAATAGACAATAAGTTGAAATTCGACTCAAGGTGATGTCGGCGGCATCGCTCGATTCGGCTCGGGTCGGCGACTCGGTCGAACGGCGATCCCCCCGAAGAAGCAGGAGAAACGATGGACGACAGCCAGCCGCGGTCAGTGGCGGAGGGAGAGCTCGGCTCTCGGTGTATTCGGCAGGAGCGACCTGCGCCCAGTGTGGCGCGGATCGTGCTCGCGCGGCCGGACAAGCGCAACGCGCAGAGTCCCGAGCTGCTGTACGAGTTGGACCACGCTTTCGCCGCGGCCGTGGCGGACAGCGGAGTAAAGGTCATCATCCTGGCGGCGGATGGCCCGGATTTCTCGTCCGGCCATGATTTGGCGGCGGGGTTCTCGTTGCCATGTGCACCGGTAGCGACGTTGCAGTCCGGGCTAGGCTCTGATGGGATCGAGGGTCACTACGCTTTCGAGTGCGAGGCATATCTGGGGTTGTGTCGTCGTTGGCGCGAGATACCGAAGCCGACGATTGTTCAAGCCCAGGGGCGGACGATTGCGGGCGGATTGATGCTGCTGTGGCCGATGGATCTCATCGTGGCCGCAGAGAATGCGACATTCAGCGATCCCGTCGCCGCGTTCGGTGTGAACGGCGTGGAGTACTTCGCACACGCTTGGGAACTAGGTGCGCGCAAGGCGAAGGAGCTGCTGTTCACGGGTCGTGCGTTCACCGCCCAGGAGGCGCATCAGGCCGGAATGGTCAACCACGTCGTCGCGTTGGATGATCTCGAGGAGTTCACCCTGGGCCTGGCGTCGCGGATAGCCGGGCAGCCGGAGTTCGGGCTGCGCCTTGCCAAGGAGAGTGTCAATCGCAGCATCGATGCGCAAGGGCAGCCGATGGCGATGGATTCCGCGTTCGCGCTGCACAATCTCGGGCACGCCGGGAACCTGGCTCGCTACGGGCAGCTGGCGTATCCCGCGGGCGCTGAGACTATCAGGGCAAACGCGCGCCGCACTGCGAGTCCGTCATGACGGGGCCAGCCGGTCTGCGAGTCGTCGAACTCGCCGGCATCGGGCCCGGCCCGCCCGGGCCCTGAGCGGCATTCTGGATTGCGTCGGCCGCGCACGGGATCGGCCGGTACCACCGCTGAATTTGGTGGGTGATTTCGGCGGGGGATCGATATTCCTGGTGGTCGCGGTGCTTGCTGCGTTGTGGGAGTGAGAGCTTGGGTCTTGATCCCAGTCGGTTGCCAGGCCGGTGGGATCGTGGCCGATGGCCGGAGTTGCGAACGGCACTGGAGATGGCCTTCGCCATGCGCACTCGAGATGAATGGGCGGAGACATTCGCCGAGGCAGACGACTGTGTCACGCCGATTCTCACCTTCGACGAAGCTCTCGACCACAAGCGCAATCGTTTTCAGCAGGCCTTCGACTGCACTGGTGGAGTCGATCAAGCGGCATCCGCACCGTTTTCTCGCGGCGCCCTACGAACCCCGCCCGCCGCTGTGTCGAACGCAGCGCTCGGTCATCAGCCTATGGCGTCGTACGCCCGCCCAGGCCGCCCGAACAGCCCTTGGCACGGACGCTGCCGGACCGACAAGTAATGAAATTCAAACGATGAGCACGGATGGATCCAACACAATGACGAATAAGGTACTTGTCCTGGGTGTCGGGATGACTCCCTTCACCAAACCGAGTCAGAGCTCGACTTATCTGGAGATGGGGCAGGCTGCCGCCCGCGCGGCTCTGGTGGACGCCGGGATTGGCTATGCGGATGTGCAGCAAGCTTATGCCGGATACGTATACGGCGATTCGACATGCGGCCAAGCCGCGCTGTACCAGCTCGCCCAAACGGGCATTCCTGTGGTCAATATCAACAACAATTGCTCGACCGGATCATCGGCGCTGTGGCTGGCCCGCCAGGCGGTAGCGAGCGGAACGGTGGACTGTGCGCTCGCGTTGGGATTCGAACAGATGGTTCCCGGCGCGCTGGGAACTGTCTATTCCGACCGGCCGGGGCCGCTGGAGCGGTTCGAACGAACGCGTGACACCCTGCAAGGAGCCGATCCGCAATCTCCCACTGCGGCCCAGTTCTTCGGCGGCGCCGGGCAGGCCTACGTCGATGAGTTCGGTATTGATCCGGCGATCTTCGCGGAGATCTCGGTCAAAGCGCGCAAGCATGCTGCGAACAACCCCAACGCGGTGTTTCGCACCCCGGTCACGGTGGAGCAGGTGCTCGATTCACCCAGGATCTACGGACCGCTCACTCGGCTGCAATGTTGCCCGCCGACCTGCGGCGCGGCGGCGGCCGTGTTGTGCAGCCCAGAGTTCGCCAAGCGGCACGGAGTGCGTGCCGAGGTCGAAATCGCCGCCCAGAGCTTGAGAACAGACACGCCGAGCACATTCGAATCGAACGACCTCCGCAAGATCGTCGGCTATGACATGACGATCGCCGCCGCGACGGATGTCTACGAGGCATCGGGGGTCGGGCCGGAGGAGATCCAGGTTGTCGAGCTGCACGATTGCTTCACGACGAATGAATTCCTTACCTACGAAGCGCTCGGACTCACGCCCGTCGGCACCGCAGAGCAGTTCATCCGGGACGGGGACAACACCTACGGTGGCCGCGTTGTCACCAATCCGTCCGGCGGGTTGCTGTCGAAAGGCCACCCGCTGGGTGCGACGGGCCTGGCCCAGTGCGCCGAGCTGGTTTGGCAACTCCGTGGCCAAGCCGGCCCACGTCAGGTCGAGGGTGTCGAGCACGCCATGCAGCACAACCTCGGGTTGGGCGGTGCGTGTGTGGTGACCATGTACCAGAAGGTTGGTGGCCGGTGAGCATCAATCGTTCGGCGATTGGGCGCACATATCCGCCTCTGCAGTTGCTCGTGACCCGCAGCCGCCTGCGGAATTTCGCAAAGGCGACGGGGCAATCCGATCCGGTTTACATCGATCTCGATGCCGCTCGCCGCGCAGGGCATCGGGACCTTCCGGTGCCGCCGACGTTCTTCTTCGGCGTCATGCTCGAGTGCCCGAACCCTTCGGAGTTCCTCGAGGAAATCGGCGTCGATATGCGCAATGCGTTGCACGGAGAGCAGCGCTTCGACTACCGCGAGATGGCTTATGCCGGAGACGAGCTCACAGCGACCAGCACGATCGTGGACATTTACGACAAGAAGGCAGGCCAGCTCGAGTTCGTCGTCCGTGACACGGAGATAACCAACCAGAACGCCGCCGCTATTGCCGCACTGCGGACGGTGATGGTGGTTCGCCACCAATCGAACAGGGATTCACAATGACATCAATCGTCGCCGAAGTCGGTTACGAGGTACCGGCACTGAAACTGCCTCCGATCACCCGTACGACACTTGCCCTGTTCGCTGGCGCTTCGGGTGATCACAATCCTCTACACATCGACACCGATGCTGCCAAGGCCGCGGGTTTCGATGACGTATTCAGCCATGGGCTGCTGTCGATGGCCTACCTTGCCCGTCTGCTGACCAACCTGTTCCCGCAAGAACAAATTCGCTCGTACCAGGTTCGATTCGGCGCTATCACACCGGTTTACGCAGAGCCGATCTGTTCCGCGACAGTGGCAGCGATCGAACGTGATGCCTCGGAAACCCGCGCCACCCTCGATCTTCGGGTCGTAATGCCCGACGGCACGGTCACGTTGACCGGCGAAGCCGTTGTGGTCGTCGACTGACCGCACAAGCGAAAGGATCAATCACATCATGGGAAAGCTCACGGGCAAGACCGCCATCATCACAGGCTCGGGACGCGGAATCGGCCGGTCGATCGCGCTCACACTGGCGCGTGAAGGTGCCAATGTCGTCGTCAACGATCTTGACGACGGACCCGCCCAAGAGGTCGTGGGTGAAATCACCGCGGCAGGAGGTAATGCCATTGTCTGTGTAGGCAATGTCGCCGCACCGGACTTCGGCGAACGCTTCGTCGGTGCCGCTACCGCTGAGTTCGGTGGGCTGGACATCATAGTCAACAACGCTGGTTACACGTGGGACACCGTTATTCAGAAGATGGGCGACGAGCAGTGGGACGAGATCCTGGATGTCCACCTCAAGGCCCCGTTCCGGGTGTTGCGCGCTGCCCAGCCGGTCATCAGCAAGGCAGCCAAGAAGGAACGTGAGGCGGGGACGGTCGTGCACCGCAAGGTCGTCAATATCTCGTCGGTCGCCGGTCTGTACGGCAATGCCGGCCAAGTGAACTACTCTTCGGCCAAAGCCGGAATCATCGGGATGACCCGCACCCTGGCCAAGGAATGGGGCCGATACAACGTCAATGTGAATGCGGTGGCGTTCGGGCTTATCGAAACGCGGCTCACCGCTGCCACCGCTGACGGCGACGCGACGGTCGACATCGAAGGCCGCCCCATCCGGGTCGGTGTGAACCCGCAAGTGCTCGCTGCGGTTAAGGCGATGATTCCGCTGGGCCGTGCTGGAACCCCAACGGAAGCAGCCGGCGCCGTTGCGATGCTGACCTACCCCGAATCCGATTACGTCAGCGGCCAGATCATGGTGGCGGGCGGCGGATTCGAAGGGTGAACCCATGATCGACGATACCGGCTTCGACCCAGGCCACATCGCTTCGGCGGCTTCTCGTGGCTGAGGGGTCGATGGAGTCGGCACAGGTCAGAGTGGAGTTTCCCAGTAACGGAGTCGGCATCGTCACGCTGAACCGGCCTCGGCGCCTTAATGCATTGACCGGTCAGATGTTCGCCGACCTCGCGGACGCGTTCCGCGAGGTCGGCCGATCCCGCCGCTGCGGTGTGGCCGTGCTGACCGGTGCGGGCCGCGCGTTTTCCGCAGGAATGGATCTTCGGTCCGGCTCGCCGATGAGGACGCCGCAGATCCCGTTGCCGGAAACTACGCGGCTATGCGACACGCCGTCGACGCGGTTCTGGCGATACGCGAGATACCGCAGCCTGTGGTTGCCGCGGTGCGCGGGCACGCGGTCGGAGCGGGGTTCGCACTCGCCGCCGCGTGCGACATGAGAGTTTGCTCGCCGAATGCCCGGTTCGAAGCGCCGTTCATTGCGCTCGGTGTCAGCGCAGGTGACCTCGGTTTGTCCTGGATGCTGCCGCGGATGATCGGGTTCGGCCGCGCCACCGAACTCTTCTACAGCGGAGGGGGACTCGACGCCGAGACCGCCGCGGATCTCGGTTTCGTCCAGCAGATCGCTGCCGATCCGGTCACCGAGGCGCTGTCCATCGCCAGAGCGATCGCAACCCGGCCGCCACTGGGGGTCCAGATGACCAAGGAACTGCTCGACATGAGTCTCCGCTCAGGCAACCTCCGTGAACACCTCGAACTCGAAATGCGTTCGCAGGTCATCGGGTTGTCCAGCGCCGACCATGCCACGGCAGTCGCCGAATTCGCCGATCGCAAGCGGGCAGCAAACCCATAGCAACGAGCCCGAAAGGTTGAACATGCTACATGCCGTTCCACGCTGGTCCGACCAGGAGACAGAGAGTTTACGCACGACGGCCGCGGCGTTCCTGCGGAAAACGGCCACGCCGCACCTAGCCGATTGGTCGGCTCGCGGGCACGTCGATCGCGACCTGTGGCATGGGGCAGGTGATCTGGGATTGCTGTGTGTCTCGGTTCCCGAAGAGTACGGCGGCGGTGGCGGGACCATCGCGCACGACATGGTGGTCTTCGAGGAGACCGTCCGGGCCGATGCACGCGGATTCGGCAACCTCGTGCACAGCGGCATCGTGGCCCACTACATCCTCGGCCTGGGCACCGAGGAACAGAAGCATCGCTGGCTGCGGGCGATGGCCTCCGGTCGATGCATAGGTGCGCTGGCGATGAGCGAACCGGGCGCAGGGTCCGACGTCGCCTCGATCACCACCCGCGCGAGGCGGGAGGGCGATGGCTTCGTCCTCACTGGCGCAAAGACCTTCATCAGCAACGGCGCCATGTGCGATGTGGTCGTCGTTGCGGCCAAAACCGATTCGCACGCCGGGTCGCATGGAGTGTCACTATTCATTGTCGATACCCGAACGCCGGGCTTTCGGCGAGGACGCACACTGGACAAGATCGGCTGCAAGTCTCAGGACACCGCCGAGCTGTTCTTCGATGATGTGCGAGTCGGAGCGCAGGATCTGCTGGGTCAGGAGAATCAGGGCTTCCAGCACCTGATGGCCAACTTGGCGCAGGAACGCCTGTTGATGGCGCTGGACGCGATCGCCGCGGCGGAAAGAGCGGTCGAACTCGCGATCGAGCACACCCGCGCGCGTCACGCGTATGGGAAACCCCTGTTCGATCTGCAGGGTGTACGGTTCGAACTCGCTGAATGCGCGACGCTGACTTCGGTCACTCGTAGCTTCGTCGACGACTGCGTGGCCGAGCTCCTCAACGGCCGGCTCACCGCAGCACGGGCCGCGATGGCGAAATACTGGGCTACCGACGTGCAAGGCCGCGTCATCGATCGGATGCTGCAACTTTTCGGCGGATATGGCTACATGCTGGAATATCCGATTGCCCAGCTGTACATCGACGCACGATACAGCCGTATTGCCGGTGGCGCCAACGAAGTTATGAAAGACATCATTGCCCGCGCCCTGTGACTGGCCGGGTATTCCTGGGAAGGAACCACAATGAATCTGCACGACGACGTGGCACTCGTCACCGGAGCGGGACGTGGTGTCGGTCGCGCGGTCGCACTGGAACTCGCGTCATTGGGCGCCCATCTGGTCGTCAATGACCTCGATCCACAACCTCTCGCGGAGACTGTGTCCGCGGTGAGGGAGGCCGGTGGTCGCGCCGTGGCTCTGCCTGGCGACATCACCCGCGCCGACTTCGCACCCGCCTTCATTGGTCTCGGTATGAGCACATTCGGCAGGATCGACATCGTGGTGAACAACGCCGGGTGGGCCGACGCGGCAGCAGCGCACAAACTCACCGACGAGCAGTGGAATCAGATGATCGCAGTACATCTACTCGCGCCTTTCCAGATTCTGCGAGCAGCCCACAGGGTCTTTGTTGATCAGGCCAAGGCCGACGACGCCGAGGGTGCACCACGACATCGCAAGGTCGTCAATGTCACTTCCGTCGCCGGTGTCTACGGCGCATCCGGAGTCGCGCACTACGCCGCGGCCAAGGCCGGATTGGTCGGCCTTACTAAGACATTGGCCAAAGAATGGGGCCGCTACCGCGTCAACGTGAACGCTGTAGCCCTCGGGACGATCGATACCCGACTGACCAGACCCCCGTCAGCGAAGGATGCGTTGACCACCACCAGCGGTCGGGTTGTGGCTATCGGGACGGCGGCGGCTGTGCGGGAGCGTCTTATCAACGAATCGCCGTTGCGTCGCCCCGGTCGCCCAGACGAAGCAGCCCGGGCTATCAGCATGCTGTGCACCGCGGCCGCCGACTATGTGACCGGTCACGTGCTGCACTGCGACGGTGGCGCGACAGCGACAGTGTAAACCCCCCGATCCGAACGTCGCGACGCCGTTCGGATCGAAGTTCACCGAGGAGGATGAGGTCAGTGCGACCACTCCGTGTGACGCTTCGACAGCTCGAGTACTTCGTTGGAGCCGTCGATGCGGGCACCATGTCGGCGGCGGCGGAGAATTTCGTCGTGTCGCAATCCGCGATCTCGCTTGCGATCGCACAGCTCGAACGGAGTCTGGGATCGCAATTATTGTTGCGCAGCAAGGCAAGGGGCCTCGCCCTGACACCAGCGGGTGCTCATTTGCTCACAGAAGCTCGCCGACTCCTTCGCAGTGCGTGTGAACTCGAATCCAGCGCCCGCCGTCTCGGAAACGAGGTGTCAGGCCAGCTGATGGTCGGAATGTTCCCTACTTTGACTCCGCTCGTGATGCCCCGCATTCTGCGGGAGATCGCCGACCGTCATCCCGCCATGAGGGTCGATTTCCAAGACGGCACCACCGAGCATCTACAGGAATGGCTGCTCAACGGAAGTTGCGAGGTAGCAGTCCATTTCAACCTCGACACTCGCCCGGGCATCGCCGTCATACCGCTGTTTCGCGCACGCCCATACGTTGTGGTGTCGGTTGACCACCCGCTGGCTGACCGGAGCGCCGTCCACCTGCGTGACCTCGCGGCCTTTCCCGGTGTCCTGCTGGACTATCGCGAGACGACCAACTGGTTCGATCGTCTGTTCTTACGGGCAGGAGTGACACCTGACGTCGTGCACCGAGCGCGTGACCTGGAGTCGATCCGCGCTTTGGTGGCGCGAGGAATAGGTTGGTCCATCCTCGTTCGAGGTCCGCTGTCCGATTTCGGCGGTGAGGCAGATCCTCTGTGCTACCTCGAGATAGTCGATGATCAGTCGATCGGTGGTGTGTGGCTGGAGGTCGTGGCGTCTGTTCCCGACGCGACTCGTCTAACGGCGCGTGCGCGTGCCTTTATCGAGTTCTGCATCCAGATATTCGCAAACGAATCCGTTGCGCGACCTCCCGAAAAGGCAAAACTCGACTGTGTGCCTGCGCTCTACTCTGCCTAGGGGTCCTCAAAACCACATGAGCGCGTCGCGAGGTGGAGCATGCCGCGGTAGGAGGTTGCGGTCTTGTCGTAGCGGGTGGCGATGGCACGGTATTGCGGGGATCGTCGCGGCGATCCCTCGCTCGCACAGGTAGCCCCGATCCATCGCATGGAGTATCCGCAGTTGGCCATAGCACCCGCCCGCGGCCGCGTCCTGCCGCGACCCGGTCGCGGCATGCGGATGCCGGCCAACACCCCGGAGATGCTTTCCCCATCGGATATGATCATCGCATTCAATGCTCAGGAATCCGACTGAACCGTTGTCCAGTATTCCTGCTTCAGTATTCTCTTGAACAACTTACCGCTTTCGTGTCGAGGCAGCGAATTATCGAAAACGATCACCTTCGGCACCTTGTATCTCGCGAGATTACTGGCGATGTGAGACCGGATGTTCTCGACGTCGACGCTCGCGTTCGGTGCGAGCTCGATATGGGCCGCAAGCGATTCGCCGTACTCAGGGTCTGGGATGCCGAAGACTGCGACGTCGTTGACGCCGTCGATTTCGAGTACACAGGCTTCGATCTCGGCCGGATAGATGTTGACCCCACCGGAAATGACCATATCGCTGCGCCGGTCGCTCAGATACAGATAGCCGTCGCCATCGAGATGGCCGATGTCTCCTACTGTCAGGAAACCGTCTCGCTCCATATGACGACGTTTTGTGTCATCACCCAGATATGTAAAGTCCGGCCATACCGAATATGATTTGATGTAGATGTCGCCATCTTCGCCGGTTGGCATTTCGGTACCGTCGATGTCCAGAATTTTTATCACCGCGTCGTCGATGGGGTGACCCACCGTTCCCGGATGGGCCAGCCATTCCTCGCTGGTGCAAGAGACGGCCGCACCGACCTCGGAACCTCCATAGTATTCGTGCACAATCGGGCCGAACCATTCGATGGCTGCCCGTTTGACAGGTTTCGGGCATGGTGCTGCGGCATGGAAGATCGCCTTCAGTGAGGAGACGTCATAGCGGTTTCGTGTCTCGGAAGGCAATTTCAGCAGTCGCACGAGCATTGTTGGCACTACCTGCATGTGAGCGATGCGTCTACGCTCGATCAGCTGCAACATCGCCTCCGCGTCGAATCGCGGCATGATTTCGAGATCTACCCCCAGCTCCAGTGCGAATACAGCATGGAGATTGGGCGCCGTGTGATACAACGGCGCTGGAATGAGGCTCGGCATTGATGGTTCCAGCGCCAATCCGCGCAGTACGATCTCGCCGAGTCGTCGACGGTTGTCCGGTGAGACGGTGTCTCGGAGTATGCCCTTCGGGCGGCCCGTGGTGCCGGACGTATAGATAATCCCCATCGGCGGCGCCTCGAGGGAGGAGGTCGCTGCTGTATTTCCGACGATTAGTTCTTCCATATCCGGATATCTACCGGTGAGCATTGGCGCATCGAAACCGAATGCCCTCGCGGTGTCGTGCGGAACGGGAGCCTCGATAATAGAAGACCCCGTGGGTAGCACGGCCTCGACAGCCGGCAGCAAATCAGTGTGCACCACGGCAATTTGGCTACCGCTGTCGGCAAGGAGGTATTCTAAATCGCCACCGGTCCAATGCCAATTCACCGGCACTGGCGTCGCGCCGAGGATGGCGCCCGCCAACATTCCCTCGATGAATCCGATTCCGTTTCGCATGACGATGGAAAATCGGTCGCCGTGAGAAAGACCCATTGCAGCGAGCCCGCCGGCGAGCCGAGCAGCTCGAGCCTTGACCTCGGCATGCGTGCGGGACTCCGTCCCGCATCTGACGATCGGGGAACTATCCATATGAAACTCCACAGTTCGAAATCGGGGAACCAGGCTCTAGCTGTCGACTATCCGCCGCCGGACAAAGTTTGTAAACGACAGGCGAGCTTTCTGAGTGATGAGAAAATCTCATACGAGGCTGCGGGCCTCGAGGATCGCCAGCTTCCAAGTGTCAATGCGCGCCCATTGAGGTCGACCACGCGGAACAGCGGAACAGATAGTGGTGTAAGCGGCAGTTGAGGACACTGGCGTCGTGTGATTCCCTCTCGGCTTCTGGAGATATCTCACTGCAGCTGGTCCCGGGGTCGGCTGGACAGTCATGCGTGACGGAGCTGCATCGAGGACTACGGATGTGGCCACTACGGGCGGCCAGACGCTCTTCTGTGATGTCCGTCAGTATACTTATCAACCAACATACTCTATGTTATCGAGCATAGAAACTGGGCTGTGGAGGCTGACGATGCGATGGGTGACCTACAAATCTGCGAACGGCGATCGTGTGGGCGTGGTGTCGGGGGAGAACATCCATGCTCTCGCCGCGGGCGCACGTCTCATCGATCTGATCGGCGAGGGCGCCGAGCGGTTGCGTGCGGTGGGACAGGAGGTGCTGCGAGCTCCGGACGAGGTGGTCCGGCTCGATGAGGTGGCGTTGCGGGCGCCGATTCCGAAACCGCCCGCGATCCGCGACTGCCTGTGCTTTCTGGACCATATGCGTAACTGTCAGGAGGCTATGGGTGCGCCTCGGACGCTGAAGGATGCGTGGTATCGGATTCCGGCGTTCTACTTCGCGGCGCCGTCGACGGTATTGGGTCCGTACGAGGATGCGCCGACCGCGCCGGGAAGCGCGTGGCAGGACTTCGAACTCGAGATCGCTGCGGTGATCGGTTGTGGCGGTAGGGATCTCACCATCGCGCAGGCCGAACAGGCGATCATCGGATATACCATTTTCAATGATTGGTCAGCACGTGATTTGCAGGCGCTGGAAACTCAGCTGGCGATCGGACAGGGCAAGGGCAAGGACAGCGGCATCACGCTGGGTCCCTATTTGGTGACCCCTGACGAGCTCGAACCTTATTGGCGCGATGGCCGATTGAGCCTCGAGGCTACCGCGCTGGTGAACGGCGAGGTGATCGGGTCCGGGTCGACGGGAGCGATGGATTGGACCTTCGCGGAGGTGATCTCGTACGCATCGCGCGGGGTCGAATTGCGGGCGGGTGAGGTGTTCGGTTCGGGGACCGTACCGACCTGCACGCTGATCGAGCATATGAAGATGACTGATCCCAAGGCTTTTCGGGGCTGGCTCGAGGAGGGGGATGTGGTGACGCTGCGGGTGCAGGGGCTCGGCGAAACTCGCCAGACGGTCCAGCGCACTGCAGCCCCCTATCCGCTGGCCGAGCGTCCGAACCCGGACCGGAAAGCGCCCGCCCCGCGGGTGAACCGCGCGCCCGCGTTGGTCTCGTACTCGAAAGGGCTGCACGATCTCGGCCAGGATGTGTGGGCGTGGACGCTGCCCGACGGTGGTCTCGGCTGGTCGAACGCGGGTTTGATCGCGGGCGACGGCGCATCCTTACTTGTCGACACGCTTTTCGATCTGCCGTTGACCAGGGAGATGCTCGCCGCGATGCGGCCGATTACCGATCGCGCCCCGATCACGCATGTGCTGAATACCCATGAAAACGGCGACCACATCTACGGCAACCAGCTGCTCGGCGAATCGGTCCGCATCATCACCGCGAAACACACCGCGGAGGAGATGGCCCACGGGCTGGCTCCGTCGCTGATGGCGCTTACCCAGGTGCTCGACCTTGACCCGGTGACCAGCCGGTATCTGCGAGAGCGGTTCGCGCCGTTCGACTTCGCCGGTATCCGGCTGCGTCAACCCGACGAGACGTTCGACCGCGAGCTGACCGTGGAAGTCGGTGGTCGCGAGCTGCGGCTGCTCAACCTCGGGCCCGCCCACGCGGCGGCGGACTCGGTCGTGTACGTGCCCGACGCCGGTGTGCTCTTCGCCGGGGACCTGCTGTTCATCGGATGCACTCCGATCGTATGGGGCGGCCCCATCGCCAACTGGATCGCGGCCTGTGACACCATGATCGGCCTCGACGCCCCCACGATCGTGCCGGGCCATGGACCCGTCACCGATCCGGATGGCGTCCGTGCTGTTCGCGCGTACCTCGAGTACGTCAGCGCACAGGGCGATATCGCCCATTCGAAGGGGCTGTCGTTCCAGGAAGCGGCGATGACCATCGATCTCGGCGAGTACGCCACTTGGCTGGACGCCGAACGTGTGGTGGTCAATCTCTACCAACGGTATCGCGAACTCGACCCAACCACACCATCCATGAGCGAGCTCGAAATGTTCGCCCTCCAGGCCCACTGGCTTGCCGGTCGAGACTGACCGTCATGTCCGATCCGCGTACCTCGCACTACGTTTCGTCATGGCATGATGAGGACGCGTTGGCCCTCAGCGATATCCCAGTTGCCAGGGAAAGACTTATCGCGGGGGGTATCGCGGCGGTGGCGATGGAAACGGCCGTCCGGGAAGCGGTGGAGTACGCCAAGGATCGGAGCGCCTTCGGACAGCGTTTGATCGATATGCAGAACACTTGATTCGAACTGGCTGAGGCCGCCACCAAGGCACATGCCGGCAGGGTGTACCTGGATTAAGATCTACGGCGGCTCCAGCGAGATTATGAAGGAGATCATCGCGAGGTCGCTGTAGCAGTTCGTGGATCGGCGACCGCGACCGTCATCCTGCCGCGGTCGCCGATCGCAGCATCGTGTCGAACAGCTCGCCGAGTTTGTCGAAAGCCCGGTTCATGTTGATCTTTTCGGGGGCCATCGCCCATTGCAGATGGATTCCGATGCCCGCGCCGACGAGGAGGACGGCGAGGTCGTCGGAGGTGATCGCCTCCGGCAAACGCACCGAGGAACGTTCGATCCACTGCTTGACGGACTCGCGCAGCCGGTCGTGCAATGCGGCGTACCTGTCGTGGATCGGGGAGTCCGGTTTCACCGCCTCGACGTAGAGAGTGACGAACAACAGTGAGGTCCGAAGGGGCGCCGCGCGTCTGGCTCCGTCGACCAGCGTCGCGACCGTCGATCCTTCCCCAGCGGATTCCTCCAGCAGGATCTCGGCCGCATGGTCGAGCACCGCGCCCAGCAGCCCCTCCTTGCTGCCGAAGTGCCACGGGATCGAGCCGCGGCTGATCCCGGACCGCTCGGCGACATCGGCGAAAGTTGTTTGCTGATAGCCCTTTTCGGTGAACAGTGCGGTCGCGGCGTTGAGTAGCAGCATCCGGCTCTCCCGGGTGGTTTCGGCGCGTCGGCCGGCCACAGCAGCCCTCCTGGTCGGTAGTGGTCAATGCTTCGCTAATCGTAGACCAGCCATTGACTAGCTGTTTGGCAGTTTATATGTTGGACAACATAGGGCAATAGAGCGCCTTCCGTACCTTCCATCGCATTCACGCCGACTCCGAATTAAGGAGACGTACATGACCCTCGCCGACGTCACCGTCGCCCGTCTGGGTGAATTGGAATCCAGGCTCGCGATCCTCGAGGACAGGGAAGCGATCCGAGACGTGCTCTACCGGTACGCTCGGGCCGCCGATCGGTGTGACCTCGACTTGTTCAAATCCTGCTATCACTCGGACGCGATCGACGTGCACTGGTTCTACAACGGCAACGCGCATGCTTTCGCCGACTATGTGGTTCCACTCCTCGCACAGATCGCCAACTCGCAGCATTCGATCACCAATCCACTGATCGAACTAGACGGAGATCGCGCGTTCGTCGAGAGCCAGTGGTACGTGCTGCACCACATCCCGATGGACGACGGATCGGGTCGGTTCATCGACCAGCAACTGGAAGGCCGCTACATCGATGTTTTCGAGAAGCGCGACGCCCAGTGGCGTATTCTGCGTCGGCAGACGGTCGTGGAAGCAGGCCGGGAGATCGTCGTTCCGCAAGATTCGGACCTGCCCCCCGACCATATCTCGGTTGGGCAGCGAGCACCAAGGGACGTGGTCTACCAGGGGATGGCAGTACTCGATGCGCAGATCTTCGAGATGCCCGGAATGGATCTGTGGGGCGCGGCCCGCGCCCGGCACGCCTGAAACCTGCACCACCTGCGCGAAGTGATCCGGGGTAATCGCTTGTCGACAAGCATCGACTGGATGCGGCTGATGCCGTGATGTGATTGACATGAGTTTTTCTCGAGTACATGCAAAGTTATTTGATATTTACAAATGCTTGCTGTCAGGTCGATAGTGGCAGTGATGTCGATCGTGTCTCGACATCAGGCTTACTGAACGACGCCGCACAACGGCTGCTGCCCATGAGGCCTACCCGCATCAGCGGCCATTCGTCTCCTTCGCACTCGCAGGCCGCGAGCAAGGTGCTTACAACAGCGCGGCTGCACCTGGTGAGTTGATTGGACGGATTTGCGAGAAATCGGGCTGAACGATTTGCTGGACGAAACCATGGACCGAGCGGCGGTCTTTCGGCAGGCAACACCACTACAAGGAGCAGGAACCGATGGTGCAAGTATCGGGTGTATGTCAGGCCAGGTTTGCTGAGGTGCAAGAACTCCTAGCGGCCAATCTGGCCTCGGGTGCGGAGGTGGGTGCCTCTATCGCTGTGACGGTCGACGGGATGCCGGTCGTGGATATCTGGGGCGGCTGGACCGATGTAGACCACACACAGGAGTGGGCCCGAGACACCATTACCGGGGTGTGGTCCACGACAAAGACCGTGACTGCACTTGCGACATTGATGTTGATCGACCGGGGCGCTCTTGATCCTTATGCACCGGTTGCCGAATACTGGCCTGAATTCGGCCAGAATGGAAAGGAGTCAGTCGACGTCCGGCATCTCCTCTCGCATACGTCCGGCGTATCGGGCTGGCAGGAGCCGCTGACCCTGGAGGAAATGTACAACCTACGGGTATCGTGTGCTCGATTGGCAGCGCAGGCGCCATGGTGGGAGCCTGGTAGTGCTGGAGGCTATCACGGCTTGACATTCGGCCATCTGCTCGGTGAACTCCTCCGGCGCGTTGACGGCCGGACGCTGAAACAATTTATCGCCGAGGAAATTTCGGGTCCTTTGGATGCCGATTTTCAGCTGGGTCTGGATTCTCGGGACCAGGACCGAGTGTCTAACGTAATACCGCCAGCCTCACCAACGGAGTCTGCGGCCGCTGAGCCGCCGGAGCTCATGGCTAAGTCGCTGGCCAACCCTTTCATGGACGCCGAAGTGTCCAGATCGGATGCATTTCGGCAAGCGGAATTCGGTGCGGGAAACGGCTACACGAATGCGCGCGCGCTGGCTCGAATCCATACAGCAATTTCTTGCGACGGTACTGTCAATGGTGCGAAATTGCTTTCGCCGCGGACCGTCGATCTCATCTTCGAGAAGCAGTCGCAGGGTGTAGATAAAGTGCTGGGGGTCCCGTTGAACTGGGGCGTCGGCTTTGCATTGCCGACGCCGGAGTCCGTTCCGTATCTGCCGGATGGGCGCATCGGTTTCTGGTTCGGTTGGGGTGGTTCGCAAGTCATCGCCGACAACGATCGGCGAATCGTAATTGCGTACACCATGAACAAGATGGGCTCCGGGCTACTGGGTACCGAGCGCTCCATTGCGTACACCAGGGCTGTCTACAGTGCTGTATCTTGACCGGTGGCCGAGGTCGGCCATATCGATCTGGTGCTGGTAATGCAAGGTGGGATATTTAGGTAAACGGACCGGTTTGACTCGTGGCGTCACGACACTTGAATTTCCCTCACTTGGAGATGCAAAGACGGCATCTTGTATCGCACCCGGGGCGAAACTGAACGTGCCAATGCGCCCAGGCGTGTCCGGATGAGATGCTCGGAAAGATTTTATTAAATACAGAATCGAGAGACTCGATTGTTTCTGCAGTAACTCATAAGGTCAAATCGGTGCTGGCGACAAATGGGGGCTTCGTGTAGGGTTCGGGCATAGCCGCGGTATTCATTTGTGAGTCTTCTGGGACCGACGTGGTTACATGTCCCGGCACAGCCGGCAAATCAAATGCCGGAGATATGGCTGGATTGTCGCTGAGCGCCGCCGACCTTTCCATTTGGAATGCCGGCGTCGAAACGCGCGCGGTCGACACCATGGTTAGCGTCCTCAGTGCTACCGATGATCCCGACGACCGAGGTCTGATGCTGTCCCGGCCGGCGGAAGGCGGGCTGTGCGGCGCCCATTGCCAATATAAAACGATCGCTCTAGTATCGACTCGTGGGCACACGAGTAGTCGCCGAAAAGAACCACTGTGCAACATGTTTCGGTGACACGATGACCGTCGCTGATGCCTTGCCGCACCCCAGCTTCAGCTGCGCGCCCGGACTCGAGTAGCGATGGAATCCGGGTGCGAATCGTGTCCCCGCGTGCCGGTTCGGCAGATGACGGATGGAAGACGGCGGAGCACGTGACTCCAACATCTGCCGAACGGCAGGTTTCTCAGCTTATCGAATCGACAACGACCGATGCCCGTCTCTCAGCGAGGTTACCGCGATGGACCTGTTCAACGACGCTTTCCGATGCGATCCTTACCATGAATACGCGCAGCTGCGTGCAGAGTCGCCGATCCACCGGGTGAATGGGCCCATGGGCCTCGAGATGTGGCTTGTCACCCGCTATGAGGACGTCCGTGCCGCGCTCAACGAGCCACGTCTCTCGAAAAGCCCGCACAACGCGCCGCAATGGATGCGTGATCTGGGCTTGGTTACTGAGGATGAAGGGCGAGTCGGTCAGAACATGCTCGCTTCCGACCCGCCCGACCACACCCGTCTCCGCAAGCTCGTCACCAAGGCGTTCACCCGGCGCCGAATGGAAAGCCTGCGGCCTCGAATCCAGCAGATCACCGACGAGATGATCGATGCCATGTCGGAGAAAGACGAGGTCGACCTCATCGATGGACTCGCTTTCCCGCTGCCGATAACTGTGATCTGCGAACTACTCGGGGTGCCTACTGCTGACCGGTACTCCTTCCGCATCTGGACGCGAGCACTTACTGCGCCGTCACTGACCGGGGAGGGTCTGCGGGCCTTGCGCCGAGCGCGCGCGGATATCAGTAAGTATTTGACCGACCTGATCGCCTACAGGCGTGCACACGCCGAGCCGAGTTTCAGCATCGACGACCAGCCCGACCTGGTTAGCGCGCTCATCATCGCCGTCGACGAGCAAGACAGGCTCAGTGATCAGGAGCTGCTCGGCACGCTGCAACTGCTTCTCGTCGCGGGCCACGAGACGACGGTGAACCTGATCGGCAACGGGATGGTCGCCCTCCTGCGTCACCCTGAACAGCGCGCCTTGCTGCATGCGGAACCGGAGCTGCTGCCCGGGGCGGTCGAAGAGCTGTTGCGTTACGACGGTCCCGTCGAGCGAACCACGCCGCGTTATGCGATCGAAGACATCACGCTGTCGGGGACGACAATCCCGGCAGGCAGCGTGGTCTCGGTCGCCCTCGCCTCGGCGAACCGTGACAGCGAGCGCACTCCGAATCCGGATGCGCTCGACATCACACGCAGCACGCATGACAATGTGGCCTTCGGCCACGGCATTCATCATTGCCTCGGAGCGCAACTCGCCAGGATTGAGGGAGAGGTCGCGATCGGCACGCTGCTGCGGCGGTTCCCCGCTCTCGGACTCGCGTGCCCAGCCGAGGAACTGCGGTGGAAGTACGGGACCGCGGTGGATATCTTTCGTGGCCTCGAAAGCCTCCCTGTGCGATTGATCTGAAGTGTCGGTGAATCCGGCTGCGGTGAAGTGGTCTCGGTATTCGGAGAACGAGAGCGCTCCCGCGATGCAGCCGACGTGGTCACCACGCTCGCCAACCTGCTCCGGGCTGAGCGTGTGATCGGAGATGAGGTCGGCGATCCCGATCCGCCCGCGGGGGACCAGGAAGCGACTCATCCGCTGGGAAGGCGGGGCGTGCGCCCGGAGCGGTGAAGATCTGTGTGGCGGCACCGGCCTACGTCACCGACGGGTCCGATGCCGCGATGGCACATGCTCGGGAACAGTGTCGCTGGTTCGGCGGCATGGTCGGCAATCATGTCGCCGATATCGTCGCGAAATACGGTAGTTACGGCGATATTCCGGCCGCGCTCACCGACTACATCGTGGGTCGTCAGGGCTATGACTACAACGAGCACGGCCGCGCGGGCAGTGCCCATGCCGAATTCGTGCCGGATGCCATCGTGGACCGCTTCTGTGTGGTCGGCACGCCCGATGAGCAGTTGGTCCGGCTACACGAGCTGGAAAGGTTGGGTGTCGATCAGTTCGCGGTTTATCTCCAGCACGATGCCAAGACCGCCACGTTGGTGGCGTACGGGGAGTCGGTGCTGCCCAGGCTGGCGCATCCGGTCACGGCGACGGCCGGTGCCGAGTGATGGTGACCTCGTCGGAATCAACTGTCGTAATCCGGCAATGATGATCTGGCGATGCTAGTCGGGGGGTTTCCTGGGCGGTGCGCGCCGGGAGAGGCTAGGGTCGGCCGCGTGCCGATCCGAGTAGTGGCAGCATGACGTTTGCGTTAATGCGCCAGGGGATGCTCGAAGCGGCGAACCATGTTGTCGGAGTTCCTGTTTCACGCGCGTCAGGAGTCACGAATTTGACCACTCCCACTGGCTCGTCGGCCGCCGTCGACGGCTCATCTATTGCGTTGTACACTGCCGAGTTCGCTGCGGATCCGCATGACACCTATCGCGAGATGCGCCGGCGTTTCGGTTCCTTTGTGCCGGTGGAACTGGCGCCAGGGGTGCCCGCCACCTTGGTGATCGGATACCACGAGGCGGTACGGATCCTCAACGATCCGGAACACTTCCCGGCCGATCCCCGGGTCTGGCAGGAGAAGATTCCCGACAGCTGCCCGGTCAAGCCGTTGATGAGGTGGTATCCGGGGCCGCTGCGCAGCGCGGGCGTAGCGCATGCCAGGTATCGGCAAGTCAATGTCGCGGCGATCGATGGAGTGAACTTGTACAGCCGGCACGCCGCTGTGGAGAGGATGGCCATCCCGCTGATCAACACCTTCTGTGGGGCAGGCGAGGCCGACTTGCTCAGCCAGTACGCGTTCCCGCTGGTCTTCGCGGGCCTCAACGACATGTTGGGTTGCCCACCGGAACTGGGCATCCGGGTTGCGACCGGCATGGCACACCTGTTCAACTCCGTCGACGACAACGCCGGTCTGGGCATGGCGATGCTCAGCGAAGCACTACTGGAGCTGATCGCGTGCAAACGAACTGAGCCTGGCGACGACATGCTCACACGAATGGTGCAACACCCCGCCGATCTCGATGAGGAAGAGATCCTGGCGAACATCATCACCCTCTACGGTGCGGCATTGGAACCGCAGCAGAACCTGATCGTCAACACGCTGCTGCTGATTCTTACCGACGACCGGTTCGCAGCCGATGTGCTCGGTGGCAGCCTGTCGACACGCGACGCACTCGATGAAGTCTTGTTCACCGATCCACCGGTAGCAAACTTGGCCACCACCTACCCGCGGCAGCCGATCCTGATCGGTGACACCTGGCTGCCCGCACACCAGCCGGTCCTCATCAGCTTGTCCGCCTGCAACAACGACCCTGCGATCTCCGGCGACTTCCTCGGTAATCGTTCGCATCTGGCGTGGAGCACCGGGCCGCATGCGTGCCCTGCGACGCGGTTGGCGTCATTGATTGCCGAAGACGCCATCGACCAGTTGCTCGATGCGCTACCCGAGATGCGGCTGGCCGTCCCGGCCGAGGAATTGACCTGGCGGCCAGGGCCGTTCCACCGAGCGCTGGCGGCGCTGCCAGTCGTCTTCCCCAAGTCCCCACCATTGGACGTGTTGTAAAGATACCGTTGACTTCGGACTGATTCGTGTTGCTGGCCGAATGTGAAAGATGAACGGTCCGGCCAGCTTCCACGAACTACGCGGCGGGACTGCAACCACGTTCATCATCGCTGCGGAACCTCGCGACCACCCTGCTGAATGGAACCCCGGACCTGCCGTTCCCGAACAATCGGCACGTAATCCCAGTGAAAGATCGAGGCTGGTCTCGATACCAGTGACTCGAGGATCTGGTGAGCTGGTTTCCTTCTGGTTGTTGGGGAGGTTGTGACGGTTCGCCAGTGGGGGCGAGGGGTGACAGCTTTGATGCGCCGTGGCGATCGGCCAACTCGCGCATCGACATTCGGTGCTCTCGGCAGCGGATGTCGGCTTCTCGGAACAACTCGCTGTTGAGGCGCGCGCGGCCCGAATGCAGTGATCATCTATGCCGTAACGTCGGGAGCGTGGAGTTCTCTGAGGGATGGGATAGCTTTGCTGCGCTGATCGACGGTAGCTGGGTCGAGCGCCGCCCCCGGCGACCAGAAGTCGCGGACCAACTCCGGCGGGAAACTGAACTGATGCCTTGGCTGGCACCTCTGTTGCCGCTGCAGGTGCCGGTCCCATGGATGGTGAGCGAGACGCCATTGGTAGTGCGTCATGCGCTCGTGCCTGGTAAGGCAATCGTGTCGGCTGATGTCGAACATGGGCACGCGATGGGAAGATTTCTTCGCGCACTTCACGCCAGTCCCGCGACCGAAGCGGTCCGACACGGCTTGCCACCAGCGGCGGAAACCAGGAGCAGCCGGGTGGCGACAATCAGCCGTTTCCGGGCTGACGTCATGCCGTTGATTCCTGTGGCTCAACGAGATTCGGCACTTGCGGTCCTCGACGCCGCGCGGGAATTCCCGGCGGATACGGTGGTCCACGGCGACCTTGGACCTGAGCATGTGTTGGTGGACGGAGGTCGTCTCGCTGGAGTGATCGACTTCGGCGACGTGCATCTCGGTGATGCCGCGAACGATCTGGCTTGGCCACTGTACGGTGCATCGACAGATTTTGCGGACGCTGTCGCCGACGCGTATGGCGTCACCGTCGACCTCCGTAGGCGTGCGCTGATTTGGCATCAACTCGGGCCGTGGCATGAAGTGACCCACGGCATGGACATTGGTGACGACGGCGTTCGGCAAAGCGGTTTGACAGGGCTGCTCGAAAGGCTGGAGCGTTTCGCTGGATGAGGTCTCGAGTTCCTGCGAGCCGATCTCGATTGGACAGCGTATATGCCAACGTTCGGGTGTCGGAGCAGACTGGGGGACGGCCTTGAACCAGTGTGGGAGGAGCAGTATGAAGATCCTGGTAACAGGAGCGACGGGAAACATCGGCCGCAAGGTTGTCGACCATCTCCTGACCATGGGTGCGACGGATGTGCGGGTGCTGACGAATGATCCACGGCGAGCGGCACTTCCGGACCGGGTCGAGGTGATCTCGGGTTACCTGCGCAGACTCGACAGCCTGCCGATTGCCTTCGAGGGTGTGGACCGCATGTATCTGGCTCCCACCCCGGACACCGTCACTGAGGTCCTCACGCTGGCACGCACGGCTGGGGTCCAGCGGGTCGTCGATTTGTCCGGCGAGCCCGAAAGCTGGTGGGGCAGCGTGACAGAGGCCGTCGAGACGAGTGGCCTGGAGTGGACACATCTGTGGCCGGGAGACTTCATGGAGAATGCCAGGATCTGGGCCAAGCAAATCCGTGACACCGGTGCGGTGCGGGAACCATATCCGAGCACCGCCAGCGCGCCCATCGCCATGGACGACATCGCCGAGGTAGCCGCCACCGCGCTGCTCGAGGACGAGCATGCCGGCAAATCCTACGGCCTGGCCGGGCCGGAGATCCTGACACGCACGGAACTCGTCCGGCAGTTGGGCGTGGCGCTCGGCCGCGACATCCCGTTCATCCCGGTGTCGCGCGACGAGGCGGTCCAGGCGTTCCGCTCCGAGATGGGTGACACCGCAAGCTGGTATGTCGACAATGTGCTCGGCGGTATGGTCGAAAACACGCTTGCTCCAACAGGTTCGGTCCCGGAGATCATCGGCCGTCCCGCGACCACCTTCGCCCGCTGGGCAGCCGACCACGTGGGAGATTTCGCCGAGGCCGCGACACAGTGAGAGCAGCTGGAATCCCCATCGTGGACAACGTCTTCTGGACGACTCGATCGCCCAGGTAGGACCAAGGTCGAAAAGACCCCTCACGGCGCATAATTGGCACGACAGCGTTCGACAGGCACTCCCAGCCAACGAGACACGCTCGTCAGCGACGTCACTTTTCGTCGAGACCAATTGATCTCGGCCCCGCCAGCCAGCGTCAAAACTCACCGATAGGCGACGTCGGAATTCACCGGCGTAGCCACCGGCCTGCGTCGGTGAATCGTGGTGCCGCTTTGTCGGCGCGTCTTGGGGGCGCTCTGAACGAACGTGTGATTCAGGTGCGGCAGTCGGGGGCTAGGACCAGACACAGTGCCGACAGAGCATCGCGGCGGGCGTGGTGGAAGGTGTTCATGCCACGTCGCTCGGCTTCGACGAGTCCGGCTTTTGCGGAGTTGGCCGATGGACTCCGACAGCCCGACCGCGGCGGCGAGGTCGCCCCGTTCTCCTCCCGCCGGGGCTGGTCAGCAGTAGTGACATGAGTCGGCGAGGGCCTTCAGCCGCAGTGCGACCTCGAGGGTGGCGGCGTCATCGAACGGGCCTGCGGCAGTAGAGCTGCAGCCCCCAATGTGGGCCTTTCATGCATCTTGACAGTTACTCCCATATACGGTGATAATTTCGATATAGTAGTTGATCTCAGCTTTAGTAGTCAGGAGGTGCGCCATGTCACTGCGTGAGCGGCAGCGGCGCCAAGTCCGTGCCGATATCCAGCGCGCGGCCTTCGCGTTGTTCGCGCGGGCGGGGTTCGAGGCGGTTACCACCGAGCAGATCGCCGCTGCGGCCGAGGTGTCGACGAGCACCTATTTCCGGCATGTGCGCAGCAAGGAGGACCTGCTGCTGGAACCGGTCCGCGAAGGCGGCGCCGGTATCGCGGGATTGTTGGAGTCGCGTCCGGAGTCCGAGCCCGCTGATGTGGCATTGGCTCAGGCAATCCTGACTCGCTCGACGACCCTGCCGGTCGAGGAACTCGAGCAATGGCGCGCCGCGTTCGCCACGGCCCCGCATCTGCTGGACCGGGTCGCGCTGATCCCGCCGGATCATCGAGTCCGGTTGGTCGACCTCGTCGCGCATCGGATGTCGCGTGACCCCGGGACCGACAGCACGCCGGGGTTGCTGGTGCATCTGATGCTTGCCGCGGCCGAGTACGGCTATCTGCAATGGCTGCGCAGCACCGCAGACTCGGCGGCGTCGCTGCCGGTGTGTGTGGAAGCCGCCCTCACCGCGGTCTTGGACCAGCGTTGGCGCAGCGCCTGAGCCCGTCTTCGCGGCGGCCAGTTTCTTTTCCAGAGACGGAGTTTCATCAGTCATGAGACAGGACAACACACTCACCGATGCGGTGGACGTGGTCGTGGTCGGATCAGGGGCTGCGGGTATGACCGCGGCCATTACCGCCGCCGCCCGGGGATTGTCGGTCGTGGTGATCGAGAAGGCGCCGCATTGGGGCGGGTCCACGGCTCGTTCCGGCGGCGGGGTGTGGATTCCCGGCAACATCGTCCTACGCCGTGAAGCGCCCGCCGATGACCTCGAAGCCGCCCGCACCTATCTGCACGCGATCATCGGCGACACGGTCGACAAGAATCGGATCGACACCTTTATCGACCGCGGCCCGGAAGCCTTCGACTTCCTCACCGCCCACAGCCCGCTGCGGATGCATTGGGTGCCCGGTTACAGCGACTACTACCCCGAAGCCCTGGGCGGTCGTGCCCACGGACGCTCGGTCGAACCTGCCCCGTTTAATGCCGCCTCTCTGGGAGCGGAGCTGGTGAGACTGGAACCCGACTATTCCAAAGCGCCCCGCAACTTCGTGCTCACCCAGGCCGATTTCCGGCAGATCCACCTCGGGCTACGCAACCCCCGAACACCAGGCCGGATGGTCAGGATCGCCGCACGGTATCTCACCGCTCGGCTGTTGCGCCGGCATCTGCTCGCCGCGGCCAAGCCCTGGCCGCGATGCTGCGCCACGGCATGCTCGACGCCGACATCCCACTGCTGCTGGACACCGCCCTGGTCGACCTGCGCACCACCGGCGAGCGCGTGACCGGACTGGTAGTTCGTCGCGCCGGAGTCGAGCACAGCATCACCGCTCGGCGGGGTGTCGTGCTGGCCTGCGGCGGATTCGAACACAACGACACCATGCGTAAGCAGTACCAGCGCGAACCCATCGGTGCCGACTGGACCGTCGGCGCCGCCGCCAACACCGGCGACGGTATCCGCGCCGCGCAAACCCTCGGCGCCGCAGTCGAATTCATGGACGACGCCTGGTGGGGGCCGTCCATCCCGTTACCGCGGCAACCGTGGTTCTGCCTGGCCGAACGCAACCTGCCCGGCAGCATCATCGTCAACGACCGCGCGGAGCGGTTCATGAACGAATCCTTGCCGTATGCCGATGCCGTGCACCGCATGTACGGCGGCGAATACGGCCAGGGAGAAGGTCCAGCAGCCAACATCCCCGCCTGGCTGATCTTCGACCAGCGCTACCGCAACCGCTACCTGTTCGCCGGGCTGCCCCCGCGTCAACCGCTACCGAAACGATGGTTCGACACCGGAGCGCTCACCCGCGCGACCACCATCACCGAACTCGCCGACAAGCTCGGGCTGCCCGCCGACGAACTCACCGCCACCATCACCCGGTTCAACACCTTCGCCCGCACCGGCACCGACGAAGACCACGGCCGCGGCGACAGCGCCTATGACCGTTACTACGGCGACCCCCGTCAACATCCCAACCCGAACCTCGGAGCCCTCGACACCGCCCCCTACTACGCCGCCCGCCTCGTCCCCGGCGACCTCGGCACCAAAGGCGGACTGCGCACCGACCTCACCGGCCGCGTCCTGCGCGAGGACGACACCGTCATCGACGGGCTCTACGCCGCGGGCAATACCGCCACCCCCGTCATGGGCCACACCTACGCCGGACCCGGCGCCACCATCGGACCCGCCATCGTCTTCGCCTACCTCACCGCCATGCATATCGCCACCAGCGGCCGCTGAACCACCACGGCCCGTCCGCGGCGAGAGCGTCCTGGCAGCCCGACGCCAACAACGTGCCGACCAGCGATGAGGCGGTGGTGTTCCCGAACTTCGGGGCCCCGGCAATGCGCACCAGCTCGTCTCAATACTCGGCGATCAGGTCCGGATTCCGGGTCGTCAACGGCTGGCGCAACCTCAGTCGTGTAAGCCTCGATGCTCAGTCGGGCGCGCTGGCCACCTTTGCGGTTGAGCTCGCGCCAATTCCACAGTCCCCGGCCGGTCCATTTCCGTGTCAAGTCCGATCGTGCTCCGGGCATAAGGTCTCCTTGGATCCCCCGGGGTTCATGCACGCCCGGTGGTATGTGGCCGAGGTATCGGCGGACTCGCTACCGGACGAGATTCCACACATGCATTGAAGATTCCGAAAAACGTTCCAGCAGAACGTGACTCACGCTTAAACAGCCCGCGGCTTTTGTCAATGAACTGCGATGTTGGTAGCGCTGGTCCGGAATGCTTGAACATTTCGGCTCTGATGGGCTTAGACCGGGCTCGGCCGTGTCTTACGTGGTTGCGCCTAGAACGTCGGTGTCGCAGGCCAGTCGGCCATCTCGGGCAACGCCGTGCAGGCATGCTGCATATTGGAGTGCGCTCAGTCCGCGGGGGTGGAGTCTTGGATGTCGGCCTTGGTGATTGAGCGGACGACTGGGCGCAGAATCTCGACTACCCGGTCCGGGTCGGCCTCGGTGAGGTGATCGAGCTTGACCAGATGGCGGCACAGGACGATGCCGAGTAGCGCGGCGCTGACCACTTCTGCGCGCAGATCAGCTTCCTCACCAGGGATGGCGCCGCTGATCTGGTCCTTGTAGATACGCGAGGAGGTGCGGATCTCCTCGGCGGCCTCGGGGTGGGTGAGCATCGACCGCAGCATGGCCAGCGAGGTAACAGGTTCCTCGATCATTGAGTCGCGCAGTCTGTCGAGCAACTGCTCGGCGATATCCGCGGCGCTGCCCCCGGCTAGCAGTGCCGATCCGGACCCGATAGCGCTCAGGAACAGCTGCTGTTTGCTGCCGAAATAATGGATGACGAGTCCGGGATCCACGCCTGCGCCGGTGGCGACCGCCCGGATGGTGGTGCGGTCGTAGCCGGATTCGGCGAACAACGTCCGGGCGTGGGCGAGGATCCGCGCCTCGGTATTGCGTCGCTGCTCGGCCCGCGAAGTAGGCGCCGAAGGGTTGCTCACGCGGGTCATTCTACGGACGTTGACCAAAGCTGGTTTTCGTTCTACGCTCGTTGAATCACTGATACAACGAGCGTTGAATGAAAGGATTGCGATGAGTCAACCAGCAGCGGAGAGCCCGTTACAGGTCTTGGAGCAGCGAAACAAGGCGATCCTGGCCAACGACATGCAGGCGTTCGTGGACCTGTTCGCGGAGGACGGCGTGATCGAGATGCCTTTCACCGCAGGCGAACTGCCCGCACAGCTGGCAGGCAAAGAGGCAATTCGGGCATACGCGATCGACACCGACCGCGGTGGGTTCCTCCTCGACGAACTGCAGGTGCGCCAAACCTACCGGACCGACGATCCCGAGGTCGTGATCGTCGAATTGACGTCCGTCGGGCGCATCACATCGACCGACCAGCCGTTCCAGGTGCCCTGTATTCAGGTCTTCCGGATCCGCGACGGGAAAATCGTGTTGTTCCGTGACTACGTCGGCCACGCGTTCCTACCGGACCTGAGCTGAGCCTCAATCCAGGCGGGCCAGGTAGTCCTGTGGGCACATTCCCGCCACCTCGAGCGCATCCTCGTCGAACGTTCGGGCCCATGACAGCGTCTCACGTTGTGTAACGAGATTGGTTGCACTGGTTTATGTTTGAGCGTGGCTGATGTGTTGTCGGTCTGGGGCTGGTGTCGGACGAGCTGTGGGAGATGCTTCAAGAAGCTGATGAAGGCGAAATCAGCGACGTAAGACACGGTCTCAGGGCAGGGAAATTGGCTAGACGGAGATTTCCCGAATGTTCGTCCGCGCTGGCACGTTAGAGTTCGGCGTCACGCCGCCGCCACTCAGGGCACACCAGCGAATCGGTCGCTCCATCCTCACCGTCGATGTCGCTGAGCGTCCCGTTCATCTTCATCCTGAGTGCCGCTCAACAGTCGGAGCTGGGACGTACTCTCTGGCTGTGCGTCATTCGGCGCCCGGCGTGGCGACTTGTGCAGACGAAAATTGACGGCACTTCGGTTGTCAGAGTGGCGTGTTGCGAGTTGAGGTGATGCGGGTCGTGTGGAGTGAGCAGGACTGCGTCAGATATGCGGCAGAACGTTAGGGCCGGTCTTCCGCTGGTTTTATTGGCGCAAGTCAGATTTCGACGCCCCTACGATGCGTCTATTCGCTCGAGCTTGGTCCAGCCGCTCCAGCCTCGCTTCTTCAGCAGCTCGGTCAGTCGACGGGCCGGCGGCCAGGTGTCGAACGCCAGCGTGTCCAACAGTTCGACCAACAGTGGCTCGATGTCGGGCTCCTGGAGATAGTCCTCGCCCTGCTCGTCGGCTATCAGCGTGATATACGAGGCCATCTTGTCGGCCAACTCGGCAAGCGTTCGGTCGTCGGTCCGATCCAGAGCCTGGCCCAGTGTGAGATAGAAGTCGATGAGCTGTGGGTCGGCGATCTGCTTCCGCTTGCGTGTGATCCACTCCGGGACCCGCTGGGGCGAACGCGCGACCAGCGGGATCCAGCCGTCGCGTTCGACCTGGACGATCCGCTCGTCGACCCCGAGCGCCCGCAGTTGGTCGAGAAACTCGATCAACTCCGGAGGCAGTGCCAGGTTGTCTCCGGCAGCGAGGCGGGCGATCCGCCTGCGGAGCCGCTGCCGGTGCCGAATCTCTGCCCGCAGCTGCCTGTCGATGTCTGCGACCGACATCGCGAACTCCTCTGCGTCGGCCTGGAGGAGCTCCCGCACGCGCGCCAGCGGGACCCCGGCCTCGGCGAGCGTCCGGATCCTGATCAGCTCGACCACAGTAGCGGCGTCGTACCTCCGATAACCGGAGTGATCTCGCTCCGGTTCCGGCAGCAGCCCCTTGGCGTGATAGTGCCGCACCGCTCGTACCGTTACTCCGGCGTACGAGGCCACCTCGCCGATGGTCAGCATTGGATCAGTCTCCTAGACCTGGGAACTATGACGAACTGGCCTGGCAGGCTGGGCCTGCGTGTTCCGGATGATCCGGGCGATCTCCTGGGCGTGGGTGACAAGCAGCCCGTGACCGGCGTCGAGCCACGATGTGGAAATGTGCGGCTGTTCGCGGACCAGCCGCTCGATACCAGCCCGCCAGTTCTGATTGCGCCATGGTGCACGCCCTTCGCCGGTGTCGCCGGCCATCGAAGTCGACATGATCATGCTGATCGGACAATCAATCTTCCGATACCGGTCCAGGATCGCCGAGCGCACTACATCCACCTCGAGATTCAGGTCGAGCATTTCCTGTGCGGTGAGCAGCACCTGACACGGGGTGCCTTCTCTAGCCTCGATCCACGTCGCCAGACCGTCGAACATTGCACGGAACTCCGGCAGGTCGGCCTCGGTGATGAATGGTTCGGGCACCGGGTTCGCCCCGTCGATGAGAACCATCTCCGCGACGATGCCGGGATGCTCGGAGGCATAGTGCACGACAAGGTCCGCGCCGAGCGAGTGGCCCACGAGCATGGGCGCCGAGGGCAGGTCGAGGCGTCTCACCTCCGCCATCACAGCGACGAAATCATCCAGGAACGCCTCGAAGGAGTACTGGTCGGCGGCCGAGGAGACGCCATGACCCCGCAGGTCGAAGGTCACCACGTCATGATCGCGCCGCAGCAGCTCGATCAGCTCGTGCAGGTCAGCCTGTGTCGTGAGGAGCCCGGGGCACAGGATCAGCGGTCGTCCGCGACCGCCGCGGGACACCGGAATCGTGACGCCGCCGTGGCGGACCGTGAAGTAATTGGTTTCCGTAGTCATGCCGACAATGCTGAGAGGTTGACCCTGCGTCATGGTCAACTGTCGAGGCGCTGTGTCCATGGCCAGGACCCCGAGCAACTGACAGAACGTTCGAATCAGGTTCGTAGGCAGAACATCTCAACTCATGCTGGCCCGACGCTACGACGCGGACATCAAGACCCTCGGCAGCCAGAAAGCAGCCAAACCCGCACACTGCGATTCCGTGGCCTGGGGTGCGTTCACCGATCGGAACTACCCGACGCTTCGCGCTGAACCCACTGCAGTGAAAGAGCCTGCGTCAGTGACGCGACGTCCGAGCCTGCCCAGCACACATACCCATCGGGTCGCACCAGTACGGCCTCCGCGTCCAGGTCGCGCTGTGTCACCACGTAATCGATGTGATCCGACCACTGCGCGACGCACGCTCGTAGCCGGTTTCCTCTCGCCAGCAGAGCGGCACGCCCAGTCCTTTGCTCGAGGCCGGGCAGGCGCCGCCCGAGGAGAGGATGTGGGTCTCCCGGCAACGGGTAGTGGATATCGAGCCCGGACATCATGCCCGCAACAAACTTGTTGGCTTGTGGCAGTTCCAGCAACTCCTCGACAATCGTGCGCAACGCCAGATTCTCCTCATCGGGCATGAGCAATACGCTCTGGGCGCGAGTGTTCGCCAGCACTCGCGCGGCCACAGGATGCCGCTCCGTCTGATAAGTATCGAGCAAGCCATCCGCAGCCCAGCCCTTGACCTCGGCAGCCAGCTTCCACCCCAGATTGAAGGCGTCCTGCATTCCGAGATTCAGCCCCTGCCCGCCCATTGGTGAATGGATGTGCGCGGCATCCCCCGCGAGCAAGACGCGGCCGTGGCGATACGTCGAGACCTGTCGTGAGGTGTCGGTGAAGCGAGAACCCCAACGAATATCGCTCGCCTTCACCTCGGAGCCGAAGGACACGGCGAGTGCCCTGTCCACCTCGCCTATGGTGATAGGCGCGTCCCGGGAAAGATCACGCTGCTCTGGGCCATAGAAAAGAAACCGATATACATTCTGTCCGATCGGGGCCAGATAACCTTTGCCCGACCGAGAGGGAGACATTTCGGGTATCGACCATGAGGTCGGTGCGGGTCCGGTCAGTGTGAGGTCCGTCACTGCCATGTGCAACCGTCCGTCCAGCCCGGGGAACTCGATTCCAAGCAACTCCCGCACCGTGCTGCGCCCGCCATCGCAGCCGACAAGGTAGCGGCCGCGCAGCCGCTGGGAACCCGCCGTCGCGACAACCCCCGCCCCGTCCTGGACGATCTCGGTCAGCTCGTGGCCGCGCAACACGATGGCACCCAGATCTGCAGCTCTGGCCTCCAAGATCGCCTCCACGCGTACCTGGGGGATGCCGATCATGTATGGGTGCGGGGTGTCCCAAGCGCTGAAATCGAGCCGCAATCCGGCGAAATGCCCAGCCGGCACGCGCTGGATCGCCGCATCGCTGACCCGGTCGAGCAGCCCACGCGACTCGAGGAGTTCCGCGGTACGCGGTTGCAGCCCGAGCGCTTTGGATTGCCCGCTCGGTTCGTTCAGTCGCTCCAGCACAACTGTGGATACTCCAGCCGAGCCCAGCTCTGTGGCGAGGGTCAGCCCGGTAGGCCCAGCTCCGACAATGATCACATCGACGTCCATGCCGCGACGGTAGACCCTGAGGTGTCCCTTACTGCAAGGATAGGAACGTGAACCACCCGTTGGATCCCGACATGTTCGCGAACTGCCTCCCGCTCAGACCTCCGATCCAGATCGGCGGAAAATGGACGGCGAAGATCGTGGTGAGCCTCTCGGCCGCTCCCCGACGATTCTCAGAGCTGGAGGCAGTCCTTATCGGGATCACTCCAAAGGTTCTCACCGAATCGCTACGCGCGATGCAGGACTCCAAGCTGATCACCCGAACCACCTATGACGAGCATCCACCCCGAGTCGAATACGCGTTGACACCGCTCGGCCGATCCCTACTCGAACCCATCGCCGTCGCCTGCCGGTGGATAGACCATTTCGTCAAGGAAAGTGCATAAAAGTCTTGTTTCTTCCGTCAAGTATTCTCCCTGGAAGCAAATCGCTTCGAGTTGGACATTAACGCGACAGTTGTATTTTGTTGTGCTGCAGGAGGTTTGATCTCGCTGTCGGTTGTGGGTATTGGGTGATGTTGTGGCCGAGGATGTTTCGGCGTGGCAGGCGGGCTTCGATGAGGCGTTCGCTCGGGTGGCGGTGTATTCTATCAGGCGGAGCCGCGGCGTAGGCGGATCCGTATTCATCGAGCCGCTCCTCGAGAAAAAGATCAAAACGGGGGGACAGGACGGCTATTCCGCCGCTGGCATGCCAGCTGAGGCGATCACCCGGCTCCCAGGCCTGTGAGGCGACCAGCTCGACGGTCCATGATCTGTCCATGCGTATCGACCGGACGCAATGATTACCTGACCGCGGTCGGGCGGTGGCGGCGCATACAGGCGAGCGGCAGCTCGACTATGTCTCGTGCCGTGGCTCCGGGATGCGCGACGGCCTGGCCGAGGACTTCGGACCTGTGTGGAATCACAGGCGGGACAATTCTTGTCATAGACGGTGCCTCCAGCCGCGCGGCCGCCGCAATCGGGCTATGGTGCCCATGTGCTGTTATATCCAGGTTCGAAGGGGGAATTCGCCCCATGAGCGGGTCAGATCACGTCTTCTATCCCTGGAGTGCCCAGGCGACCCTGAATCCGGTGTCGATCGTCGGTGCGTCGGGCTCGTGGTTCTGGGAGGAAAGCGGCAAACGCTACCTCGACTTCTCCTCCCAGCTGGTGAATGTCAATATCGGCCACCAACACCCGGATATCGTCGCGGCCATTGTCGATCAGGCACAGAAGCTCACGACCATCTCACCGACCGTCGGCAACGAGGCGCGCAGTGAATTGGCCAGGCTGATCGTCGACCGCGCACCGGGCGAGCTGAGCCGGATTCTGTTCACCACCGGTGGCGCGGAGGCCGTCGAACATGCGGTGCGGCTGGCCCGCAGCTACACCGGCCGCACCAAAATGCTCTCCGCCTACCGCTCGTATCACGGTGGCACCGGTGTCGCGATCGGGCTGACCGGTGAGCCGCGGCGCTGGGGTGCGGAGCCGACCAATGTCGACGTGGTCCGCTTCTTCGGGCCGTATCCCTACCGATCCCCTTGGGACACAACAACTCCCGAGGAGGAGACGGCCGCGGCGTTGCGGCATCTGCGCCAGGTCATCGAATTGGAAGGGCCGCAACACATTGCGGGGCTGATCCTGGAGACGGTGGTCGGCACCAACGGTGTGCTCGTGCCGCCGCCGGGCTATCTCGCCGGTGTCCGAGCATTGTGCGACGAATTCGGCATCGTCTATATCGCCGATGAGGTGATGGTCGGATTCGGCCGGGTCGGTGAGTGGTTCGCGGTACAGGCCTTCGACGTCGAACCCGACATCATCACCTTCGCCAAGGGCGTGAATTCCGGTTATGTCCCGCTCGGCGGCGTGCTGATGGCAGAACGGATCGCGCAGCGCTACGACAATACGGTGTATCCCGGCGGACTCACCTACGCCGGACATCCCCTCGCCTGTGCCGCGGGCATCGCCTCGATCAATGTCTTCGAACGTGACTGCATTCTCGACCATGTCCGCTCGGTCGGCGCTGATGTGCTCGGAAAGGGGCTGGCGGACTTGGCATCTCGCCATCCCAGTGTCGGTGAGGCACGCGGTCTCGGATTCTTCTGGGCGCTGGAGCTGGTGCGCGACCCACAGACCAGGGAACCGTTGATTCCGTTCGCCGCTGCGGGTTCGGCCGCCGAACCGATGAACCGGGTCACCGCAGCCGCCAAGGAACGCGGGCTGTGGCCGTTCAACGCGGGCAACCGCTTTCAGATCGCGCCGCCGCTCACCACGACGGCGGACGAGCTGCGCACCGGATTGGATATCGTGGACGAGGTGCTCGGTATCGCCGACGAATACGTGCGGTGATGGGACGTCGCGCGGACCACCCCCCGGGGCGTAGTCCGTGCGACGACCATTTCCCGCTAGATTCGAGGTGTCCACCCCGGAACTCCCTCCAGGAGCTGGCGTGACCGATACCGAAGATCGTCAGAACCTGGCTACCTCGCCCGAGGGGCGTCCGGCGCTTGCGGTCGTTGGGGTCGGCGCGGTCGCGGCAATGGCGCTTGCGGTCCTGCTGTTCTCCGCGAGTCGGTACGACTACTTCGGCGATGAGCTGTACTTTCTCGCGGCCGGGCGGCGGCCCTCGTTCGGCTACGCCGATCAGGGGCCGGTAGTACCCATGCTGGCGCGCCTGATGGATACGATCGCGCCGGGTAATTTCTTCGTGCTGCGGCTGCCGGTGGTGGCGCTGACTGTGCTCGGCGTCGTGCTGTGCGCGGTGATAGCGCGGGAGCTCGGCGGTGGACGCATTGCGCAGATCTTCGCCGCGATCGCCTACGCGACCTCGCCGTTCCTGCTGCTCCAGGGCAAGATGCTGACGACCAATGCGGTCGATACCGTGCTCTGGGTGATCATCACCTGGCTGGTCGTGCGCTGGGTGCGAACCCGCCGCGATCGTCTGCTGCTGTGCGCGGCCCTGGTGACCGCGGTCGATATGCAGGTGAAATGGTTGATCCCGTTCTTCTGGATCAGCATCGCGGTGGGTTCGCTGATCTTCGGTCCGCGCGAATTGGTGCGGCGGCCGCTGCTGTGGCTCGGCGCGGCAATCGTGGTGGCGGCGACGATACCGTCGCTGATCTGGCAGGCGCGCCACGATTGGCCGCAGCTGGCGATGGGCAAGGTGATCATCGGTGAGCAGGACATTCTCGGCGGACGATTGGCATTCATTCCGCTCGCCGTGCAGTTGGCCGGGTATTTCGGCGCGGTGCTGCTGATGTACGGCGTGTGGGCGTTGCTGTGCCACACCTCGCTGCGGCCGTACCGGTTCCTCGGGGCGACCCTGCTGATCCTGGTCGCCATCTTTCTGGTGATCGGCGGGCGGGTCTACTACATGGCCGGGATGTACGGCGTGGTGCTCGCCGCGGGTGCCGTCGGTATCGGCGAATTGGCGGGTCTACTGGATCCCGCCCCGCGCCGCTGGGTCACCGGTGCCGGTGCGGCACTCGCCGCGGTGGCCACGGGCATTTTGCTGTGGTCGACCCCGTGGCGGGACGCCGCGCAAGTCCAGCCGCCCGTCAGCACTTCCGAGGCAGCCATCAATATCGGCGTCTACGGCGAATTCGGCTGGCCGGAACTGATTTCCGGCGTCACCAAGGCTTACGACTCGCTCACCCCGGCCGAACGCGCCGGCGCCATCATCGTCACCAACACCTACTGGCAAGCCAGCGCCCTCGACCAATTCGAGCGCGCCAACCTGCCCCCGATCTACAGTCCCAGCCGTGGTTTCGGATATTTCGGAACACCTCCGGACACCGCGTCCGCCGTCGTCGCCGTCGGCGTCGACGATGACTTCCTGCACTGGGATTTCGACAACTGCGCACCGGTCGCCAAGGTGGACAGCCGAATCGGCTACCCGGGTAACACCCAGGACGTCACGGTATGGACCTGTACCGGCCTCCGCCATCCGTGGTCCGAGGTGTGGCCGACCTGGATGCACCTGTAGGTACGCTGCGAGCATGACATCTGGGCAGACCGAGATCTGGCACAATCCGCGGTGCAGCAAGAGCCGCAATGCCACCGCGCACCTCGACGAGACGGGCGTGGCCTACACGGTCCGGCGCTATCTCGACGATCCGCCGACCGCGGCGGAATTGCGGACGGTGCTGCAGCGGCTGGGCACCGAGCCGTGGGATATCACCCGAACCGGTGAGCAGATCGCCAAGGATCTGGGCATATCCGGCTGGGGGCGCACCGCCGCCGACCGGGAGCGCTGGATCGATGCGCTGGCCGCGAATCCGCAGCTGATCCAGCGGCCGATCGTGCTCACACCGGACGGCGGTGCGGTCGTCGCGCGCGACGAGAAGACCCTGGAATCGCTGGACCCTTCGTAGCCCGAATTAGCCGGTAGGGTCGGCATTTATGAAAGTACAACTGCGTCATAGTCCGGCCTCCGCGGTCGCGCGGTGCTTCCTGGCCGGAGGCGAGCCGATGCGGGTCGAGAGCGGCGCCATGGTCGCGCATTCGGCAGGAGTTTCGTTGCAGTCCAAGGCCGAAGGCGGCATTCTCGCCGGGCTGAAGCGTTCGGTGCTGGCCGGCGAATCATTCTTCGTCTCGACCTTCACCGCACCGCCGCAGGGCGGCTGGGTGGATGTGGCGCCCGCACTGCCAGGTGACATGCTGAATCTGCAGATCACCCCCGATCGGCCGTTCTTCATCAGCCGTGGCGGCTGGATCGCGAATTCGCACGGTGTGCAGGTAGAGGGCAAATGGGGTGGTTTCGCGAACCTCTTCGGTGGCGAGGGCGGCTTCGGCCTGCGCGCGCACGGCGAGGGTGAGGTGGTCGTCGGTGTGTTCGGCGCGATCGATGTGATCGATCTGCAGCCAGGTGAGCCGATCACCATCGATACCGGCCATGTGGTGGCCTACGACCTGGCCATGAACTTCACCATCCGGCGCGCGGTCTCCGGGCGGTCCATCCAGTCGCTGAAGTCGGGCGAAGGGTTCGTCTTCGACTTCACCGGTCCGGGCCGGGTGCTGCTGCAGACCCGCAATCCGGGGGCCTTCGCAGCTTGGGCCGGCTCGGTGGCGTCCTCGAGTTAGTCACCCGTTTTCACGGTCTCTTACCTGTTGGACACCTATCGCAGGCCCATCGGCTCATCAGGTCTCCTCGACCCGGTGGGCCGATGGCGTTTCAAGCCAGCAGCTGGTCAGTGAGGATGCGGGTATCTGGGACGAACGGCCAGGTCGGGTCGGCCAGATGGGCGCGCAGTTCGGCATCGGTCCACCACCAGCCGTCCACGATCTCCTCGGGCTGATGATGGATGGGCCCGTCGTAGCGCAGCTCGTAGGCGAATAGATGACAGCGCATCGCCGTGCCCTGCCAGATGCCGTCCCAGGATGCGCTGGCCCGCAGGGGGAGCGGTGGCGCGTCGGCGGGGCGGACGATGCCGAGTTCCTCGGCGAGTTCGCGGATCGCCGTCTGTGCCGGAGTCTCGCCGGGATCGACGACACCGCCGGCCAGGCAGTCGTGCATACCAGCGAAGACCATCTTGGTATCAGTGCGGCGGTGCACGTAGACGCGTTCGCCATCGCCGGAGCGGACCAGTACGCCGGCACTCGCATGCCAGATGCCGTCGCGATAAACGGTAGCGCGGTCGGCCGCGCCGATTTCGCGGCCCGCGGCGTCATAGACCGCGATCATCTCCGGCTCAGGATGCACGAACACGGGTCGAGGGTAACCTGATCTTGCATGCCACCCTGAGAGAGGACCGCCCCAGATGGTGCTTCCGCGCACACTGGCTAAGTTGAACCGGCACGTGACGAATCCGATTCTCGGCCGGTTGGCCGGGAAGGTGCCCCCGATGAGCATGGTCGTCCACAAGGGGCGAAAATCCGGCCGCCCCTATCGAACTCCGGTGTGGGCGTTCGAAACCGATGGTGTCTACCGGATCGCGCTGACCTACGGCCGCAATGTCGACTGGGTCAAGAACATCACGGCCGCAGGCGGTTTCGAACTCGAGACCAAAGGCACTGTCGTGCTCCTCATCGATCCGGTGGTGGTACATGATGCGTCGGCGGCGTGGGCACCACCTGGCGTTCGTCAGGTGCTGAGGATGCTGTCGGCGACGGACTACCTGCAGGCGCGTCCCGCCTAGCAGTCGGCGTTCCAACGCCGAAATCCCTTGTCCGCGTGGACAAGGGATTTCAGATCAGATGCGCTCGCGCGGGTCGAGGACTACCTGCGTGCCGGGTGTGGTCGCGACCTGTAGGGTGCGCAGCCGTAGCAGTGTCGGGTGTTCCTCGAGCAGTCGCGCGGTATTGGCCAGCGACCGTAGTGCGGCCGCTTCCGCGCGGGCGCGTTCGAGTTCGGCCCGGCCGCGCTCCTTGGCGAGCACGGTTTCCAGTGCGGCCCTGCGCAGTTCGCCGGGCAGCATCAGGTCGCGGGCGTTGAGTGCGTCGACGCGCATGCCGAGTCTCATTACGGCCGTGCCGATTTCGGCGAGATCGCCGACGAGAAGCGTGCGGTCGGCGACGAGTTCGTCGAGGGAATGGCTTGCCACGGACCGGCGCGCGGCATCCTGCACCGCCGCGTACAACACGCTCTCCGGGTACTGCGCACCCGTGGTGAACTCCTCCGGGTCGGTGACCTGCCAGTTCAGTGCATAGCTGACGCGCAGCGAGAGTCCGTCGTGGGTGAGCAGTTCCTGACCGCTGACGTTCAGCAGCCGGGGCCGCATGTCGACGACGATCAGCGTGCAGCGCTTGGCGTCGTAGCGGTGGCGTCCTGGCTCGAGCACTCGCTCGAGTGTGCCGTCGCGGTACAGCAGCGTTCGCTGCCATGCCATAACCGTCGTGTACATGTTCACTCCTCCCGTGCCGTGTGTCGTTGGCTGCCTTGTTATTTGCGGATGTCACCTGGTTCCGGTCACGGGGCCGCGGCGGGGGCGTCCCGCGGCCGTCGCCGCAGAGCCCGCAGAGCCGTTTGCCGTATCCGACCGGAACCGGGTGGCATCGCAGTGGGAATCGAACCCATCCAGGCTTTGTGCCCTTCACCAGGTGCGAGATCGAGTCCGACACGGGGAACGCGGTGCGGAGATTCCGGTGCGCCCCTTGACTCGACCTGGAACAACCATAGGGTTCGCGGCAAGGGTGCGCGAATGATTTATCGCCGCTTCGGTTTCATGCCGGGTTTGGGGGCGGCCTTCGCCCGGTGCCGCGGCGACACGCGTTGCCTCGGTGGCCGATTCGGCGTCGAGGCGGCGGTAGACGAAATGCTGCTGCGCGAGCGTGCAGGCATTGTTGGTGACGAAGTACAGCAGGATAGCAACCGGCAGCAATGCGCCGCCGAGGATCGCGGCCGTCGGGAGTGCCCACAGGCTGAGCGTGCGCATGAAGGGCAACTGCGTCGTCCCGGTCTGCCGGTCCAGTGACGCGCGTGCGGTGAAATGCGTTGCGACAGCGGCGACCAGCATCAACGGGAGCGCGACGAGCGCCACCGTCGACAGCAGTTCGCCCGCACCGGCGAGCGTTGCCGACAGCGGTGCCCCGAACAACTCGGCATGCAGGAAGGACTGCACATCAGCTGGGCCGAAGAGATAATTCGCGGTCGCGGCGTTCTGTTCGGCCGTCAGGGTAGCGGTACGCCCGAACGGCAAGTAATCGAAGGTGCCGGTGCGGTCGAACGAACGCAGCACATGGAACAGGCCGATGAACACCAAGACCTGCGCGATCATCGGAATCAGACTGGCGAAGAGATTGACGCCGTTGTCCTTGTACAACTGGCGGATTTCGGTATTCCGGCGAACCGGATCGTCTTTGTATTTCTGCTGAATGGCTTTGACTCGCGGTTGCAGCCGCTGCATCGCCGTCTGGGTACGGGCCTGTTTCAGGAATGGCAGCAATAGCGCGGCGCGGAGGGTAATGACGAGAAATATGACCGCGAGTACCCACGCGACCGCGCTCGCGGGGCCGAGGACGGCGGCAAAGGCGGTGTGCCACAACCAGAGCAGGGCGGACACCGGATAATAGATGAAGTCGAGCATGAGAGCACCTGACTGTGGGAACGTGCGGATGCGCACGTCGATGGAAGGGGCAGCCGAATCGCCTGGAGACCAGGCGGCGAGTGATCGCTAGGCGGTGACCGATCCGGGTGCTCGTGGACGCGGCCGTCCGGCGGTATCCGGATTGCTCTGACGCTGGAAGGAACCCCGGCGGCGACGCTGTGCCGAGGGCGGCGGACCCGAGTGGGCCAGCGCCATCGGTACACGGTGTGTGCTCCGCAGCGCGAGCAGCGCCAAGGTCAGCGACGCCGCGATGACACCGAAGACGGCCAGTGCCGCCGGTTCATTGGTTGGTGCAGCGGCCAGGGCGAGCGCGGGTACGACGAGTGCGAAGACCGCAAACGCCATGAGGTGTACCCGCGAGAGCATGCCAAGAGCTTACCGACCGGCGACCGGTCCTGGCGATATAGTGACCGCGGTCGCGGTCAGCGGCTTCATTGCACAACCGCCATCGGGAGTGAACGGGTAGACGAGCTGGTCGACATACCCGGTCGGGTAGTCGGGTTTCGCCGCCATACCGAGATGATCGGTGCCGAAGCGCCGCGCCGGATCGTAGGAGTAGGTGCGGAACAAGTGATCCCAGATGAGTGTGAACAGGCCGAAATTGACGTCGCCGATTCCGGCGAACTTCAGATGATGGAAGCGGTGGCCCTCGTTCAATGCCAGCACATATTTGGCGGGTCCGATCCGGTAGTCGGCATTGGAGTGTTGCAGGAGTAGTTGGATGGCAACCGAAAGGGCAAGGGCAGCAGCGACATTCGATGGCCGCTCCACGAGAAATGATGTGACAATGGCGATCGCCAGTACAGGCAATAGCCAAAACTTCGGCGCACCAATGGAACTCAGTGCGATGCCGATGCCGTTGAGGCCGATCAGCATGAAGGGCACATAGCCGTAGCGGGCGAGACGTTGTGCGGGCATGCGGTCAATCGCGGTCATATCGGCGAGCCTGGTCGGCCGTGCCCGCAATAACTTGAACGATTCGGCTGGACCTACGAGGCGTCGCCGAGATCCCAATCGACGCGGCGACTCAGCGCCGATGGCGGCAGTCCAAAGGTGCGGCGGCAGGTGCGGGTCAGGTGGGAGCTATCGGCGAAACCGGCGGCGTGGGCGGCGGCGGTGAGATCGTCGCCGGAGCGGACGCGAGTGATCGCCACGTGTAGTCGGAGCCAGAGTATGTACGGCCGCATGGGAATTCCGACCTGTTCGGTGAACAGGTGGGTCAGTCGGGTCGCGGAAAGGCCGACCCGGCGGGCGACATCCACGCCGCGGATCGGTCCGGCGCCGACAAGGGACGGCAGCAGTTGCAGCACCTCGGTCACCGCCTCGTGGCGCTCGTCCTCGATGTTGCGCGAATTGTCGCGTTCGAGATCGTCGACGACCTCGGCGACCAGTTCGGCGAGTGGTTCCCGATCCGGATCGATGGGCAGGGAATGTTCGCAGTCGGCCCACCCGTGAGTGTGGGCTCTGCGATCGGCCGCCGCGCCCGCAACGGATTCCGGATCGAGATAGATCGCGGTGCCGCGCTCGGTGCCGGCGTCGATGCGATGTGGTGCGTCGGCGGGAACAATGACATGTGTGCCGCGGTGCCGAACGCCGCTCGCGTCCACCACGACCACCGGCGTACATGCGGCGACCACTTGGACAGCGTGATGGGCGTGCAATGCGGTGGGGCCGATGCTGCCGCCGAAGGCCAGTACGCCGGCGCGCAGCAAAGCCGTACCCTCCCAACGCAGTTCACCGGACGCCCCGGAGCCATAGTGTGCGGGCCGGGGCACGGATGCCCCGTTGGTAACCAGAGCCTTCATCATCGGATGCTCCCGGGTGACTGCGAATCCCGAATCGGATCCCTCACGGAGACTATCCCGGCCGCGCGGCCGGTGTCAGGGTAACGGCGACGCGATCGAGGAACCCGCTGATCAAGGGACGAGCGGTCGAAGCCTGGCGCTCAGGGGGCCAAGGCGGCGGATTCGAGGCGGCGGGCCAGGCGAGCCGCGGACACGTAATTGCGGCGGCGGGGCGATGCGGGTCGAGGCCGATGAGTTCGGGTACGCGGGACCGGCGGTAGGTGATCGCAGTCGAGCCGCCGGAAGACACCCGGAATCGCCTCGACCCGGCGGTGAGGTGTCGGTAACAAATCGTTAACTTCCGACCGTTTCCGCGGCAGCCGCCACCGCTCATGATCAGGTGGAACTGGTGGTGGGGATTTCTCGGGCGATGCCGCTATGGATTCGGGTCCGCCGTCAACGGCGAAGTCGTATCGTGAGACTCGGCGAGCAGGACCTGCCGTGATCCGATGGACGGGTCCGGTCGTCAGGGGACGGTCGCCTCGCCATCCGCGGATACACCGTGCGCCGCGAAAGCGAGGAGCGAGCCGTGTTGGACGAGCGAGCAGCCTTGACTGCCACCACCGACGGAATTCTGGAATATATCTGCGCCGAGGAAGTCGAATACGTCGATATTCGATTCTGTGACGTTCCCGGTGTGCAGCAACACTTTTCGATACCGGCCGTCGCATTCGGCCCGGACCTGGTCGATAACGGGATCGCCTTCGACGGCTCGTCGGTGCGCGGTTTCCAGTCGATCCACGAATCGGATATGTTACTGCTCCCGGATCTGCGCACCGCGCAATTGGACCCCTTCCGTGCCGCGAAGACGCTGAATGTGAACTGCTTCGTCCACGATCCGCATACCCACGAGGCATATAGCCGCGATCCGCGCAATGTCGCGCGCAAGGCCGAGAAGTATCTGAAGAGCACCGGCATCGCCGATACCGCCTACTTCGGGCCCGAGGCGGAGTTCTACATCTTCGACGCCGTGCGTTACGACACCAGGATGAACGGCGCCTTCTACGAGGTGGACTCGTCCTCCGCCGACTGGAACACCGGTGCCGAATTCAATCCGGACGGCACGATCAACCGCGGGTACAAGGTGCGCGCCAAGGGCGGTTATTTCCCGGTGGCGCCGTACGACGCCGACGTCGATGTGCGCGATCGCATGTGTACGAATCTGCAGAACGCCGGCTTCGAACTGGAGAAGGGCCACCACGAGGTCGGTACGGCGGGTCAGGCCGAGATCAACTACAAATTCAATACGCTGCTGGCCGCCGCCGATGACCTACAGCTGTACAAGTACATCATCAAGAACACCGCATGGGCCGAGGGCAAGACCGTCACGTTCATGCCCAAACCGCTCTTCGGCGATAACGGCTCCGGTATGCATGTGCACCAATCCCTGTGGTCGAATGGCACACCGCTGTTCTACGACGAGGCCGGATATGCGGGCTTGTCCGACCTGGCCCGGCACTATATCGGCGGACTGCTGCGGCACGCATCATCGTTACTGGCATTCACCAATCCGACCGTGAACTCGTACAAGCGCCTGGTTCCCGGCTTCGAGGCCCCGGTCAATCTGGTCTACAGCCAGCGCAATCGCTCAGCGGCCGTGCGCATTCCGGTCACCGGCGCGAATCCGACGGCCAAGCGCCTCGAATTCCGCTGCCCCGACTCCTCGGGCAACCCGTACCTGTCCTTCGCCGCCATGATGATGGCCGGTATGGACGGCATCCGCCGCAAGATCGAACCCCCCGTCCCGATCGACAAAGACCTCTACGAGCTCACCCCGGAGGAGTCCGCCGAGGTCACCCAAACTCCGCCCAACCTCGAAAGCGTCATCGACCGACTGGAAGCCGATAACGAGTACCTGACCGAAGGCAATGTCTTCACCGACGATCTGATCGAAACCTGGATTCGCCTCAAGCGCGATGCCGAGATCTCCGAAATCAACGTCCGCCCACACCCTTACGAATTCGAACTATATTTCGACGTGTAGGTCAGTCGATATGGATTTCGCCATTGATGGCGAGGAATGCGGTGGGGGTGAGGCCGAACATGGCGCGGAAGGTATCGCTGAAATGCGAAGGGGAGGCGAAGCCCGCGTCGACGGCGGCGCGGGTGAGGTCGTGGCCCGCGGAATAGGCCCTGGCAACGCGCAGCATGCGGGCCCATTGCACGTAGCGGCGGAAACTGGTGCCGGTCTGTTCGGCGAAGGTGCGCAGGAAGTAGGAAGTGGATAAGCCTGCGGCACTGGCCTTTTCAGCCGCGCGCTGCTGCTGGGTCGGGTCGGCGCGGATAGCTGCGGCGACCGCCGCGATGCGGGGATCGCGGATGGTAGGGACCGGGATGCTTGCGAGTTCGAGGAGGCGGTCGATATCCGGCGCTGGGTCGGCGCACAGCTCGATCAGCTCGGTCTCGTGCCGGTGGTCGGCGCGGTATCCGCTGACGGTGCGCCGCATGCCACCGAGACAGCGGGACAGATTGGTCGAGGTCGGGTCGAAGAAGCAGAAGAGCTTCGGCATATCGGTATCCAGGACGTCGTGCGTGACGCGGGCGCGGAACAGGAAGCTGCGGGCCGTGATGTCCGGGGCATCGGCGACTCGAACCCGGAACGGGCCGTCGAGTCCGACCCCTAGACTGGCGATGGCAGTGGAGTGTGCACCGGGGGCCATCCCGGGCCCGATATAGATCGCGTGCCCGAGCCGCAGCCAGAGCCGGGAGGTGACCGCCGTTTCGGGAGCGCACGTTTCTGGAAGTGCCGACCGCGCCATATCCGCGACGATACAGAAAATCGCAGGACAGACGGGAGATCTGCTGCTGAGTCACCGTGCGGCCGCCTGGATTTCGCCGACCAACCGAACGGCCTCTGGCAGTTCGATGTGATCGTCCGGAAAGTTGCCCAGGTGGCTGCCGGTGGCGGTGAGCATCGCGGTGGCCGCCAGTCCGCGCACCAGTAGTCCGACGTGCTCGACCGGATCGGGCACGTTGACCGGATCGTCGGCGGCCGCCAACACCCGGAACTCGTGCGCCGCCGCACGAATTCGTGCCCAGTCGAACGGTTCTGCGAAGAATTCGGCCAATATGTCATAGCCGACCTCATGTGCGGCGGTGGAGACCAGCAGCACACCGGCGAATTGTCCGGCGGCGGCGACATCATGCTGCTCGAGCACGCGCAGTACATTGACGCCGCCGATGCTGTGGCCGACCAGGACGGTATCGCTGGCCGGACCTGCCGCGGCGGCCGCTGCGGCGAAGTCGTTGCGCCACGGATCCAGCCGCGGTGCATCTGGATCGGGCAGGTTCGGGATGGTCACGGAATGCCCGAGCGCTGTCAGTTCCGCCGTGAAATAGGGAAACCACACACTGTCGGCGCGGGCTCCGAGGCCGTGGTTCACCACGATCGCACTCACTGTCACTCATCTCCTGAATCGGAACGCTCCGTAGCGTTTCGCAAACGGTCGTCGAATATCCGTTGTGGGTCAAGGCATTATGCGGGTTGATGGCCGAGGACCAGCTGGATCCCCATTGGCCGGACCGGTCCGGGACCGGGCGCAGCCCCGGCTCAGCGTTCGCGGGCCAACGCTCGGTAGCTGAGATTCCACACCCACTCGACCGGACCGCGCTCGAACCGGCGCAACCACAGATGCGCGACGGTCACGATGATCAGCGCGACCAGCAGGTAGATGCCGATCGTGAACGGCACCCTGGCGTCCGGGGCGACGCGCGCGGCGAGTCCGAGACCCCACCCGTAGCACAGCATCGAAGCGACCAGATTCTGCAGGATGTAGCAGCTCAGGGCCATCCGCCCGACCTCGGTGAGCCGCCTGCCGAGGAATCCGACCCGCGGACGGAGCAGGTAGAACTCCGCGACCAGCGCGAGCAGGCCGAGGGCGACGAACGGGGCGCTGCCGTATCTGGTCAGCAAGACCAGATCTCCGCCGAGCACACCGACCGCCAGATCGATCGGCGCGGCAACCGCGAATCCGATGATCATGAGTCGCCGCCGGAGCCGCGCACCCTCCGGCCGGAACACTCCGGCCCGGAACAACTGCGCACCCGCCAGGAACAGCGCGATCGACATCGGGAAGACGAAAATCGGCTCGACGCGGAACATGCCCGCATTCTCGAGTCGGAACAGCACCAGATCCCAGAACGACCCGTCCGCATAAGGATTCGGATCCAGCGGCTTGCGTGGCGCCGAATCCTGTTGGTTGGCAACGGTCATCGCGATGCCGATGAGCGTCAGCATCGCGATATGGAATCCCGCCGCGATTGTCAGCCAACGACGTTGCGCGCGTTCGCTTGTCGCGAGAATGAAGGCGACGACCAATCCGGTGACCGCATAACCCATCAGCACATCGAATTCCGCGACGAACAGGAAATTCAGCACACCGTCGAGGAACAGCAGCCCGGCCCGCCACGGATAGCTGCCCGGCCACCGTCGACCGGCGCGCACTGCCGAGCGCTGCTGGATGGCAAGCCCGATGCCGAACATGATGGTGAGCAGTCCGAGAAACTTGCCCTGCGCGAGTTGCTGCAGCACTCGCTCCGACCACATCCAGCCGGTCGCCGGGCTGCCCAATTCGTCGATGTACCCGACCATGCCTTCCGGATGGGTGAGGATCCAGATGTTGGTGCCGAGCGTGCCGAGTATCGCGATGCCGCGCAGGACGTCCAGGGCGACCAAGCGCGCGGGATTCTTCGGGGTCTCGGTGCTCGGTTGACCCGCTTTGGGTTGCCCCGTTTTGGGTTGCCCCGTTTTGGGTTGCCCCGTTTTGGGTTCATCCGTTGTGAGCTCATCCGACTTGCCGTGGCGCTCGGTGATATCGGCGATCGAATCGGTCATGTTCCGAATATCCCGGCCGCTGCGGCCTGCCCGTATCCTCCGGAAGTACGACCGTCGGTATGACATCGAGGTCATCCGAGATCACCGATGCCGCCGGTCGCGACCGATGGCGTACACCCGTCGCCTAGGCTCGACGGTATGCAGCGCATCATCGGTATCGAGGTCGAATACGGCATCTCCACACCCACCGAGCCGTCGGCCAACCCGATTCTGACCTCGACTCAAGCTGTTCTCGCCTATGCCGCCGCGGAGGGGGTGCCGCGCGCGAAGCGCACGCGCTGGGACTACGAGGTGGAGTCGCCGCTGCGCGACGCCCGCGGATTCGACCTGAGCCGGATGAACGGTCCGGCCCCGGTCATCGACGCCGACGAGGTCGGCGCGGCCAATATGATCCTCACCAACGGCGCCCGGCTCTACGTCGACCATGCCCATCCGGAGTACTCCGCGCCCGAGGTCACCGATCCGCTGGATGCGGTCATCTGGGACAAAGCGGGCGAGCGGGTGATGGAGGCAGCCGCGCGGCACGCGTCGAGCGTTCCGGGCGCGCCGCGGCTGCAGCTGTACAAGAACAATGTCGATGGTAAGGGGGCCTCCTACGGCACCCACGAGAACTACCTGATGAGCCGTGACACCCCGTTCAACCAGATCATCGTCGGGCTCACCCCGTTCTTCGTCTCGCGCCAGGTGATCTGTGGTTCCGGCCGGGTCGGTATCGGCCAGTCCGGTGATCACGCCGGATTCCAGCTGTCCCAGCGTGCCGACTACATCGAGGTCGAGGTCGGTCTGGAGACCACGCTCAAGCGCGGCATCATCAATACCCGCGACGAACCGCACGCCGATGCGGACAAATACCGTCGCCTGCATGTCATCGTCGGCGATGCCAACCTCGCCGAAATGTCCACCTACCTCAAGGTCGGCACCACGGCGCTGGTGCTGGACCTGATCGAGGCGGGCGAGGATCTGTCGGATCTGCAGCTGGCCCGGCCGGTCACCGCGGTACACCAGATCAGCCATGACCCGACTCTGCGCGCCACCGTCGCGCTCACCGACGGTCGCGAACTCACCGGTCTGGCCCTGCAGCGCATCTACCTGGACCGGGTGGAAAAGTTCGTGGCCCGCAGCGGCAACGACGACGAGCGTGTCAAGGACATCCTGGAGAACTGGGCCAACGTGCTGGATCTGCTGGAGCGCGATCCGATGGAATGCGCCGACCTGCTCGACTGGCCCGCCAAGCTGCGTCTGCTCGAGGGGATGCGCAAACGCGAGGGCCTGAGCTGGGCCGCACCCAAACTGCACCTGATGGACCTGCAGTACTCCGACGTCCGCCTGGACAAGGGCCTTTACAACCGCCTGGTCGCCCGCGGTTCGATGAAACGCCTGATCAACGAGCAGCAGGTGCTCGATGCGATGACCAAGCCGCCGACCGACACCCGCGCCTACTTCCGCGGCGAATGTCTGCGCCGATTCGGCGCCGATATCGCGGCCGCCAGCTGGGATTCTGTGATCTTCGACCTGGGCGGCGATTCGCTCGTGCGCATTCCGACCCTGGAACCCCGCCGCGGCACGAGGGCCCATGTCGGCAAACTGCTCGACGGTGTGAATACCGCCGCTGAACTGGTCGAACAGCTCACGACTTAGCCTGGCTCGCACTAAGATTCGGCGTGATCCAGCGCCGACCCAGCGAGTCATACGCGCGACCGTTCGGCCGGGCCGCGAATACGTCGCGACGCGGGAGCGGCAAATTAGACACAGATCCGACATGTTGTCGGAGCGGCTGGGTAGTGTTGATGTACGGGCACGGACATTGCTCATGATCAGGGTCGTGCTCAGAATGGAGCCCTGGTCATGATGAGGACAGAGGAGGTCGGCTGCCATGGCACAAGAGCAGACCAAGCGCGCCGGGGGCGGCGACGAGGACGAGGGCCTCGAGGGCGTTGACGCCGCGGGGCAGGAGCGCCGCGAGAAACTGGCGGAGGACACCGACGACCTGCTCGACGAGATCGATGATGTGCTCGAGGAGAACGCGGAAGACTTCGTTCGTGCGTATGTGCAGAAGGGCGGCCAGTGACAGCAGGTGACCCCTTGCGTCTCCACCCGGGGCACGCCCTCTCGTCATTCACCGAGCACCTGCGCATGAACGCACCGGAACTGTTGCCGGGCAACCGATTCGGCGCGATCGAGGGTGCCACCGGTGCTGCCGGTGGCACCTCCGCGAAAGAGCTGGCTCCACATGGAACGACTATCGTGGCGGTCTCGTTCCGCGGTGGTGTGCTGATCGCCGGTGACCGGCGGGCCACCCAGGGAAACCTGTTGGCCAGCAGGGATATCGAGAAGGTGTACATCACCGACACCTATTCGGCAGCCGGTATCGCGGGCACCGCGGGCATGGCCATCGAAATGGTGCGATTGTTCGCCGTCGAGCTGGAGTACTACGAGAAAATCGAGGGCGTCTCGCTCACCTTCGATGGCAAGGCCAACAAGCTGTCGAAGATGGTGCGCGACAACCTCCCTGCCGCACTGCAGGGTCTGGCGGTGGTTCCGGTGCTGGTCGGCTACGACCAGCACGCCACCGATCCGGACAAGGCCGGTCGCATCGTGTCCTACGACGTGGTCGGCGGACGCAGTGAGGAGCGGTTCGGCTATACCGCGGTCGGTTCGGGTTCGATGTTCGCGAAGTCGTCGTTGAAAAAGCTGTACGCCAAGGGAATCGATGAGGACCGCGCATTGCGGATCGCCGTCGAATCACTCTTCGACGCGGCCGACGACGACACTGCGACCGGCGGACCGGATCTGGTGCGTGGTATCTACCCGACGGCGATCGTCATCAACGACGAGGGTGCCGACGAGGTGACCGAATCGCGGTTGGAGGAGATCACGCGGGCGATCGTCGCCGATCGCGAGGCCGCGGAAGAGGAGAGTGCCTCAGCATGACACTGCCGTATTATGCGTCGGCCGAACAGATCATGCGCGACAAGACCGAGCTCGCGCGCAAGGGCATCGCTCGGGGTCGCAGCGTGATCGTGCTGACCTACGACAAAGGTGTGCTGTTCGTCGCGGAGAATCCGTCCGCGACACTGCACAAGGTGAGCGAGCTGTACGACCGCGTCGGGTTCGCGGCTGTCGGCAAGTACAACGAATTCGAGGCACTACGTCGCGGCGGCATCCTGCAGGCCGATCTGAAGGGCTACCAGTACGACCGGCGCGATGTCACCGGTCGCGGTCTGGCCAATGCCTACGCGCAGACCCTCGGCACGATCTTCACCGATCAGCTCAAGCCCTATGAGGTGGAGATCTGCGTGGCCGAGGTCGGCTACCCGGAACAGTCCCCGGAATCGGTGCTGTACCGGATCACCTTCGACGGCTCGATAGTCGACGAACGTGAATACGTGGTGATGGGCGGCACGACCGAGCCGATCATGACCGCCTTGAAGACCTCCTACCAGCCCGGACTCGATCTGGCCGGTGCGGTCGGGGTGGCTGTGCAGGCGCTGCAGGCCGGGGTGCCCGAGGGTGCCGCGGACAAGGACAAGCGAGTGCTCGGGGTGGGTTCGCTCGAGATCGCCACCCTGGAACAGGCGCGGCCGCGGCGGGCGTTCCGCCGGGTCGCGGGCGCGACCTTGGACCAGTTGCTGACCGGCGGTAAGTCGGCGGGCAAGGCCGAGGCGGAGCCGAAGGAGCCGAAGGACACCCCGGAGTCGGAGTAGTCCACCACGATCTCCTGGATGCGAAGGCCCTCTCGATTCATCGGGAGGGCTTTCGTTCGGCCGGTAGTTTTCGGCCGAACATTTCTCTCACGTGCGAAATCGTTGTGAAGACGTATGCACCGAGGTTGTCCGCAGCCCCACGCGAGTGCATGGCATAGCTGTACTGTCGATAGTGTGCAGCGACGAATCATGGGGATCGAGACCGAATTCGGTGTGACGTGCACCTTCCACGGACACCGTCGGCTCAGCCCCGACGAGGTGGCCCGGTATCTGTTCCGCCGGGTAGTTTCCTGGGGCCGTAGCTCTAACGTGTTCCTCCGCAACGGTGCTCGGCTCTACCTCGATGTCGGGTCGCATCCGGAGTACGCCACCGCAGAGTGCGACAACTTGGCGCAGCTGGTCACCCATGACCGGGCCGGTGAGCGCGTGCTGGAGGAGTTGCTGATCGATGCCGAACAGCGCCTCGCGGAGGAAGGCATCGGCGGCGACATCTACCTGTTCAAGAACAACACCGACTCCGCAGGCAACTCCTACGGTTGCCACGAGAACTTCCTCGTCGTGCGGGCCGGTGAGTTCTCCCGGATCTCGGATGTGCTGCTGCCATTCCTGGTCACCCGTCAGCTGATCTGCGGTGCCGGCAAGGTGCTACAGACGCCGAAGGCGGCCACGTTCTGCCTGTCCCAGCGTGCCGAGCATATCTGGGAGGGCGTCTCCTCGGCGACCACCCGCTCGCGCCCGATCATCAACACCCGCGACGAGCCGCACGCCGACGCGGAGAAGTACCGCCGCCTGCACGTGATCGTCGGCGACTCGAATATGTCCGAGACCACCACCATGCTGAAGGTCGGCACGGCGGCACTGGTGTTGGAGATGATCGAGGCGGGCGTTTCGTTCCGCGATTTCGCCCTGGACAACCCGATCCGCGCCATCCGCGAGGTCAGCCACGACCTGACCGGCCGCCGTCCGGTCCGGCTGGCCGGTGGGCGCCAGGCCAGCGCACTCGACATCCAGCGCGAGTACTACGCCCGCGCCGTCGAGCATCTGCGCAACCGCGACCGCGACCCCAGTATCGACCAGGTCGTCGACCTGTGGGGCCGCACCCTGGACGCGGTCGAGGCGCAGGACTTCGCCAAGGTCGACACCGAGGTCGACTGGGTGATCAAGCGCAAGCTCTTCCAGCGCTACCAGGATCGCTACGGCATGGAGCTGTCCGATCCCAAGATCGCCCAGCTCGATCTGGCCTACCACGACATCAAGCGCGGTCGCGGCATCTTCGACCTGCTGCAGCGCAAGGGTCTGGCCAAGCGGGTCACCGAGGACGAGGCCGTCGACGCTGCCGTGGACACCCCGCCGCAGACCACTCGCGCCAAACTCCGCGGCGATTTCATCACCGCGGCCCAGGAAGCCGGCCGCGACTTCACCGTCGACTGGGTGCACCTCAAGCTCAACGACCAAGCCCAGCGCACGGTCTTGTGCAAGGACCCGTTCCGCTCCGTCGATGAGCGAGTGGACCGGCTGATCGCCTCGATGTAGGCGCGCTACTCCTCGGCGAGGTAGCGCTCGACGGTCTCGACTTTCGAGGTCATGGCGTCGGTGACGCCCGGACGGATATCGGCTTTGAGGACGAGGCTGCACCGCGGGGCGATGGCGAGGATGATGTCGGTCGCGGCTTTGACCACGGCCATGACCTCGTCCCATTCGCCTTCGATCGTGGTGAACATGGCGTCGGTGCGATTGGGGAGACCGCTGGCTCGCACGATTCGGACGGCTTCGGCGACGGCTCGGCCGACGTCGACGCCGGCACCGAGCGGTGTCACGGAGAACGCGATGATCATGGATCCATGATGGCGGTGCGCGCACCGGATCGGGGTGAACTGCGCGCCGACGCGCGGTCGCGGCGGGTGGCCGATTACCCTGTGTCGAGTGGCGATATCCAAGGTCGAACGGCTGATGAATCTGGTCATCGCGCTGCTGTCGACCCGGCAATTCCTGACCGCGGAGCGGATTCGGGACAGCGTCGCGGGGTACGAGGATTCGGCCAGCGACGAGGCATTCAGTCGAATGTTCGAGCGCGATAAGAACGAGCTGCGTGACCTGGGGATTCCCCTCGAGGTCGGGCAGGTCAGCCGGTATTCGACGGTCGAGGGCTATCGAATCAACCGCGACGCCTACGAACTGCCCGACATCGATCTGACCAGTGAGGAAGCGGCGGCGGTTGCGGTCGCGGTGCAAATGTGGGAGTCGCCGGAACTGGCGGCCGCGGCCGAGGGCGCGCTGCTCAAGTTGCGTGCGGCCGGGATCCACGTCGAGACCGATGCGGCGGTGGCCTCGGTGCCCGCGGTTCCGGCGCGCACCCGCGGCTCGGATGCGGTACTCGGCAAGCTGCTGGCCGCGATCGATGCGGGTCAGGCGGTGCGGTTCGAACATCGGGGTGCGATCAACGCGCCGTTTGTCATGCGTGATGTGGAGCCTTGGGGCGTTGTCACCCACAATGGCCGCTGGTATCTGGTCGGGCACGACCGGAATCGGGATGCGGTCCGTAGCTTCCGGCTATCGCGCATCGGCGACGATGTGACCGCCTACGGCCCGCCCAATGCGGTCGGCAAGCCGGAGGGTGTGGACCTGCGGCAGATCGTCGGAACCGTCACCGGCAGCGCCCCGGTGTCCGGCACCGCGACCGTATGGGTGGCCGAGGGCCGCGGCCGTGAGATCCGCCGACTCGGACCCGTGCTGGAAGAGCGCACGATCGGCGACCGCCGCGGCGTGGTCGTCGAACTGCCGATCCGATCCCGAGATTGGTTGGCGCGCTTGATCACCGGACTCGGTCCCGATGCCGTGGTGCTCGCGCCGATGGAACTTCGCGCGGATGTGGTGGCGCGATTGCGTTCGGTCTTCGACCATACGGAGGTCACGGCATGAGTGAGCGCAGCGAGCGAACGATAGGCTCGGCTGAGCGCAGTCGACTTTCGGTTCGGCTGTCGCGGCTGCTCAATATGATTCCGTATTTCATCGCGAATCCGGGGATCAGTGCCGCCGAGGCCGCCGCCGATCTGGGCGTGACGACCAAGCAGCTGATGAGCGATCTGAACCAGCTGTGGATGTGCGGCCTACCCGGTTACGGGCCGGGCGATCTGATCGACCTGTCGTTCTCCGAGGAGAGCATCGAGGTCACCTTCTCGGCGGGCATCGACCGGCCGCTGCGCCTGACCTCTACCGAGGCGACCGCATTGCTGGTGGCGCTGCGCTCGATCGTGGATATGCCGGGCATGGTCGATCCGACCGCAGCACATGCGGCGATCGCCAAACTGGAATCGGCCATCGTCGGCGGCAAGGTTGTCGATGCGGCCCGCGAGCACCCGCCGACCGAGGCGCCGGCGGTGTCGACGGTTCGTTCCGCGCTGGCCCGCCAGCGCGAGCTTCGGCTGGTCTACTACTCGGCGAGTCGCGATGTCGTATCCGAGCGTGTCGTCGATCCGATTCGTATTGTCTTGGTGGACAACAACAGTTACCTGCAAGCCTGGTGCCGCGAGGCCGAAGGGGTGCGACTTTTCCGCTTCGATCGGATCGAGGCGGCCACCGAACTCGACGAGCCTGCTCGGCCACCGAGCCATGCGGCCGCGGCGGCCGCGGCGCTCGACCTTTTCCAGGACGATCCCGCGGTTCCGTTGGCGCGCTTGCGCATTCGTGGCGATTACGGTTGGGTGCTCGATCAATATCCGATGCATCGGATGGCGGTGCACCCGGACGGCAGCATCGAGGCGACCATGCGCTTCGCCACCCTGGACTGGATGGCGCGGCTGCTGCTCGGCTTCGGTTCCGGCGTCACGGTGCTCGGCCCACCCGAATTGATCACCGCGGTGCGCGAACGCTCGAACGCCGCACTGGCCGCCTATGAATCGGCCGGTTTTCTGGAGACCAGATGAACGCACGGAGGCTGGTTCGGCGTGAGTGAGGTGATGGCACTCGCTCGGGTGCTGGTCCTTGGCGCCGGGAGCATTGGTTGCTTCGTCGGTGGAAAGCTGGCGGGCGCCGGCGCCGATGTCACTTTCGTCGGTCGGCAGCGGGTGCTGGACGAGATCAGCGCGTCCGGGCTGCAGCTCACCGACCTGGACGGCGGTGATGTCGCGGTCGCGGGCGATGCGGTGCGGGTGTCGACCACGCCGGAGGATGTCGGGTCCGCCGATCTGGTGCTGGTCACCGTGAAGTCGGCGGCCACCGCGGCGGCCGTGCGCGATCTCGACGGCAGGATCCGCCCCGGCACGGTGGTGTTGAGCCTGCAGAACGGGATCGGCAACGATGCGGTGATCCGCGAGATCCTGCCGACCTGCGTGGTGCTGGCGGGGATGGTGATGTTCAACGTCGTACACCAGGCCGGCGGCCGGTTCCATCGCGGCACCGAGGGCGGACTCGCGGTGCAGGACGATCCGGCGCTCGTACAGTTCACCGAGGTATTCGCCCGGGCAGGTCTGGCACTGCGGCGGTATCCGAACCTGCTACCGGTGCAATGGGCGAAGCTGCTGCTGAACCTCAACAACCCGATCAATGCACTGTCCGGTCGGCCGTTGCGCGAGGAACTGTCCGACCGCGACTTCCGGCGCTGCCTGGCCCTCACCCAGCGCGAGGCGCTCGCCGCGATGCGCAGAGCGCGAATTCGCCCCGCCCGGCTGACGCCGCTGCCGCCGGAATGGATGGTCCGGCTGCTCACCGTTCCGGACGGAATCTTCCGCCGGGTCGCCGCAACGGTGCTGGCCATCGATCCGGAGGCGCGCTCGTCCATGGCCGATGACCTCGAACTCGGTCGCAAGACCGAAATTTCCTGGTTGTGCGGGGAGATCGTCAGCCTCGGCGCGATGGTCGGACTACCCACACCGGTCAATCAGCGACTCATCGAACTGATCGTCGCCGCCGAACACGGCGACCGGCGCGACTGGACCGGGCCGGAACTGTTGAACCAACTGCAATCGGTGGCCGGACGATCCTGAACGCCGCGTAGATCGTGTCGATAGGTGCAGTTGAACGCACGGCGAACGCACACCGACGCGAGAGTTCTCGCATGTCATAGTCCGGTAGCATCAGAGCTACCACATTCTTTGGAGGTTAATTATGGGCAGTCTGAGCATCTGGCACTGGCTGATCATTGCCGCGGTCTTCGTGATGTTCTTCGGCGCGAAGCGTATGCCCGATGCCGCCCGCAGCCTGGGCCGCTCGCTGCGCATCTTCAAGAGCGAAGTCAGCCAGATGCAGAACGAGAGCAGCGCACAGGCAAGTGCAGCACCGGCCCAGCAACCGGCCGCCGAACTGCCGCAGGCCCCGGCCGTGCAGCCGAGGGTCGCGCAGCCACAGGCCGAGCCCCAGGCACAGCCGAAGTCGCTCTGAGCTCAGCCTTGCCGCCGGGGTGAGTAGCGAACTCGCTCCGGACGTTGTGCTGTTGCCCGCCGACCGCTGCGGGCACCTTCGACCCCAGGGGCCAACACACCACCATGCGAATCCCGTTCGATCCCCGGCGCAGTAAGCGCAGGACGAATCCCGACGGCACCATGTCGTTGGTCGAGCATCTCCAGGAGCTGCGCCGTCGGCTGCTGATCTCGATCGCCGCAGTCGTCGTCACCACGCTGTTCGGCTTCTTCTGGTACGCGCATACGATCCTCGGCATCGAAAGCCTGGGGTCGCTGCTGACCGGACCGTACTGTTCCCTGCCCGCCTCGTCGCGGGCCGTTCTCACCGCCGACGGCGCCTGCCGGCTGCTGGCGACGGCACCGTTCGAACAGTTCATGCTGCGGTTGAAGGTCGGTATGACGGCGGGTGTGGTGCTGGCCGCCCCGGTGTGGCTGTATCAGATCTGGGCCTTCATCACGCCCGGACTGTACGCGAAGGAACGCAAGTACGCGGTCGGATTCGTCACCTGTGGTAGCGCGCTGTTCGTGACCGGCGCTGTGCTCGCGTATTGGGTTGTCGCACATGCGTTGAGCTTCCTGCTGAATATCGGCAACAACGCGCAGATCACCGCGCTGAGCGGTTCGCAATACTTCAGCTTCATCATCCAGTTGCTCGTCATCTTCGGTGTCAGTTTCGAAATCCCGCTGCTGGTAGTCGGATTGAATCTGGTCGGGGTGCTGCACTACGACAAGCTGGCCAAGTGGCGGCGCGGAATCATCTTCGGGCTCTTCGTCTTCGCCGCGATCGTGACCCCGCAGGATCCGTTCTCCATGCTGGCATTGGCGCTGGCCCTGACGGTGCTGTTCGAGGTCGCCATCCAGGTGTCCCGGATCAACGACAAGCGGCGCGCACGTCGGGAGGCCGAGGCATCGGCGGCACTCGCGGATGAGGAAGCCTCCAGGATCTCCGGCCCCGAGCCGATCAACCCGGCCGAATCGATCATGGAGCCCGCGGAGAAATCCGCGCGACCCGTGTCGGACTACTCCGATACCCTCTGACGGTGACATATCACCGGTCGCAGGCGGGCGAGCTGGCAAAGTTCTGCGCCGAGCTGACTTTCGGGTTGGACCCCTTCCAGCGCAATGCCTGCAAAGCCCTCGAGACTGGGCACAGCGTGTTGGTCTGTGCCCCGACCGGCGCGGGTAAGACCGTCGTCGGCGAGTTCGCGGTGCACCTCGCGTTGGCGGCGGGCGGAAAGTGTTTCTACACCACACCGATCAAGGCGCTGTCGAACCAGAAGTTCGCCGATTTTACCGAGCGGCACGGGCGCGACCAGGTCGGTCTGCTCACCGGTGACCAGTCGATCAACCCGGATGCACCGGTGGTCGTGATGACCACCGAGGTGCTGCGCAATATGCTCTATGCCTCCTCGGACGCGTTGCGCGGACTGTCGTATGTGGTGATGGACGAGGTGCACTACCTCGCCGACCGCTTCCGCGGCGCGGTCTGGGAGGAGGTCATCCTGCATCTGCCGCCGGATGTGCGGCTGGTCAGCCTTTCGGCCACGGTCAGCAATGCCGAGGAATTCGGCGCGTGGATGGAGACCGTGCGCGGCGATACTGCGGTGGTCGTCGACGAGACTCGTCCGGTGCCGCTGTGGCAGCACGTCATGGTCGGGCGGCGGATGTTCGATCTGTTCGATACGAACTCCAGCGAGCAGAAGGTGCTCGTCGACGAGGATCTGGTGCGCTATATCCGCCACCGGGAGGCGGCGGACCGGATGAACGGCTGGGGTGGACCGCGCGGTCGCGGTGGGAATCGCAACTTCCGGCCTTTGCCCCGGCCGGAGGTGCTGGCCAAGCTCGATGAGGAAGGGCTGCTGCCCGCGATCACCTTCATCTTCAGCCGGGCCGGATGCGATGCGGCGCTTGCGCAATGCTTGCGGTCGCGGCTGGATCTCAGCGGGACGGCAGTCGGCGGGGTGGGTAAGCACAGCCGTGACGACGAGTCCGACGAGATCGACGCGATCATCGAGAAGCACACCGGGGACCTGCCCAAGGGCGATCTCGAGGTGCTCGGCTACTGGGAGTGGCGCGAGGCGCTGCACCGCGGACTGGCCGCGCATCACGCAGGCATGCTGCCTGCCTTCCGACACACCGTCGAGGAATTGTTCGTGCGCGGTCTGGTGCGGGCCGTATTCGCAACGGAGACACTGGCATTGGGCATCAATATGCCCGCGCGGACGGTGGTGCTCGAGCGGCTGGTCAAATACAACGGTGAGTCGCACGCCGAGCTGACGCCGGGGGAGTACACGCAGCTCACGGGCCGGGCCGGGCGGCGTGGGATCGATGTCGAGGGCCATGCGGTGGTGTTGTGGCAGCCCGAGGTCGACACCAGTGCGGTTGCGGGCCTGGCATCCACCCGGACCTATCCGCTGCGCAGTTCGTTCCGGCCGGGCTACAACATGTCGATCAATCTGATCGATCGGATGGGTGCGGACGAGTCGCGGGCACTGCTGGAGCGGTCCTTCGCCCAGTTCCAGGCCGACCGATCGGTTGTGGGGCTGGTGCGCGGGATCGAGCGCAATGAGGGGCAGTTGCGCAAATTGCGCGATCAGCTCGGCGGCGAGGACGGCGGCTTCCTGGAATACATTTCCCTGCGCGAGCGGATCAAACAGCGCGAACGTCAGATCGAACAGCAGGGCCGGGCTGATCGGCGCGGTGCAGCGGTCGACGCGCTGGTCTCTTTGCGACGTGGCGATGTGGTGGCCATTCCGTCCGGGCGGCGGGCCGGGCTGGCGGTGATTCTGGAGCCGGATGCTACGCCGGGGGATCCGCGTCCGCTGGTACTGACCGAGGACAAGTGGGCGGGGCGGGTATCGGTCGCCGATTTCCCGGTGCCCGCGAAGACCCTGGGCCATATGCGGCTGCCGCGCAAGATCGATCACCGCACGGCACGAACCCGGCGGGATCTGGCATCGGCGTTGCGCAGCACCGGAATTTCGGCGCCGGGTCGGTCGCGCCGCGGCGACCGCTCGAAGGCCGGCGAGGACCGCGAGCTGGCGACATTGCGGCGCAGTCTGCGCGCACATCCGGCGCACACCCGGCCCGACCGCGAACAGATGAGTCGCGTCGGTGAGCGCTACAACCGGCTGCTGCGCGAGACGGAGACGATGCGCCAGAAGGTTGCCGCGACCACCAATTCGCTGGCGCGCACCTTCGATCGGATCCTCGGACTGCTCGAGGAACGCGGGTTCGTGGCCGCGGGCGAGGTGACCTCCGACGGTCGTCGGCTGGCCAGGATCTACGCCGAGAGCGATCTACTCGTCGCCGAATGCTTGCGGGAGGGGCTCTGGCGCGGACTCGGCCCGGCGGAATTGGCGGCGGTGGTTTCCATTCTGGTGTACGAATCCCGGCAGGAGGGCGGCTATGTCGGTGCCAGCGGGCCGACCGAACCGATTCGCCGGGCCGTCGGTGCGACCGTCGGGGTGTGGAGCGAATTGCGTTCCGATGAGGCGCGGCACAAGCTGCCGCCTACGCGGGAACCGGATCTCGGTTTCGTGACCGGTGTTTACAAATGGGCGCGTGGCGATGGGTTGGCCGAATCGTTGCTGGCCAGCGGTGATCAGAACGCGCCGCTGTCCGCGGGCGATTTCGTGCGGTGGTGCCGGCAGGTGATCGATCTGCTCGACCAGATCCACGGAACCGCCGACGATGTGGAGGTCGCGGGGACCGCGGCCAAGGCCGTCCGCGCGATCCGACGGGGTGTCGTCGCCGTGGACGCCGCGTAGCCGATTCGATTGTGATTTGATTTCTTTCGCGTACCGACCGTGGCGGAGGAGTCGGACAGGATCGCGCCTCGTACCGGGTTGGTCCTGTTGTGCGACGAGTCTCACGCGGGGGGCTACCGTGTGTATACCGATGCGAGTGGAGGCAACCAGATGAGCGGCCCGTACGGACCGAACGACGCCCCTGGTCCCGGGGAGGGACGCAACGATCCCACCCAGCAGTGGGGCGGACAGCAGGCACCCGGTGCAGCCGGGCCCACCCAGCAGTGGGGCAGTGCACCGCAGGCGCAGCCGACTCAGCAGTGGGGCGATCCGAACGTACAGCAGCCGTCGTGGGGTCAGCCGAATCCGCAGAGCCAGCCCGGTCAGCCGTCGTGGGGTCAGCCGAATCCGCAGAGCCAGCCCGGTCAGCCGCAGTGGGGTCAGCCGAATCCGCAGAGCCAGCCGAGCCAGCCGCAGTGGGGTCAGCCGCAGCCGAGTCCGCCGCAGTGGGGTCAGCAGCCGACTCAGCAGGACTGGTCGGCGCAGCAGGGGCAGCAACAGCCCTGGCAGCAAGGCCAGCAGCAGCCGTGGCAGCAGACCCCGCAGCCGAGCAGCGGCGGCAAGAGCAAGGGCCTGTTCATCGGCCTAGGTGTGCTCGCGGTCGCCGTCATCGGCGCGATCGTGGTGCTGGTGCTCATGCTGACCAGCAAGGACGAACTCGACCAGGCCGCCGTTCAGGACGGCGTCAAGAAGGTGCTCTCGGATTCCTACGGAATCCAGGACGTCGCCGATGTCTCCTGCCCCTCCGGCCAGCAGGTCAAGGTCGACGCGACCTTCGCCTGTAACTTGAAGGTCAGCGGCGAGCAGAAGAAGGTCACGGTCAAGATCACCAAGGACGACGGAACCTACGAGGTCGGCCGCCCGAGCTGACGGTTCGAGTCAGCGGTCGTTGGCGAACGGGTATCGGTGGGGCGGCCCCGCTGCTCAACACCTCCAGTGGGCTTTGGTGGCGCACATGTCTACGTGGACGACTGGGGCCGCAATCATGCTCGCCGCTAGGTGATGTGGTCTGCCGCTGTGACGGCGGTGTGACGGCACGATCGCAGGTTCGACGTATTCGGCAACAGGCTCTGCAACCTCTGCGAGGCCGAGACCGGTTATGCGCGGCCGTCGTTCTGGTGCGTGAGCACGGGTGCGGTGGTTACGCCGAGCGCGCGGTCAGTGCCGTGATCAGGCGGGTGATCGGGCTTTCCGCGTTGTAGGCGGTGGCCAGTTCGCGGAGACGGTCCGGGTCGGCGGGGGTCGTCGGGAGAGTGTCGGGGCGAGACAGTTCCACATCGGCGTCGCAGACCACGCGGGTGACCGGGGCAGCGGCCTTCAGGTAGGTCTCGGCGGCGCGGAGCTTTGCGCGAATGCCCTGGGCCAAGTCGGCGGTGGGGTCGTCGACGGCCGCTGTGAGCGCGTCGAGGGAACCGAAGCGGGAGATGAGCATCGCGGCGGATTTCTCGCCGATGCCGGCGACGCCGGGCAGGCCATCGGAGGAGTCACCCCGCAGGGTCGCCATATCCGCATAGGCCCGGCCCGCATTCTCCAGTGGCACACCGTATTTCGCGGACACCTCGACGGGACCGAACAATTCGGCCTTGGCCAGGCCGCGACCGGCGTAGAGCACGCGCACCGGCGGTTCCGGCTCGTCACGGACGAGTTGGAGCAGGTCACGGTCGCCGCTGACGACGATCACCGGATCGGTGTGCTCCTGGGTGGCCAGCGTGCCGAGCACGTCATCGGCCTCGAGTCCGGCCGCCCCGCCGGTCGCGATACCCGCCGCGCTGAGCACCTCGAGAATCATCTCGACCTGCGGGGTCAGGGTGTCCGGGACGTCCTCGGCGCCGGGTGCGGCATCGGCGGAAGTATCGAGACGGTGGGCCTTGTAGGTCGGCACCAACGCCACCCGGAACGCGGGACGCCAATCCAGGTCCAGACAGACCACCAACCGGCTCGGCTGGTGCTTGGTGATGAGCGAGGCGACCATATCGGTGAAGCCGCGCAGCGCGTTCACCGATCGGCCGTCGGGTGCGGTGATCTTCTCCGGAATCGCGTGGAACGCACGGAACCACAGGCTTGCGCCATCGAGCAACAGCAGGGGCCCACCGGAAGTCGCAGTGTTCACGCCGCTGAGGCTACCTGTCCGCAACGACAAACCTCGGGTATTCACATTCGGGTTGATGGCGGTGGCGGGTACCGTCGGACGGTATGAGCTCGCACACAGAGTCCCGGTTCGCGGCGGATGTCTACAGTAATCGACTCGAACGGGCGGTGCAGTTGATGCGCGCCGCTCATCTGGACGCACTATTGATCACGCCGGGGCCGGATCTGCGCTATCTCATCGGCTCGGCGGCGGAGTCCTTCGAGCGGCTGACCTGTCTGGTGATCCCGGCCGATGGCGCTACCCCATCGGTGGTGATTCCGAAACTGGAGTTGGCGTCGCTGGAAGGTTCGGCTGCGGGTGAACTCGGTCTGCATGTGCTGGACTGGGTCGACGGCGTCGATCCGTATCAGCTGGTGAAGTCGTCGCTGCACGTCGGCTCTCGGGTCGCGGTCACCGATGTCATGCCAGCACTGCATCTGCTGCCGCTGGCCGAGTCCGTCAGCGGCCTGCCCACTTCCGCAACGCCGGTGCTGCGGGAACTGCGAATGATCAAGGACCAGGCCGAAGTCGAGGCACTGCGGCGCGCGGGTGCGGCCATCGACCGGGTGCATGCGCGGATGGGTGAATTCCTGCGCGTCGGGCGCACCGAGGCCGAGGTCGGCGCGGATATCGCGGCGGCGATCGTCGAGGAGGGACATACCGCAGTGGCCTTCGTCATCGTCGGCAGCGGACCGCACGGCGCCGACCCGCACCACGGCGTCTCCGACCGTCGCATCGAAGCCGGGGATGTGGTGGTGATCGATATCGGCGGCCTGGTCGACCCCGGCTACTATTCGGACTCGACCCGCACCTACGTGCTCGGCGAGCCCGAGCCCACCGTCGCCGCGCAATTCGGGGAACTGGAGCGCGCGCATGCCGCCGCGGTTGCCGCCGTCCGTCCCGGTGTCACCGCCGAATCGGTCGACGCCGCAGCCCGAAACCTGTTGACCGAAGCCGGTTTCGGCGCCGCCTTCGTGCACCGCACCGGCCATGGCATCGGCCTTTCGGTCCATGAGGAGCCCTACATCATCGAAGGCAACAGCTTGCCCCTGCAACCCGGCATGGCCTTCAGCATCGAACCCGGCATCTACTTCCGCGGCGATTGGGGCGCCCGGATCGAAGACATCGTCGTGGTCACCGCGGACGGCTGTGAGTCGATGAACCAGCGGCCGCATGGGTTGACGGTGCTCTAGCGGGCCGGCTTGCCCCTGCCGACGAGCAGGCGCACAGAACAGGGCGGGTTGTCGAGTTGCTGTCGCCCGGCGAATATGAGCGTGCGCAGTGGGTAGCCTCGAGTCTGCGCTCGCTCGAACCTGGGAGTTGGCGCGATGAAATGGCCTGGGCGCAAAGACTCTTCGGGTGCCGGGCGAGGTCGGCGGTGAGGTTCAGGCTGGGGTGTGGGCGAGGGTGCTGCTGGAGAGTACGCGCTGGACTTGGATGGCAATGACCACGCGGGTCGGGTTCTCGCGGGGGACGCGGTAGCGGCCCGCATAGCGGTCGACCGCTGCCGCGACGTTGTCCGGATCGTCGAGCACGGTGGCCGGGCCTTCCAAGGTGATCCAACGGATACCGTCCACCTGGCTCACGGCCGCGTAACCGGAGCGCCGCACATTGCGCACTTTCACCGAGCCGTCATTGGTGATCACCCGAGCGATCCCGGCTTCCGGATCCCAGGTGAAACCCACCGCGACCACATGCGGCGTGCCGTCGGCGCGCAGGGTGGTCAAGGTCGCGAGGTGCCGCTCGGCGACGAATTCGAGTGCGGCAGTGGACAGCTGTGCAGTGCTGGTCGGCATCCCTTGACCGTAGCGGTATGCGGGCCGCCCGGCGCCGGCACATACCGAGTCGGCAATTCCGAGTTCCGACTGATTCGTTCGATGTGCGGCGCCTGCTCGGATGTTGTGGCCGCCGGGATCGACAATCGATGGGTTCAAGGATGCCGAACACGGATATCCAGTTGGCTGCTCGATGGTGGTAATGCTGGGTTCCTCGCCGCAACATTCGGCGGCAGGGTCGAGCCGGGGAACCCATCCCGGTGACCGGCTGTTTCACAGCGACGTCCTGAGGGCTCTGGTGCGGGCTGGACGACCTACTCCGCGGCGACTGCCTCCGCACCTGCGGCGATGAATCCGAGCCGGGCGGCTTCTGGGGCGAGGTCTCGTATCAGCTCGAGATCGTCTGACCTGGCGGATCGGCATATCGGGGTGGGGTGAAAGACTGGCGGCATGGGATCGCGTGGAATTGCCGAGGGGCCGGTGCTGGTACTGGGGGGCCGCAGTGAGATCGGGCTCGAGGTGGCGCGGCGTCTGGCGCCGGGGCGCGTGGTGATACTCGCCGCGCGGCGCAGCGCGGAGTTGGCGCAGGAGAGCGCGGCGGTTGCGGCAGCCGGGGCGACGGCAGTGCATACCGTCGAATTCGACGCGGATGATACGGCGAGTCATCCCGCGCTCCTGGAGAAGATCGCGGCCGAATACGGGGGAATCGGGGTCGCGGTGGTCGCATTCGGGGTGCTCGGGGATCAGGCGCGGGCCGAACATGATCCGGCACATGCGATTGGAGTGGTGCACACCGACTATGTCGCGCAGATCAGCGTGCTCACCATCCTCGCGAATCTGCTTCGCGCGCAAGGCAGCGGGCAGCTCGTCGTATTCAGTTCGTTCGCGGGTGCGCGGGTGCGGCGAGCCAACTACGTCTACGGTTCGGCGAAGGCGGGTCTCGACGGATTCGCCAGCGGTCTCGCGGATGCGTTGCACGGCAGCGGTGTGCACCTGCTGCTGCTGCGTTGCGGGTTCGTCATCGGCCGGATGACCGAGGGCATGGACCCAGCCCCGATGTCCAGCACCACAGAACAGGTGGCGGACGCGGTCGTGCGCGGTCTGCGGCGCCGCGCCGGTCGGATTTGGGTCCCCGGCATCCTGCGCCCGGTCATCTTCGCGATCCGCCTACTGCCGCAACCCATCTGGCGTCGGATGCCACGGTGAACGGCGGTGCGGTGACGACCGAGTGGAGTGGGCCACCGATCGCCGTGGTCGGTATCGGCGCCGACGGGTGGGGCGGGCTCGGCGAGGCCGCGCGCGCAGCGATCTCTGATGCCGAGCTGATATTCGGATCGGCGCGGCAGCTCGAGCTGATTCCGCAGGGCATCACGGTGGCGCGGCGGGAGTGGCCGTCGCCGTTGGTTCCCGCACTCTCAGGTTTGTTCGCCGACAACGCCGGGCGGCAGATATGCGTGCTGGCCAGCGGGGATCCGATGTTCTACGGCATCGGTGCGACATTGGCGGGCCTGTTCGGGGCGGACCAGCTGCGGGTACTTCCGCAGGCATCATCGGCATCGCTGGCCTGTGCGCGGCTGGGGTGGGCGTTGGCGGAAATCCCGGTGGTGAGTGCGGTGGGGCGGCCGGTGGCGACGGTGTTGCCGGAGTTGGCGGACCGGCGGCGGGTGCTGGTGCTGAGTGCGGACCAACACACACCGGGACAGCTCGCGGAACTATTGCGGGACAATGGTTTCGGGGGGTCGACATTGATCGTGCTAGAGCAGTTGGGCGGTCCGCGCGAACGGGTTGTGCGCGATCGCGCGGCGGGGTGGGAGCTCGCAACGGGTGATCCACTCAATATCGTCGCGATCGACTGCGTCGCCGATCCGAAGCACCCGCGGGCGACACGGGTGCCCGGATTGCCGGATGAGTTCTTCGGCGGTGCCGGTCAGCTCACCAAATCCGAGGTCAGGGCGTTGACATTGGCCGCGCTGGCACCCGCGCCCGGGGAATTGCTGTGGGATGTCGGCGGGGGTTCGGGCAGTATCGCGATCGAATGGTGCCGCACCCATCCGAGCTGCCGGGCGGTAAGCTTCGAGCGGCTCGAACATCGGCGGCGGCGGATCGCCGATAATGCCGCTGCCCTTGGTGTTCCGCACATCGGTGTGCGGGGAGACATACTTACCGACATCGGAAAATCTGTCGAATCAGCGCCTCCGGATGCTATTTTCGTCGGTGGCGGGCTCACTCAGGATGGCGTGCTCGAGACGTGTTGGTCGATTTTACGTCAGGGCGGCCGTTTAGTGGCGAATGCGGTGACGGCGGAATCCGAAGCGCTGCTACTGCAATGGGTCGCCGCGTACGGCGGTCAACTGCGGAAGTTTCAGATCTACCGAGCCGAAGCCCTGGGCAATTTTACGACCTGGCGGCCGCACTTGCCGGTCACCCAGTGGACGGTGGTAAAGGGCGAGTCGGTCTGAAAACCTCGCCGGTCGCGGGGCGGTGGGGTCGGTCAGGCCGGGATCAGACGGCGGCGCCATAGAGGTAGTAGTCACGGACGCAGGACAGGAAGCCGGACGAGCATCTGGCCGGGCGTCGCCGTCGCACTGTCCGCCGATACAACGAAGGGTGCGGGATCGTGGCGCAGCGTCTGGTCACGGTGCCGTCGGAAGCCGTCGTCAATGCGGCTCGGCCTCAGACGAATGCGCTCGATCCGGTAATGGCCCGGCCGACGATGAGGGTGTTCATTTCCCGGGTGCCCTCGTAGGAGTAGATGGCTTCGGCGTCGGCGACGAAGCGGCCGACATTGTGCTCCAACAAGATTCCGTTACCGCCCATGAGTTCTCGCGCCCAGCCGACAGTTTCGCGCATGCGCACCGTGCACCACGCCTTGGCCAAGGAGGAATGCCGGTCCTCGGCCCGGCCCAGGTCCTGCAGCTGGGACAAGCGTGCGCACAGCGCCCAGGACGAGGTGATATTGCCGAGCATGCGCACCAGCAGATCCTGTACCAGCTGGAAAGCGGCGATGGGACGCCCGAACTGCTCGCGTTCCAACGCGTAGCGCAGCGCGTTCTCATAGGCGCCGCGGGCGCAGCCGACGGCCATCCAGGCCACACCCGCGCGGGTCATGCGCAGCACGGCGGCGGTGTCACGGAAGGAATTGGCGTGCTGCAGCCGGTCGGCCTCGGGGACCCGGACATCGGTGAGGGTGATGAGCGCGTTCTGCACCACCCGCAGCGCGATTTTGTCCTCGAGTTTCGAGGTCTCGAAGCCGGGGCTGTCATTGGCGACCACGAAGCCCTTGACCTGTCCGTCGGCGACATCCTTGGCCCAGATGACGGTGCGATCGCCGAAGGTGGCATTGCCGATCCACTTTTTCTGCCCGTTGAGCACCCAGATGTCGCCCGCGCGCCGCGCGGTGGTGCGCAGCCCGCCGGATGCCCCGGAGCCGACCTCCGGTTCGGTCAGACCGAACGCCCCGATCTGCTCCAGCCGCGCCATCGCCGGCAGGAACCGCTCGCGCTGTTCGTCGTCACCGCAGAGGTAGATCGAGCCCATGGACAGTCCGCCGTGCACCCCGGCGAAGGTGGCGATGGACGGGTCGGTGCGCGCCAGCTCCATGGCGACCATGCCGTCGAGCAGGAAAGACCGTCCTGGGCAACCGAATCCGCGATACGGCAGCCCGGCGATGCCGAGTCGCCGGAAGCCGGGCACGATTTCGAACGGGAAGCTGCCACGCTGCCAGTGCTGGTTGATGATCGGCTCCACCTCGGATTTCATGAACTCCCGCACCCGGTGCAGGATCTTCAGCTCGCCGTCGTCGAGGAGATCCTCGAGGGCGTAGAAGTCGGCGCTGTCGATGGCGGTGGAATTGCTCATGGCCGTTCGTTTCTCTCGGTGCGGAAGGCTTCGATTGCCGGGGCCAGTGCGCGGGCATCGGTGATCAGGTCGACGTGTCCGCCCGCGTGCAGGTGCACGGTCGCATGTGGTAGCAACCGGGCCATGAGGCGGGCATTGGCGACCGGGATGATCGGATCGTCGGTGCCGGCCAGGATCAGTGTGGGCTGGCGGATGAGCGGCAGCGCGAACACGCTCGTCCATACCGATCCGGCCAGCAGTTGATGCAGATACCCGACCCGGGATCCCGCCATCAGCTGCCGGTCGAACAGCTGTGAGACGATGGCGGGATCGCGACGGACGGTGCCACCATAGAGTTCGCCCGCGATGCGAGCCGCGTACTGGTGGTCCAGGAATCGGGCTGGCGTCAGCATTTTCAGCAGCGCCCGCGGCCGTCCCGGAATCATCAGCACACCGGTGCCGGTGGACACCAGGACGAGGCGGCGGCACCGGCGTGGATGCTGGAAGGCGAACTGCTGGGCCAGCGCGCCGCCCCAGGACAGGCCGAGCACATCGACCTGCCCATGCATGCCGAACTTGCGCAGCAGTTCGCCCAGTACCACTGCCAGGTATGGAAACCCGTACGGCAGCGGCGAATTCGGTGATCCACCGGTGCCGGGAACATCGAAGCGCACCACGGTGGTCGCCGGGTCGAGCGCGGCGACGAGCGGATCGAACACCTCGAAGGCGGCTCCGATCCCGTTGCACAGCACCAGCGGGACGCCGGAACCCCAGCGCACGTTGACCCGGAGCTGTTGTCCCAGGACGGAGATCAGCCGCTGCTCGATGGCGTCGGCGGGCAACGGTGCGCTCATGGATACAGCACCACGACGTCGGCGACGCAGGCTGGGCGGGTGCCGCCGTCGATCTCGTAGGTGAGGCCGAAGATCGCCTCTACACCCGAGGTCTTCTGGTGCGCCCCGGTCAGCGTCACCACCGCCCGGATCTTCGAACCTACCGGCACAGGTGCGGGGAAGCGGACCTTGTTCAAGCCGTAGTTCAGCGCCGCGGTGAGCTCGCGGATCTCGAGGACATCGGAGATGACCACCGGTGCCAGCGACAGGGTGAGGTAACCGTGTGCGATGGTGCCGTGGAACGGCCCGGCCGCCGCGCGTTGTGGATCGGTGTGGATCCATTGGTGATCGCCGGTGGCCTCGGCGAACAGGTCCACCTGCGGCTGGGTGATCTCGATCCAGTCGGTGGTGCCGAGCTGCTGTCCGGCCAAGCCGATGAGATCGGCCGGGCTATCGAGTTGTGTTGTCATGGTGGGCCTTTCAGTGAGCGAGCACATAAGTTCCTGGCGCCGGGTACAGCGGCGGCAGATCGGGGGCTCCGAGCGTGGCGGGCGCGTCTTTACGTGGGCCACTGCGGTCGGCAAGCCACAGGGCGAAATCGGGCCACCACGAATCCGATTGCTGCGGTATGGAATTCACCCATGCGCCCGGATCGGCCTCGTCGGCGGGGCCGATGCGATAGGCGGCCTTGGGGTTTCCCGGCGGATTCACCAGCGCGGCGATATGGCCGCTGGTGGACAGGACGAACCGTAGATCCTTGGAGCCGAGCAGGCGGGCGCTGCGATAGCAGGCCTGCCACGGCGAGATGTGGTCGGCGAGTCCGGCTACCACATAGCTGTCCACGGTGATCCGGGACAGATCGACCGGCGTGCCGAGCATGCGCACCGAATTCGGGACGGTCAGCGAATTGTGCACGCCGAGCATGACCATGTCGCGGTGCAGCGCGGCCGCCATGCGGGTGGTATCGGCGTTCCAGAACAGCACATCGAACGGCGCGGGCGCGCGGCCCTGCAGATAGTCGTTGACCCAGTACCGCCACACCAGATCGGTGGGCCGCAGCCAGGCGAATACCTCGGCGAGGGCGCGACCGTCCAGATAGCCCTTGCGCGCCGACATCGCGATCGCCATCTGGGCGATTTCCTCGTCGATCGCTGCCGCGGCGAATCCGGCGTGGCTCTGATCGAGCACGGTAACCATGAGCGTCAGTCCGGCCAGCCGGTGATCCTGCCCGATCTCGGTGAGATGCGCCGCGGTCATGGCCGCGAGAATGCCGCCGGAGCAGGATGCCTGCAGATGCGTGCGCTCGCTCCCGGTGATCTTCTCGACGGCGTCGAGCGCGTCGATGATGGCCTGCCCGTAGCTGTCGAACCCCCAATCACGTTGCGCGGCGGTGGGATTGCGCCAGGAGATGGCGAACACCTGCTGCCCCTGCGTGAGGAAGTACTCGATCATGCTGCGGCCCGGCGCGATATCCATGATGTAGTACTTGTTGATCACCGGTGGCACCATGAGCAGCGGTAGGGTGCGCACCTGTTCGGTCCGTGGCGTGTATTGGATGAGCTCGAAGACCTCGGTGCGCAACACCACCGAACCCGATGTGGTGGCGATATTTTTCCCGACGGTGAACGCGTCCGGCTCCACCATGGCGGGAACCCGTGGTGCACTGGACATATCGCTGACGAAGCGCCGCAGTCCGCGCACCGCGCTGAGCCCGCCGGTGTCGATGAGCGCCTTCCAGCCCAGCGGATTGAGCAGCGGATTGTTGCTCGGCGACAGTCCTTCCAGCAGATTGTCGACAACGAAGTGCATCCACTGGTCGTCCTTCCAATCCAGGTGTGAGTCGGCGAGCAGTGTCTCGGCGGTGTCGCTGGCCGCGAGATACGCCTGCATGCTGCGCTTGAGCAGCGGATTGCCCTGCCAGGCCGGATCGGCGAAGCGCTTGTCCGCCTTGGCGGGCACCCGGTCCGACCGACCGCGCGCAATCTGCACCAGCTCCTGGCCCAGCGCCGACACCCGCTCGCCGACCACGCCCGGACGGCGGGCCAGCTGCAATGCCAGCCGGCTCCACGAGTTGTTGGGCAGCATGCGGCGGCCGATGCCGAGGGCCGAACTGGTCAGCAGCAAATCCAGCGGGGCCGCAAGTTCGTCGGCCTGGTCGGTATTTGTCACCATGTGCGTCACGTCTCCTTGAATTCGGGAAAATCGGGTCGTTCCACCGCGCGGCGCAGGATCTTGCCAGTCGGTCCCTTCGGCAGACTCGCCGCGAACCAGACGCGGCGGGGGTACTTGTAGGCGGCGATGCGGTCCCTGACGAAGACGCGCAGCTCGTCCGGATCCGCCTGCGCGCCGGGTTTCAGGACGACGGCAGCGCCGACCTCTTCGCCGAGCTGGGCGTGCGGCAATCCGACGACGACCGCCTCGGCGACCGCGGGATGTTGATACAGCACCTCTTCGACCTCGCGCGGATAGACGTTGTAGCCGCCGCGAATGATGAGTTCCTTCTTGCGGTCGATAATGAAGTAGTAGCCGTCGTCGTCACGGCGCGCGATATCGCCGGTGGCCAACCAGCCGTCACGAATCGCGGCCTCGGTGGCCTCGGACTGATTCCAATAGCCCTTCATCACATTCGGGCCCCGCACCTGGATCTCGCCAGGCTCCCCGGGCGGCGTCTCCATGCCGTGCTCGTCCACCAGCCGCATGCGCACGCCCTCGACCGGCGTGCCGATCGATCCCGGTTTGCGCTGCGTACCGGGATGATTGAACGCCACCACCGGAGAGGTCTCCGACAGCCCGTAGCCCTCCAGGATCTCCGCCTCGAAGGCCTTCTCGAATTCGTGCAGCACCTGCACCGGTAGTGCCGCCCCGCCGCTGACGCAGGTGCGCAGGGTGGCGGTGGCCTCCGGCGGGAAGCGCTCGGCCACGGCCAGCAGGGCGGAATACATGGTCGGGACGCCCTCGAACACGGTGACGCCGTCGCGGCGGATGATCTCGAGCGCAGTGGCCGCGTCGAAGCGCGGCAGCAGGGTGAGGGTCGCGCCCGAGGCCAGCGTGGCATTCATGCCGCAGGTCATGCCGAAGACGTGGAACAGGGGCAGGCAGCCGAGCACCACATCTTCGGGCGTCAGGTGCAGCAACGTGCGTGCGGTGACGTCCTGATTGCTGCCGAGACCGCCGTGGGTGAGTTCCGCGCCCTTGGGACGGCCGGTGGTGCCGGAGGTGTGCAGGATGACCGCGGTATCGGCGTCGGCGCATTCGACCGGCGCGCCGAACGGCTCCAGATCCGCTGTGAGCGAGTCCAATTCGGCGTCGTCGACGATCCAGCACCGGGTTCCCGTCGCCGCACAGGCCGTTGTGGCGGCGTCGGCGAAGTCCGGAGTGCCGAACAGGGCGCGAGCGTCGGTATTGGTCAGATAGAACTCCACCTCCCGCGCGCGCATGAGCGGGTTCATCGGCACCACGACCGCACCCAGGCGCAGGATCCCGTAGAAGGCCACCGGCACCGCAGCCGTGTTCGGCAGCATCAACCCCACTCGGTCGCCGGGCTCGATGCCCGCGGCGGTGAGGAAGGCGGCGGTGCGCGCGGCGGCGGCATCCAACTCGGTGTAGGTGAGCGTGTGCCGGTCGACCCGGGTGGCGATCCGATCCGGCCATTGTCGTGCTCCGGTAACGAGGTTGAGGGCGAGATTCGACACGGGAAGCCCCTTTCGACAGCGTTTCGCCGATCTCTCCATGGTTTTCCGGCGCAAGATCGGAGTCGTTGTCTCGCCGGACAATGTCGATGCCGTGACCGTGTTCGCGAGGACACCGGCCTGCGGGCGGTCGTCGGCTAGCGTGGAGCCGGGTGTGTGGGCCGGCGCGGTCACAGCAGCCGCCGCAGCACTTCGAAGGCGAAGCAGAGCTCGGCCAGATCCCGTGGCCGCGACAGCGATCTGCCGGTGCGCTCCTCGATGCGGTGCAGCCGGTAGCGCACCGTATTGGGGTGGCAGAACAGTAGTTCGCCGGTGGCCCGCAGGGACCCGTCGTTCTCCACCCATACCCGGAAGGTGTCGAATAGCACCTGCCGTTCGTCCTCGGCCAGTTCGGCGAAGGAATCGAACAGAGGTGCGACGAGTTTCGTAGTCACCTCAGGCGCGCTCACTGCGGCGCTGCCGAGTATCGAGCTGTCGAAGACCGATACGAGGGCATCCGGCCGCGCCCGCCCGCGCAGTGCAATGCGGGCATAACGCAGCGCCTGTGCGGTGTCGCGGAGATCCTCGAAGCGCGAGCTCACCCCGACCCGGGTGGTCGCGGCACGCGACAGCAGGGCAAGCACATTGGTCAGTTGCGTCTCGGTGCGTACGGTGACGATCCCGATGTGCAGCTCCGGCAGCGGCCACCAGGCCGAGAAGACGTCCAGGCTGCGCAGTTTGGGCTCGATCTCCGGCAGTGCGTCGGCTCCGAGCGCGGGCGCCTGCGCGGCGACTACCACGAACGGGCCGGCGGTGGGTAGTCGCAGGTAGTCCGCGGCCTCCCATACGCTCCACTGATCGAAGAGTCGACCGTGCAGCAAGCCGTCGATGAGGGCGGCGCGGGTTCCGGTCTCGTGCTGGACGCGCCGGGTCTGCTCGTCCCGATAGCCGACAGCCATGGCATCGGTGTAGAGCCCCTGTGCGGCAAGCGCTTTCGCGGTGAGCTCGTGGCGCGCCTCGGCGCCGGCGGATTCGGCCACACCCAACAGGGCGTCCCAGAAACGGTGGAAACCGACACGGTAGGCATCCATGACCGCGGCCAGAGGGACACCCTCGCGGGCGCGCTCGACGCCGACCGTGGTGGCCGGAGCGGTGTCGAAGTCCGCGTCGGTCGCCAGGCCGTCGAGCACGGTGCGCAGATTCTCCGTGACCGCGGCGACCACGACACCGAACGGCAGCGGCGCCGCAGCCCCGTACAGCACAACCTCCTTGGTGATCGCGCGGGCCAACTCCGCCGCGAGCTGATCGGCGCGATGGGCCAGCGTGCGGGCCGCAGCGGCGATCTCGCGTCGTGTTCCGCCGTTGTTCATGGCGAGAAAGGTAGGTCGGCGCCGGGCGCGTGCCATTGTCTCGGGAGGACGAAGTACGGGCCCGTCATTGTCCTCGGCACAGTGACTAGCGTGTCCGGCCCGGTGGACCGGACGGATTGGACCGGTGTGGTCAGCCCGGATGAGTCCACAGCACCGTCGGGCCGTACCAGTGGCACGCCAGCAGGGCGAGTTCGACATCGAGCCGGTCTGCCGCGATCGGCCTGCCGCGGCGCACGATGGCGCGGCTGACCCGGTACTTCACCGAGTTGAAATGCAGGCCGAGTTCGTCGGCCGCTGCCTTGAAACTCGAACCAGAGCGCAGGAATATGCGCAGTGTTTCGCGCAGGCGCTCGTCACTTTCGGTGTCGCAGGCCAGGTGTCCGAGTACCTCGCCCACCCAGTCGCGGGTCTCGGCGAGATCGCCGCCCAGTAGCGCCGCCGTCGACAGCCCCGGATCCGTGGCGGCGAGAATCGGATTCGGCAGTCCGCGGGCCAGTGCCACGGCCTGGCCCCGCTCGGCCTGCCGGTGTGAGGTGCGGAATCCGTCGATACCGGCCCCAGCCGGGCCGATCGTGATACCGGGGGAGCCCGGCCGGGTCACCGCGCGGGCGCGGATGGGCGCGGCCAGGTCACGCGGGTCCGCCCGATACGGCAGCCATGCCCAAGCGCAGGCGGGATCGGTGGCGATGAACAACGGATTCGCATCGGTGGCCAGCTCCTGGGCGAGTTCGCGGACGAACTGCTGCAGCCGTGGGATCTCGTCGTCCTCTGATTCCGGGTACCACAGCACCAGTGCGACATGATGCCAGCGCAGCGGATACCGGATCGCGGTCGAGGCCGCGTCGGCGTCGACGATCTTGCGCGTGGCGAGCAGTTCGCGGACACGCAGCGCGCGCAGGCTGTTGCGGTGCTCCAGCCAGCGCTCACGTTCCTCGTCGTAAATGACGACGACCTGCTCGGTAATGCGATCGATGTAGTCGAACAGGATCGCGGTGATCTGCTCGATGGCGGTGATGCGGTCGGCGGCCGGAATGTTCATCGCGTGCAATTCGGCGAACACCATTTCGGTCAACCGGCGCTGCCCGAGCCGATAGGCCCGCACCAGCGCATTGGCCGGAATCCCTTGCTGGGCGAGCCGTCTGGCGTATTCGACGGCCGCGCTCGGGGCCTGGATGCCCTCGACCGGGATGTCGTAGCGCAGCGCGTGTAACAGGGTGTCGACATTGGCCTCGACGCTGGCGCCGAGCAGATCCGCAGTGCGGCGACTACCGCGCAGATCGGCGATGTCCTCCTCGAGGGCGGTGCGAATGGTCGCGCTCACCTGCGTCACCCGGGCGTTCATCCGGGCGGCGATCGCTTCCACATAGCGGCCCATTGCGACCTCGCCGTCGCGCCGCGCAATCGTCACACATCCACGGTAGTTCCAGGAGACGGGCGGTGGCGGGAGATTCGCGGGACCTGCCTTCGTCTTCTGGAGACGAGTGCTGCGGAGAACTTCGTCGACGCACGACGGTGGCGTGGGGGTCGGTGATTTCTACCGTTGTCGCCAGCGTTTTCCCTCCAGCAAGGACGTGGCTCATGAATCTCTCCGCACTACCGGACCGGCGAGCGGCCGTCCGCCCGGACGCACCCGCTCTCGCCGACGACGGCATCGAACTGAACAACACCCGCTTCCTCGAACTGGTGCGCCGGGCCGCGGCCAGGCTGCGCGGATACGGCGTCGGCACCGGCGACGTGGTGGCGGTCATGCTGCCGAATACCGCCGATCTGATCGTGGCGCTGTTCGCCTCGTGGCGGGTGGGCGCGGCGGTCACGCCGGTGAACCCCGCGCTGGTCGCCGACGAGGTCGCCTACCGACTGGCCGACGCGGGCGCTGAGGTGCTCATCACCGACCGGGCCTTCGACGGCCCGGTGCGCGCTGTCGTTCCGGTGCGCGAGCTGAGCATGGACGGAACCGACCCGGACACCGAGCCGGTCGCGACCGGTGCGGACGCGCTGGCGCTGCTCATCTACACCAGCGGAACCACCGGGCGGCCCAAGGGCGTCATGCTCGACCACGCGAACCTGCTCGCCATGTGCGGCATGGTCATCGACGCGCTGGCGCTGACCGAGGCCGACCACAGCCTGCTGATCCTGCCGCTGTTCCACGTCAACGGGATCGTGGTCGGGGTGCTGTCACCGCTGCTGGCGGGCGGCCGCACCAGCGTCGCGGGCCGATTCGATCCGGCGACCTTCTTGGCCAGGATCGAACGCGTCCAGGCCACCTATTTTTCCGCGGTCCCCACCATCTACACGATGCTGGCGAACCTGCCCGCGGATGTGCGGCCCGACACCTCATCGGTACGCTTCGGCATCTGCGGGGCCGCTCCGGCGAGCGTGGAGCTGCTCGCCGAATTCGAGTCCCGTTATGGTATTTCGATCGTCGAGGGCTACGGGCTCTCCGAGGGTACCTGCGCCAGCACTCTCAATCCGATTGCCGGACAGCGGAAGCCGGGCACCGTCGGCCTGCCGCTGCCCGGCCAGAAAATCCGTATCCTGGCTGCCGACGGCTCCGATGCGCTCGCGGGGGAGAGCGGCGAGGTCCTGATCTCCGGCCCGAATGTCATGCGCGGCTACCTGAATCGGCCCGACGAGACCGCCGCCACCGTGGTGGACGGCTGGCTACACACCGGCGATATCGGGCGGCTGGACCGGGACGGCTATCTGATCCTGGTCGACCGCGCCAAGGACATGATCATCCGCGGCGGCGAGAACATCTACCCCAAGGAGATCGAGACCGTCGTCTACCGGCTGCGGGAGGTCGCCGAGGCGGCCGTGGTGGGACGACCCGATCCCGTCTACGGCGAACAGCCGATCCTCTTCGTCGCTCTCGCCAGCGGATCCGCATTGGATACCAACACAATTCGCGAGCACACCCGCAAAGGTCTGGCGAAATACAAGCTGCCCGTGTCGATCCGGATTCTCGACGAGCTGCCCAAGAACGCCGTCGGCAAGATCGACAAGCCCGCGCTGCGCCGCCTTGACGCCGAAAAGTCCTGATTCTTACACTTATTCACCGGTTAGGAGCACCGTCATGGGATTCACCACGCCCGATCTACCCGCCGTCGAGCCGGAAGCCTTCCTGCGCCTACCACTGATGGAGCGGATGCGGGTTCTCGCTGTCAACTGGGTCGAACACGGCTTCGGCTCACCGCGCATGGTGCACACGATCTACATCCTGAAACTGATCGTGCTGTACGCCCTCGGCGGCATCGTGGTCGCGACCACCACCTCGCATTTGCCCGCCTTCTGGCATGTGAGCCAGTGGTGGAACCAGCCGATCGTCTATCAGAAGGCGATTCTGTGGACCGTGCTGCTGGAGAGCATCGGCATCGCCGGGTCCTGGGGTCCGCTGGCGGGCAAGGTGAAACCCATGACCGGCGGCATCCTGTTCTGGGCGCGGCCGCGAACCATCCGGCTGCGGCCGTGGAAGTGGGTGCCGTTCACCGCCGGCGACCGGCGTGGCTGGTTCGACATCACCCTGTATGTCGCGCTGCTGCTGAGCGTGGCGATCGCATTGTTCTGGCCCGGCGCACACAGTGCTTCGCTCTCGGCGGCACTGCCGGACAACACCTCCGGCCTGGTGGCTCCGGCGCTGCTGGTCGCGCCGATCGTGCTGCTTATCCTGAACGGATTACGGGACAAGACGATCTTCCTCGCCGCCCGCGGCGAACAGTACCTGCCCGCGCTGTTCTGCTTCGCTGTGTTGCCGTTCGTCGACATGATCATCGCGCTGAAACTGCTCATCGTGGTCGTGTGGGTGGGCGCGGGCGTGTCCAAATTCGGCAAGCATTTCTCGCTGGTGGTGCCGCCCATGGTGAGCAATAGCCCGTCGGTGCCCTTCGCCTGGTTCAAACGCGCGCACTACCGCGACTTTCCGCGCGACCTGCGCCCGTCCCGGATCGCCGATGTGATGGCGCACGTCGGCGGCACCACCGTCGAGGTGATCGCGCCACTGGTGCTGCTGTTCTCCACGAACCACTGGCTCACGGTGGCGGCGGTGGCGGTGATGGTGATCTTCCACCTGTTCATCGTGTCGACGTTCCCGCTCGCGGTGCCGTTGGAATGGAATCTGCTGTTCGCCTACGCGTCGGTGTTCCTGTTCCTGGGCTTCCCGAACTGGGACGGCTATGGGCCGTTCGACCTCTCCTCGCCGTGGCTGGCCGGCGCACTGCTCGCCGGGCTGCTGTTCTTCCCCATCCTGGGCAACTTCCGCCCCGACAAGGTGTCGTTCCTGCCGTCCATGCGGCAATATGCGGGCAACTGGGCGTCGGCGGTGTGGGCCTTCGCCCCGGGCGCGGAGGGCAAACTGGATCGGGTGACGCGCACTGCCAGCAATCAGGTCGATCAGTTCGTCGAATTCGGCTATCAGCCCCAGTGGGCCGAAGTCACCATGCAGCAGGTCGTCGCCTGGCGCACTATGCACAGCCAGGGCCGCGGACTGTTCTCGGTGCTGCTGAAGAATCTGCCGGATATCGATACCCGCACCGTGCGCGAGGGCGAGTTCCTGTGCAACTCGGTGATCGGCTTCAACTTCGGCGACGGCCACCTGCACAATGTGGACTTCATCGCCGCCGTACAGCGCGAGGCCCGGTTCGAACCCGGTGAGGCCGTCGTCGTCTGGGTGGAATCACAGGCATGGGGCAGCAAGGTCCAGCACTATCAGGTCATCGACGCGGCGCTCGGGGTCATCGAGCGCGGCACCTGGACCGTCGCCGACGCGGTGGCCGAACAGCCCTGGCTGCCGAACGGTCCGATCCCACTGGCCGTTACCTGGACCCGCCCGGATCGGGAAGCGGCCCGTCCGGCCGGGATTCCCGACGCGCAGGATCGCGGATACGGAGCGCTGGCATGACCATCGCGACCGTCGTCGGCGGCGGGCCCAATGGACTCGCCGCTGCCGTGGCCCTCGCCCAAGCGGGCGTCGAGGTCACCCTCCTCGAGGCGAGCAGCGAGATCGGCGGCGGCACCCGCACCGCTGCGGCCATCGTGCCCGGACTGCTGCACGACCAGTGCTCAGCTGTGCATCCCATGGCCGTCGGCTCGCCGTTCCTGGCCGAGCTCGGGCTGGAGCGTTACGGATTGTCCTGGTGCACACCGGAAATCGACTGTGTGCACCCGCTCTCCGACGGCCGCGCCGGGGTGCTGTACCGCTCGATCGAGCGCACTGCCGCCGGGCTGGGGCGCGACGGGTGGGTGTGGAAATCGTTGTTCGGCAAGCCGTCCGAGCGCTACGACGCGCTGGCCGAAGACATCCTGCGACCGCTGCTGCGGGTGCCCCGGCACCCACTGACGCTGGCCCGCTTCGGTGCGCCGACCCCGCTGCCCGCTTCGGCGCTCGCCCGGGTCTTGCGGACCGAGGAGGCGCGGGCGCTGTTCGGGGGTGTCGCGGCCCATGCCTTCCGGCCGCTGCACTATCCAATGAGCTCGGCGATCGGGATGGGAATCCTGACCGCGGGCCACCGCCACGGCTGGCCCGTGGCCGCCGGAGGTTCCCATTCCATCACCCGCGCGCTGGCCGCACTGCTCGCCGATCTGGGCGGCAAGGTCGAGACCGGCGTTCGTGTCGACACCGTGACACAGTTGCCGCCGTCGGATGTGACGCTGTTCGACCTGGCTCCGGAAGCGGTTGCCAGGATTCTCGGTGACCGGCTCCCACCCCGAATCACCCACGCCTATCGGAACTTTCGCCGCGGACCTGGAGCATTCAAGGTAGATTTCGCGGTCGAAGCGGGGGTGCCATGGGCGAATCCGGACGCCCGCCGCGCGGGCACCGTCCACCTCGCCGGTCCCTTCGCCGAACTCGCGGCGGCCGAACGCGATATCCACGCCGGCCGCCTGCCGGAGCGCCCGTTCGTCCTGGTCGGCCAGCAGTATCTGGCCGACCCGCAACGCTCGGCAGGCGACATCCACCCGGTGTGGGCCTACGCCCACGTCCCCAACGGCTATACCGGCGATGCCACCGAGGCGATCATCGCCCGCATCGAGCAATTCGCACCCGGATTCCGGGACCGGATCATCGGCCTGGCGGTCCGCAGCACCGCCGAACTGGCATCCGACAACCCCAACTTCACCGGTGGTGACATCATGACCGGCTCGAAGGATATCCGCCAGCTGGTATTCGGGCCGCGAATCACCTTGTCCCCGTATGCGATCGGCCTGCCCGGCATGTACATCTGCTCCGCGGCGACCCCGCCCGGGCCGGGTGCGCACGGCATGTGCGGCGCCAATGCCGCACGGGCCGCATTGGCCTACCTCGCCGCCGGATCCGGCTCGGCGCATGGGGCGTCCGCGTAATGCGTTCGGTGCTATTGGGGCTCAACGGTTCCGGCACGGGAGGCGAAGCGTCCTGACGGACGGACACTGGGCAAATTGCGACCTGGCGGCCGCAATCGCCGGTCACCCGGTGGACGGTCGTGAAAGGCGGCTCGGTCTGAAACCCCGCTGTGCGCCGCTGCTACTCAGCGGATCGTGCCTGCGCCCGGAATCAGCGGCAGGTCCAGTGCGGTTACCCACCCGGGCGGCAGTTCGTTGACCGCGGGTACGGCGTTGAGCGCGCGCATGCCCGTGGCCAGGCAGCCCGCAACGGCCGGTGTGCGGCCGGAACCGTCGGTGAACCGGAATTGGGTCTCCTGAGATATGGACGGGGAGCCGACGATGTCGACGCGGTAGACGTCGTCGCGGGTTCCAGCCGGCCAGTGCGGCGCGGCGTCTCGGCCGATGCGATTGACGTGCTCGAGGGTGATGACCTCGCGGCCCTGGTAGACGCCGTTGATGGTGAATCGGATGGCGGCGACGTTGCCCGGTTTCACGATGCCCTTGGCCGACGGGCGATCCTCGGGGGTGACCCATTTGTCCCAGGTGGTGGTGATGGCGTCGAGTTCGATGCCTGCGGCGCTGGCGATCATGGGCACCGTCGGGCCCCAGGCCATGATCAGCAGGTCCGGATGTTCCAGCAGCGCTTGGAATTCCGGCGGATGGCCGATGCCCATCTCGAATTCGTAGGCGCCTTCGTAGTCGGTGTAGTCGAGCAGTTCCGAGGCCCGTACCGACTCCACCGCACCGCACAGTCCCATCAGGGTCATGGGGAACAGGTCGTTGGCGAAGCCGGGGTCGATGCCGGTGGTGAAGCACGATGCTCCGCCCTCGGTGCACGCGTCGGTGATGGGATCGCGCCACAGGTCAGGGGTCTTGTCCATGGCGGGCCACACCCACGGTGTCATGGCCGTCGAGCACACGTCGATGCCGGCGCGCAGGAATGCGCTGATCACCCTGATGTTCTCGTCGGCGAACTGGGCGGTGGGACCGTAGTGCACGACCGCATCGGGGCGCAGTGCGATCAGCTCGTCGACCGAATCCGTGGCCAGGACACCGGTTTTCCGCGCTCCGCAGAGGTCGCCGGCATCCTTGCCGACCTTGTCGGGGTTGCTGACGCCGACGCCGACCAGTTCGAAACGTGGGTGGCGCAGGATCTCGGCCAGCACCATAGAGCCGACGACGCCGGTGCCCCACAGGACGATTCGCTTTGGCATGGTTGCTCCTGTACTCATCGATGGAACTCGCCGCAGTCGACGGTCAGCATCTGCCCGGTGACGGCGGTGGCCAGATCGCTGGCCAGGAACAGCGCGGCGCGGGCGACTTCTTCGGGCTCGGCCAGGCGCTGCAGATCGGTCGGTGCGGCCTTCTCTCGGTAGATGTCGGCGTGTGTGACTCCGGCTTGGCCGGCCAGCCAGTCGAAGTAGGCCTTGTTGATGTCCTCGTAGACATAGGAGGGCGCGATGCTGTTCACCCGGATGCCGCGCGGGCCGAGCTCGGTGGCCAGCGACGATGCCAGATGCTGGAGTGCGCCTTTGGATAGCTTGTAGCCGGAGTACTCCGGTTGTGAGCTGTAGGACACGCATGAGTTGAGCATGATGATCGAGCCGCGCGAGGCCGCCAGTGCATCGGCGAACAAGGCCGAAAGGCGCAGCGGTGCGAACACATTGGTCTCGTTCACAGTGCGCAGGTGGTCGATCTCGATCTGGGTGATCGGGTTCATCGGGGGGATCGCGAAGGCATTGTTGATCAGGCAATCGATGCGCCCGTACTCGGCGAGCGTGCGATCCACCAGGGACTGTCGCTGCTCTTCGACGGTGATGTCGGCGGGTGCGACCAGGGCCATGCCGCCGTGTGCGCGTACCTGCGCGGCGATCTTGTCGAGCTTGTGCTCGGTGCGGCTGACCAGGACCAGGTTCGCGCCCATGCGGGCGGCTTCGATGCTCAGCGAGTGTCCGAGTCCGGGGCCGACGCCCGCTATCACGAGGACTTTGCCCTGTAGCAGCGGTACCGGTCGATACGTTTCGGCGAGTGCGGTGATGTGTGGGGCAGCTGACACGGTCTACTCCTCTAATCCCCAGCGGTTACAGACTGTAACGACTATTGATGTGACAGACTGTAACGACTCCACCTCGCGCGGACAAGGACGAATTTCATGACCGAACGCCACCGGCTCGGACCGCGCCGCGATCCCGCGGTCGACCGCGCGGTGCTCGACGCCGCACGCGCCTTGCTGGTCGAAAAGGGTTATGCCGCAACATCCATCGATGCCATCGCGGCCCGTGCCGGGGTCAGCCGCCCGGCCATCTACCGGCGCTGGCCGTCCAAGGCCCACCTCATCGCCAAGGCGGTCTTTCCCGACGTCGGCTCCGATCAGGTAGCACCCGACCTGATCAGCGAGATCCGCAAGGTGATCCGCGGGACCGTCCAACTGTTCGGATCCGCCGAAACCCGCGTCGCCATGCCCGGGCTCATGGCCGAGATGCGCGAGGACTCCGGACTCTACGAGAAACTCGCCGCCCGTCTGAACACCCCCACCCGCGTCGAACTCGGCGACTATCTGTCCGGCGACAGTGAATCGGCGCATCCCGGCCTCGACGCCAACACCCTGCTCGATGCCATCGCCGGCGCGGCATTGTTCGCCATGTGCATCCGTGACATCGATGATGTCGACAGTTTCGCCGCTTCCCTCGAGGACCTGCTGTTGTACGGGGTCATCGGGGCTCGCAGCGAGTCTCCAGCTTCCTGACGGTTATGGTGCGTGTGGTCGTGGAACGCTGATGTGCTGGAAGGACCTCAGGCCGATGAAGGTCGGATCAGAGCCGGAATCTGGCCCGGATTGTGGCGCGCTGTAGTGAAACATCCGTGAGTAAAAGGTATGGTCGGGGCCCACGACCGCAGCGCAAAAGGGTCTGCGTATCAGCTGTATTGGGAGATTTATGAAGTACAAGAAGTTTGCCGCCACCGCGATCATGGCCGTCGCGGCCACCGGTATTGCGGCGGGTACCTCCGGCGCCGCTCCGGCGGCACCCGCGCCGGCCGTGCAGAACCAGGCCGCGCCCGCCGTGCAGGGCGAAGACCACGGTGTCAACTACGCGGTGCAACTGGTGGACAAGTCGATTGTCGCCGCGGTCACCGGTGGCGCGTTCAGTCTGGACGCCGACCAGAAATACGTCACGGTGAAGAACACCGAGGGCGCGGTCGTTACATCGATTCCGCTGAAGGCGCAGGTCGGGGACCAGTTGATCCCGATCGCGGCCACCATCGACCCTGCGGGGCAGAAGCTGACGCTGACACCGGAGGTCAAGCCGACCGCCGCGGTCAGCGCCGAGGCCATCTCCTCGCAGGAATGGTTCTTCAGCGAACTGCAGCGCGCCTCGCTCGGAGCGGTGATCGGCGGCATCATCGGATTCTTCTTCTTCGGTATCGGTCTGCCGGTGGGTGCGCTGATCGGCCTGCTCATCGCGGGCGGTCCGAACCTGATCAATGCGGGCATCGCCTACTTCAGCGGACAGCCCTGAAAACTCTGATTCTGGGCGGCACCCGGGAAGCCAGGGAAATCGCCCACATCGCCTCCGGCGAGCGAGGATTCGACATCGTCTCCTCGCTCGCCGGTCGTGTTCGCGACCCACTGCTGCCAGCGGGTCCGGTGCGGATCGGTGGCTTCGGTGGTGTCGAAGGGCTGCGGAAGTGGTTGGCGGATAACGAGATCGCGGTCGTGATCGATGCCACACATCCGTTCGCGGGCATGATCAGTGCGAATGCCGCCGGTGCCGCGACGGATCTCGGGCTACCGCTACTGCATGTGCGGCGGCCGGGGTGGTCCGAACAGCCCGGTGATCGGTGGATCCGGGTGCCCGATCTCGATGTGGCCGCGCAGAAGGTTTCGGAGTTAGGGGAACGCGTCTTCCTGACCATCGGCCGCCAAGGTGTCGCCGCCTTCGCGGGCCTGGCGAACCAGTGGTTCTTGATCCGTGCCATCGATCCACCCACCGGCGCGCTGCCGCCGCATCACGAATTACTCCTGGCGCGTGGGCCGTTCTCGCCTGCGGACGAGCAGCGTCTGCTGACCCGGCATCGGATCGACGTGCTGGTCACCAAGGATAGCGGCGGTGATCAGACCGCCGCCAAACTCGACGCCGCTCGCTCGGCGGGCCTTCCCGTTGTCGTCGTCGATCGCCCCGAGCTGCCACCGGACGCGGTCGTTGCGGAAACTGTCGCGGAGGCGTGGAAGTGGTTGCGGGATAACGCATCCGGCAATTTCTGATCGACTTGGTATCTCGGCTCCGATGTTCACTCGGGCCGTGCTGCTGCGGTGTTCGAGCGGCCGAGGAGTTGCGGCAGTCGGTCGAACCAGGCCAGCACTGTGCGTTCGTAACCAATGCCGAATTCCAGCGTGGCGCGTTGGTAGGGGGACATGTCGGTGTGGTCGTCGGCGAGATAGCGGTCGAGGCGCTGCTGGTGAATTCTTTTGTTGGCGGCGATGATTCGATCGAGGTGATCGGGATCGACGTGCTCTCCGAAGGACAGGGTCAGTAACAGTGGCACCCGAATGGTCTCCGCGCCCGGATCGCGGGCGATCCATTCGAGGAATGCTTCGCGACCGGCATCGGTGATCTGATACGGCGTGCGATCGCGCGCCCCGGTCTCACCCTTTTCGACGAGTCCGGCCGCGTCCATGGCGGCCAGTTCCCGGTAGACCTGGCTCTGGGTAATGGTCCAGAAATCGCCGATCCGGTCCTGGGCCTGGGTGACCAGATCCCAGCCCGACATCGGACCGTCGTGCAGAAATCCGAGCAGCGACGCCGCCGTGGAATTCAGCGATTTGCGTTGTGCCGAGGTATTCGCCAACCTACCGCTCCTTTCGCTCTCAACGTTCCATAGTGGAATGTTAGCGAAGGGGAGGATGCCGATCAATTCGCAGATCGGCATCCTCGGTACGTTGTTCGGGTGGCTGTGGTCAGGCGCTCTTCGGCCGGTAATGCAGCTCGGTCACCCCGCACTCGAATCCGGTGGCGGAGACCAGGTGGAGTCGGGTGGTGCCGCGGAAGACCGGCAGGCCGGCGCCGATCGCGGTGGGGTTGACGAACAGGTGCAGATCGTCGATGAGGTTCTCGGCGATCAGGTTCGCGACGAGCATGCCGCCGCCGTAGACGATGATGTCGCCACCCGGCTGGGCCTTGAGGCCGTTGATGGTCTCGGCGAGGTCGCCGCCCGCGACGACGGTGTTCTCCCAGGGCGATTCGGTGAGGCTGTTCGAGATCACGACTTTGGGCGTGTTGTTCATCTTGTCGATGGCGACCTGGGGCTCGTGTTCGGGCTTGGCGGCCCAGTGTGGAATGAAGCCCTCGGCGAGTTTGCGGCCGAGCACAATGGTGTCGAATTCGGCGGTGATGGCGCCGACGCGGGCGGCGAGGTCATCGGACCACGGGAAGGTCATCCAGTCCATCTCGCCGTTCGGGCCGGACATGTAGCTGTCGATGGTGGTCTGGACCTGGAGCTTCAGCTTGCGCATCGGGTTGCCTTTCCGGCGTGTCGCGGACCGTCCGGCCCGCTGTTGGTGATGCCTTCAGCATGGCCGAACCTGTTTTCGGAATCTTTACGGTTTTCTGCGGTGCCGGAATCAACGCTGGTAGCGGCGTGAAGTGTAGACCTTGGTGCCCTGGTCGGATTCGATGACGGCAGTGGTGGACGCACCGATGATCAGCAGCGTGCGCATATCGACAGCGGCCGGATCCAATTCGGCGAGGGTGACCACGTGGACGGATTCGGTGGGTCCACCGACATCGCGACCGAGCACCACCGGGGTATCGGGCTTGCGATGCTCGAGCAGCACATCGCGCATCGCAGCGACCTGCCAGGTGCGCTTACTCGAGGCCGGGTTGTAGATCGCGATCGCCATATCGGCCGATGCCACCGCCGAAAGCCGTTGTGCGACAACCTCCCACGGCTTGAGCCGATCGGAGAGCGAAATCATCGCGTAATCGTGGCCGAGCGGCGCGCCGACCCGGCTGGCGACGGCATTGGCCGCGGTGAGCCCGGGCAGCACCCGCACCGGCACCCCTTGCCACTGTGGATCGGCGGATTCCTCGAGCACCGCCGCCGCCATGGCGAAAACCCCGGGATCCCCCGAGGACACGACCACGACCTTGGCCCCGTGCTTCGCGAGATCCAATGCCATGGCGGCACGTTCGGATTCCACCCGGTTATCGCTGGCATGCCTGCGCTGCCCGTGCCGTGACGGCACCCGATTGATGTAGGTCGTGTAGCCGACCAGATCGGTGGCTTCGGCGAGTGCGTGTTCGACCTCCGGCGTCGTCCACTCGGGTGAGCCGGGGCCTAGCCCGACGACGACCACTTCGCCGACTCGGGCGGGGTTTCCGCCGCCGGTGTCGGCGCGCTGCGTCTCGGACTCAGTGGCTGCACGGTGCGGGTCCGGTCCGGTACTCGCATGGTGCACCTCCGCGCGGCCTGCGGCGGATTCGTTCCTGGCATCGATGGTTCCGTCCGACCCCGTGTTCGCGATAGGGGTGTTCGTCATGCCGATGGCTGAATGCTGACTGTGCGCCGAATCCGCAAGGCGCAGTGCGTTGGATCCGGCGTTCGCAACGAGGGTAGTCGTCGTGTCGACGGTGGACTGCTCGTTCCGCGCCGAATTCGCAAGGCGCAGCAAGGTTGTCGGCTGGGGGCCGGGGACGAGGGTGATCGAGAAGTACGGCACGTCCGCGTCAACGACCTCGGCGGCGGCGAGCACACGCTCACGGGTGCTGCTCGCGCGTTCGACATAGTAGGCGTCGGCGAGCCGGCCGGAATCCGAGAGGGCTTGGCGTACACCGGGATAGGTGCGACCGAGCTTCATGATGGCGGCCGCGTCGGTATCGCGGAGGCGGCGGGTGAGTTCATCGGTGGGCATGGTGCCCGGCAGGACGGTCAGCACCTGCTCGCCCTCGACCAGCGGCGTGCCGAGGGCGGCCGAGGCAGCGCTCACCGAGGTGATGCCGGGGATGATCTCGGCCTCGAACCGGTCGGCCAGCCGACGGTGCATATGCATATACGAGCTGTAGAACAGCGGATCGCCGGCGGCGAGCAGCGCGACGGACCGGCCCGCCGCCAGATGGGCGGCCAGGCGTTCGGCGGCCTGTTCGTAGAACTCGTCGATGGCGCCCTGATACCCGCCGCGGTGGTCGGTCGTCTCGGTGGTCACCGGGTAGATCAGGTGTTCTTCGAGTTGGCCCGCACGCATATACGGTGCGGCGATACCCCGCGAGATACTGCGGCCGTGCCGGGCACTGTGGAAGGCGATGACATCGGCCGCGGCGATCACCCGCGCCGCCTTCACCGTCACCAACTCCGGATCGCCGGGGCCGAGTCCGACGCCCCACAGCTTGCCGTTGCTCATTCCTGCTCGCTCGCAATCGCATTCAGTGCCGACGCGGTAATGGCGCTGCCACCGCGTCGCCCACGCACCGTCAGATACTCGACCCCGCCGAATTCGATCAACGCATCCTTGGATTCGGCGGCGCCCACGAAACCGACTGGAATGCCCAGGATGGCGGCGGGGCGCGGCGCACCCGCATCGATCATGTCGAGCAGATGGAACAGGGCGGTCGGTGCGTTCCCGATGGCGACCACCGCGCCCTCGAGGCGATCGCGCCACAATTCCAGCGCCGCGGCCGAACGCGTATTGCCCATTGCCGCGGCCAGTTCCGGCACCCGCGGATCGCCGAGCGTGCAGATGACATCATTGTCGACGGGCAGTCGCTTGCGCGTCACACCGGACGCGACCATCTGCGCATCACAGAGAATCGGAGCCCCCGCCCGCAGCGCCGCCCGCGCCGCCGCCACGACACCGGATGAAAACGCCACATCCCCGGCCAGATCCACCTGCCCGCACCCATGGATCATTCGCACCACCACCTGCGCCACATCCTGCGGAAACCCGCTCAGATCTGCCTCGGCCCGAATCATCGCGAACGACCGCCGATAGATCTCGGCCCCATCAGTGACATAACCGGCACGAACATCGGACATGCGCACCACCATATGAGTCTTGCCTCCGCGCGCTCGGCGCGGGTCGAGAATGCGAATGTCGAGAGGACACCTGCATCAGGTTCGGGGGCGTTCGAGGATGCGGGACATGACTATGGAGCTGCGGGTGCGGCCTACGCGGGTGTTCTCGCGGATGCGTTCCACGGTGGATTCGATTTCGGCCATGTCTGTCGCCATGACATGGACCAAGGCATCGGCTTCACCCGCGATGGTCCAGACGCCGACTACCTGGGGGATCGGCTCGAGGCTGCGGCGGAGTTCGGCAGGGGTGATGTTGTCGCGGTAGTACACCTCGACATAGGCCTCAGTGGTCCAGCCGAGTGCGGCGGGGTTGACCAGTGCGGTGAAGCCGGTGATCTGGCGGCTGGCGACCATCTTGTCGACACGGCGCTTGACGGCCGGCGCGGACAGCCCGACCTTCGCGCCGATCTCCTGGAACGAGGCGCGCGCCGATTTGAGCAGATGCGCCAGAATCTGCCGGTCGATGTCATCCAAGCCGCACCACTTCCGATCGACGCAATGATTCGCCGAATTCGATCGATCATGCGCAATGAATCGTTATTTCTGGCGCAATACTAGGCGATTTACCGTCGTGTCAGTGCAATGATCCGCGCCTACCCCCGGGAGACACGTTGACCTCTGTGACCACCCTCCGTATCGAGCCCGCGCGGCGGCCGGCACCACGCCGGTTCGTGATGTGCCGTCCGGATCACTTCGACGTCTGCTACTCGATCAATCCGTGGATGAATCCGCAGGAACCCGTCGATCGCGCACTGGCGCTGTCGCAGTGGGAAACGTTGTGCGCGACGTTCGAGCACTACGGCCATCGCATCGAGGTCGTGCCGGGGGAGCCCGGTCTGCCCGATATGGTTTTCGCCGCGAATAGTGGCCTGATCGTGGGTGAGCGGGCGATGTCGGCGCGGTTCACCCATGCTGAGCGGGCCGAGGAAGGTCCGGCGTATCACCGCTGGTTCGCGCAGCAGGGGCTCGTGGAGTTGGTGGGAGCGCAGGAAATCAATGAGGGCGAAGGTGATTTCCTGCTCGTCGGTGAGCGCATGCTGGCCGCGACCGGGTTCCGGAGTTCTGTTGCCGCGCATCGCGAGGTCGAGCGATACTTCGATCTGCCGGTGGTTTCGCTCGAACTGGTCGATCCACGCTTCTATCACTTGGATACGGCGCTGATGGTCCTCGGTGACACGAATGTCGCGTACTTCGCGCCCGCCTTCACCGCTGCGAGTCAGGCGATTCTGGCCGAGCTCTATCCGGATGCCATCCTCGCAACGGCCGCCGACGCGGTCGTTCTCGGGCTGAACGGTGTTTCCGATGGGCTGAATGTCTTCATCAGCAGTCGGGCCGACAACCTGGCTTCGGAGTTGCGTGCGCAGGGGTACAACCCGGTGGGCATCGATCTCTCGGAGTTGTTGAAGGCCGGTGGCGGGGTGAAGTGCTGCACGTTGGAGATGCACGAGGATCCGCGCAGTGCGCCGACCGCGGTGGCTTCGTAACTCGTGAGTTCGCTCGCGCCGCACCGCTGGTCGGTCGCTTGCGCGCCGGATGCCAGCCCGATTCCGTTGCCGTCGTTGGTGGCTGAGATGTTGTCCGCGAACCGGCCGCACCGGCGTCGGCGGCGCTGACGACCGGCGTCTCGCGCTTTGGTGTTGGGGCGCGATGCGAAGCCTGTCCGTCGCTTGCTGGGTGTCCTCAGTCGATGCGGTAGCCGTTTTCGGTGGCGACGATGTCGGTGACCGGGCCGCGCGGGCGGCCGCAGCGGCGGTCGCAGCCGGACCAGTGTTGGCGGCCGGCGACCATGACATCGTCGGCGCTGCGGAGTTCGATGGCCGGACCGAGATCTGTGACTGCGCTGGAGGCCGATGCCATATTCGGGGCGGGCGCCGCGATGTTCGGGTGAGGTGCGGCGATGTTCGGGGCGGGCGCAACGTCGTCGAAGTCGAGTGCTTCGGCGTCCGGAGGGAGCGCTGTGGCGTTCGGGGCGATGGCGTTCGGAGCGGATGCCGCCGGGTCTGTGGCTGTCGAGTCGAGGTTTGCGGTTGGGCGGTCGGACTCTGTTGCGTGGCCGTTGGTATCGCTGTCTGCGGCGGGCTGGTTGGTGGGCGGTACGCGACCGGACTCGACGGCCGCGGTGGCGTCGGCACGGACATCGGTGAGCGCCTTCGCGCAGCCTGGTTGGCCGGCGCAGGCGCTGACCTGGAGCCAGGGGGAGTTGGCGTCGAAGATCAGGCCCATGGGGGCGAGTACGCGAACGACCTGTTCGGCGGGCCATTCCTCGAGATCGGTGATCACCAGGCTGCGCCAGGGGGTGATGAAGATGGGACGTTCGATGGCGGCGATGAATTCGGCGATGCGGGCGGACAGGGAGCCGAGGCGAACGGCCGCGCCGAGGCTGACCAGGCCGTTGTCCTGGTCGAGCCAGCCGATCGGAATGTCATGGGTGGCACCGAATTCCAGGCGTTCGAGGCCGGGGGACAGGCCGAGGATGTCGGTCACTCGGCGCGCACCGTCATCGACTTCGTGCAGCCGCCATTGATCCGAGCCGAGATCGAGGAAGGCGTGCGCGGCAGCCAGCATCACCGGTACCGCGTCGGCCGTGGATACTCGGATGCCCGCATCCCTACCCGCCAGCACGAGCGCGAATTCGTCTGTGTCCGTGGCGTGCACACCGATATCGCCACCGAGGCCGCTGATATCGCCGCGACCGTCGTCGAGGGTGAACAGCACGCGGCCGGGCAGTTCGGCCAACCGCGCAGCGGCGCGCAAACCCAGGTCGAGCGCCGGAACGAGCGCATGCACATCCGCCCAGCCACCGATCCGACCGGACAGCGGCGAGGCGACAATATTGCGCACCCGCTCATGCGTATCGCTCGGTAACAGCCCGGCACCCGCCAACCACTCACTCAGCGCGGCCGCATCACGTACCTGCCGCAACTGCACATTGCCCCGCGAGGTCAGCTCGATATTCCCATCGCCGAGTTCGACGGCCGCCTCGGCCAAAGACTGCAATTGCCCCGGTTCCAGCCGCCCACCGGGTAGCCGAATCCGAGCCAGCGGCCCATCGGCCGCCTGATGCAGCCGCAGCACACCGGGGCAGGAATCGGGATTCGTACGCGTCATGACCCATCCAGCCTACGACCCGGCGGCAGCACCACCGGCGGTGGCCGCGATGCTCGATCCTCCGCGAGCGCCGAGTCGCGGTCTGGTCGATCTGCGGGGTGACCACGCCGAAATCCATGCCGACCCATCGCAGTGCACGTGAAGAATGATGCGTACCACGGCAAGACGCGCACCTTTGTCGGCAGCTACAGCATCGGCACCCAACGCACCGCCGCGGGGTGGCGGGTCGACAAATTCCACTATCACCTGGTGATCGACGGAAACGCCGACCTAGCCTGAACACCGGGCACTTACCTGTCGGCAAGCCGCGCGGGGTGGCGGGTTAGCATCTGGGTTGCTCGGCGGGCGATGAGGAAACCGGTGGAACTCCGGTGCGGTCGCGCCACTGTCGAAAGCCAGACCCTCTCCGGCGAGCACTGTAACCGATGGGCGCGTCACCCGAGGAAGGCTGCCACCTGTGATTTTGCTGCTGTCGACGTCCGACACCGACCTGTTGAGCGCGCGTGCGAGCGGTGCGGAGTATCGGTGGGGAAATCCGGCTCGGTTATTGGTCGACGACCTGCCCGCGCTGCTCGACGGCGTCGATCTGGTGATCGTGCGGATCCTCGGTGGCAAGCGCGCCTGGGAGGACGGGCTCGCGGCGGTGCGTGCCAGCGGGGTGCCGATGGTGGCGCTCGGCGGTGAGATCGCACCCGATGCCGAGTTGATGGAATGTTCGACGGTGCCCGGCGGTGTCGCCGCCGACGCGCACAACTACCTCGCCGCGGGTGGTGCGGAAAACCTCCGTCAACTGCACAATTTCCTCTCGGATACGGTGCTGCTCACCGGCCGCGGCTTCGAGCCGCCGGTGCAACTGCCGAGCTGGGGCGAGCTCGAGCGCACGCCAGACCTGGATCCAACCGTCGAGCACCCGCCGACGGTGGCCGTAATCTATTACCGCGCACAGCATCTCGCCGGAAACACCGCCTACATCGAAGCCCTCTGCACGGCAATCGAAAATGCGGGCGCGAAGGCCCTACCGCTGTACTGCGCATCCCTGCGCACTGCCGAGCCGGAACTTCTCGACACCTTGCGCACCGCCGACGCACTGGTGGTAACCGTCCTCGCGGCGGGCGGCACCAAGCCTGCCAACGCATCGGCCGGCGGCGACGACGAGGCCTGGGATGTCGCCGCCCTCGCCGAACTGGATGTGCCGATCCTGCAGGGCCTGTGCCTCACCAGTGGCCGCGCCCAATGGGAGGCCAACGACGACGGGCTTTCCCCACTGGACGTCGCCACCCAGGTGGCGGTCCCGGAATTCGACGGCCGCATCATCACGGTTCCGTTCTCCTTCAAGGAATTCGACGCCGACGGACTGTCCACCTACGTGCCCGATCCCGAGCGCGCGGCCCGGGTCGCCGGTATCGCGGTCCGGCACGCACAGCTGCGCCACATTCCCGCCGAACGGCGCCGCATCGCCATCATGATGTCGGCTTACCCGACCAAGCATGCGCGCATCGGCAACGCCGTCGGCCTGGACACCCCGGCCAGCGCGATCCGGCTCCTCACCGAGATGCGCACAGCCGGTTACGATCTCGGCGACGACAGTGCGGTGCCCGGACTCGCGGAACGTGACGGCGACGCGTTGATCCACGCGTTGATCGCCGCAGGCGGTCAAGATCCCGACTGGCTCACCGCGGAACAGCTCGAAGGCAACCCGATCCGTATCAGCGCCGACCGGTACAGCAGCTGGTTCGACACCTTGCCCGAGGATCTGCGCACGGCCGTGGTCGAGGCGTGGGGACCGCCGCCCGGTGAACTCTACGTCGACCGCTCGGCCGATCCCAAGGGCGAAATCGTCATCGCCGCACTGCGTTTCGGCAATATCGTACTGATGGTGCAGCCGCCGCGCGGTTTCGGCGAGAACCCGGTCGCCATCTACCACGACCCGGATCTGCCGCCCAGCCACCACTACCTCGCCGCCTACCGGTGGATCGCCGCACCGGACGGTTTCGCCGCCGATGCCATGGTGCACCTCGGCAAGCACGGCAACCTGGAATGGTTGCCCGGCAAGACCCTCGGCATGTCTGCCTCCTGCGGCACCGACGCCGCGCTCGGTGAGCTGCCGCTGATCTATCCGTTCCTGGTCAACGACCCGGGCGAGGGCACCCAGGCCAAGCGTCGCGCCCACGCCACCCTCGTCGACCACCTCATCCCACCCATGGCCCGCGCCGAAAGTTACGGTGATATTTCGCGTTTGGAGCAGCTGCTCGACGAACATGCCAATATCTCCACCCTGGATCCGGCCAAACTGCCCGCCATCCGCCAGCAGATCTGGACGCTCATGCGGGCGGCCAGAATGGACCACGATCTCGGTCTGTCCGAACGCCCCGACGAGGATGTCTTCGACGATATGCTGCTGCACGTCGACGGCTGGCTGTGCGAGATCAAGGATGTGCAGATCCGCGACGGACTGCACGTTCTCGGGCAGGCGCCCGCGGGGGAGACCGAACTCGATCTGGTCCTCGCGATGCTCCGCGCGCGCCAGCTGTGGGGTGGTGAACGGAATGTGCCCGGTCTTCGGGAAGCCTTGGGGCTGAACGAATCCGGTGCCGAGGCACGTGAGCGGGTCGACGCGGTGGAGACCCAGGCCCGTGAGCTGCTCGCCGGACTGCAAGCCGCCGATTGGTCGGTGGACGCCGTCGACGGAATTGTGGACGCCCTGAACGCACCCGCGTCCGACCCGACGTTCGCCGCGGTGCGTACCGTGCTGCGTTTCGCTGCGACCGAAGTCGTGCCCCGTCTGCGCCAGACCGGCATCGAAATCGACCGAATCCTGCACGCGCTCAACGGCGGTTTCATCCCGGCGGGGCCGAGTGGGTCCCCGCTGCGCGGTCTGATCAATGTGCTGCCGACCGGTCGGAACTTCTACTCGGTCGACCCGAAGGCAGTCCCGTCTCGACTGGCCTGGGAGACCGGTCAGGCGATGGCGGATTCCCTGCTCGATCGATACCGGGCCGATCACGGTGAGTATCCGCGCTCGGTCGGGCTGTCGGTGTGGGGCACCTCCGCCATGCGCACCTCGGGTGACGACATCGCGGAAGTTCTTGCGCTGCTGGGTGTCCGCCCGGTCTGGGATGAGGCGAGCCGCCGCGTCACGACCCTCGAGGTGATGTCGCTCGCGGAACTGGGCCGTCCGCGCATCGATGTCACGGTCCGCATCAGCGGCTTCTTCCGCGATGCGTTCCCGCATGTGCTCGCCCTACTCGATGACGCGGTCCGCCTGGTCGCCGACCTCGACGAGCCCGTCGAGTCGAATTACATTCGCGCCCACGCACAGACCGATCTCGCCGAACACGGCGACAAGCGCCGGGCCACGACGCGCATCTTCGGCTCTAAACCCGGCACATACGGCGCGGGTCTGCTGCAATTGATCGACTCCAAGAGCTGGCGCACCGATGACGACCTCGCGCAGGTGTACACCGCCTGGGGTGGCTTCGCCTACGGTCGTGACCTCGATGGTGCACCTGCCGCCGACGATATGCGCACGGCGTACCGCCGGATCACGGTGGCCGCCAAGAACACCGACACCCGCGAACACGATATCGCCGACTCCGATGACTACTTCCAGTACCACGGCGGAATGGTCGCCACCGTGCGCGCACTGACCGGCAAGAATCCGGAGGCCTACATCGGTGACAGCACTCGCCCCGACGCCGTGCGAACCCGCACGCTCTCGGAGGAGACCTCCCGCGTCTTCCGGGCCCGAGTGGTGAATCCGCGCTGGCTCGAGGCGATGCGTCGCCACGGCTACAAGGGCGCATTCGAAATGGCGGCCACCGTCGACTACCTGTTCGGCTACGACGCCACCACAAATGTCGTTGCGGACTGGATGTACGAAAAGCTCGCGGAGAGTTATGTTTTCGATGACGTGAACCGCAAGTTCATGGAGCAGTCCAACCCATGGGCGCTGCACGGCATTACCGAGCGGCTGCTGGAAGCGGCGCAACGGGAGTTGTGGGAGCATCCGGAGCAGGCAACACTGGACCAGTTGCGGCAGATCTACCTGGAGACCGAGGGTGAACTGGAATAGCTGGAAAAGCAATACCCCAGTTCCTCGGTATTTCGAATTATTTGATCTTGCAACGTAATTCGATTTCCTGATTCTCGCGATGCCGAGTGTGTCGAGAGCGCATGATGATCGATGTCCGATGTCCTTTTCTCGGATTCATCGATCGAATCGGCTGGATGATTGGAAATCCTGATGAAGATCAAAAATTTGATAGCGATAACAGTTCTGACCGTTGCCGCGACAGGCATCACCGCGGCCACCGCCTACGGCTCGCCTGAAGTGTCGTCGGAAACCGTTCTCAACGGCATGGATCACGGCGTCCAATACACTGCGGCGGTGGCGAAGGACCGCTCCGATGCCACCATCACATTGGCCTCGGGCAAGTTCGTCCTGACGCCCGAGGCGGGCATCACGGTGCTCGCACCCGACGGCTCAGTGGTCGCCACCGTGCCGACCACACTGCAGACGGTGGCGGGTCAGCAGGTGCGTGTCACACCCGAAGTCGATGCCACGGCAACGACATTGACGCTGACGCCGGTCAGCGCTCCGGCACCGCACTCGGCACCGCTGCAGTTCATCGGTGATGCGGGTACCACGGTCGCGGGTGTATTGATCGGATGCGCCGTCGGCGCGCTGATCGGGCTGCTGTTCATTGTCGTCGGATTCCTGCCCGGCTGTGTCATCGGGGGAATCATCGGCGGTATCGCGGGCGCCAATCAGTGACGTGCTGACGCGAGCTGTTCGAGTAACGCTCGAACGGGTAGTCCCGGCCGGGCTTTCCGCGGAATTCGCCCGACCGGGGTTGCCGCTCACCGAAATTCAGGGCACATCTCTTGTCGATTCGCGCCCGCTGCTTTCCGAAGGCGTTCGGCGGTTGCGCGGAGGTGCGCGGCGAGCACCGGCGCGTCCAGGACGCCACCGCGAATCCGGCTGACACAATTGACGCTCGGCAGCGTCCTCGAGCACGAACGCGACAAGCTGTGGCAGCACTGGAGCGTCTGCTGCGCCGGCCTGGACGCGGGATCGTGGACGACGAGTCGATGCTCGCCGAGACAACCGAAGTTGCCGAAGAGAGCAACCGCTTGTTCGAGTCGATAGCGGCGCCGGCATCTTGTCCTGCCGAGGCGCAGTATGGAGGGGGCGTGTGGGCGGCTACCGCCGGGCATCCGGATCCGTAGTCCGCTAAGTCGTATGATCAAGTTTATAGCCACGGCAATCAGGAAACTTCGAGGACGGCATATGCGTACCGAAGGCGATACCTGGGACATTGTGAGCAGCGTCGGCATGACAGCGCTCGGCGTCGCGGCCGCGCGCGCTATCGAGACGAAACGGCCGGATGCCCTCATCCATGATGAGTACGCCGCCCGGTTCGTGGTGGCATCCGGTGATCCGGACATGAACCGACTGATCACCGATCCGACGTTGTGGGCGCAGATCCCGTTCACCTCTGGGTTCATCGGATATCGAAGTAAGTTCTTCGACGATTTCTTCCTGTCTACGGCGGCGCCGGTGCCCCAGGCGGTGATCCTGGCTGCCGGGCTCGATGCCAGGGCCTACCGGCTGGATTGGCCGGCAGGCGAGGTCGTGTTCGAGATCGACCAGCCCAAAGTGTTGGAATTCAAACACCGGGTGCTCACCGAATCCGGCACCGCGCCGAGATCGGATCGGCGCGAGGTAGCCGTTGATCTGCGCGACGACTGGCCCGCGGCGCTTGTCGAGGCAGGATTCGATCCGACCTCGCCCACCGCATGGTCGGCGGAAGGGCTGCTGCCCTACCTGCCAGGTGCCGCACATGATGCCTTGTTCGCGCGGATCGAACAGCTTTCGGCACCCGGGAGCGCGGTGGCGGCGGAGATTGTCGGCACGGGCGTCGACATTGGCCACATTGCCGAGCAAGAGTCGGACTACTTGAAAGACACCCCGTTCGGCAAGGTCGACCTCGCGTCACTGTTCTACACCGACGAACGCACCGATCCGGCTGAATCGCTCGCCGCCCACGGCTGGACCACGTCATCCCTGGACCTGCAGGAACTGGCCGATTGCTATGACCGTCCCATGGCACCGGTCGAAGAGCCGCTGAACCAAATGTTCGACAGCCTGCGTTTTCTGACAGCTATCAAGTCGTCCTGATTCGGCGCTGTGCGGCGAGCACCACTGCCGCATTCGACGGAGTTCGCTGATGCGGAAGTCGGACCGCGCCCCGGCCTGGGCACTACGAGCGACCTGCCGTGACCTCACACCATGAATCCGTCGCGGTCAGACCCACGGCAGGCCATCGCCTCGCTTTGCCCGTGTCGAACTGGCCACTGTGCCACTGCTTGTCAACTCCGGCCCATCCGTGGATCTGGCACGGTTTGTGTGATTGATCCGTCCTGGATTGCCAACGGACGCTTGATGATCGATCATGTGGCCGGTGTTCTGGTCTTGGACCGATGGTGGTCCTGTTCCCTCATCTGGTCGGGCTGCAGATCGACAGCGTGGACTTGGCAGGGGCCAGGGTGCGGATCGATGCGAGGACGGGTGATGAGCCGGCCGCGTGCCCAGGGTGCGGGTGGTTGTCCCGGCGGGTTCATAGTCGTTATCGGCGGTGGTTGTCCGATACCGCGATCACTGGCCGGGAGGTGCTGATCCGATTGCAGGTGAGGCGGTTGTTCTGTGACAACTCCGATTGCGGCAGAAAAACTTTCGCCGAACAGGCACCGCGCAATCAGGTTTGCTATCGGGCTCTTGACTTCCGGCGCAGATACTCGCCCAACGAGAGGTCCGGCTGCTTTCGGAACTCTTTGGGCCTGCGACCCCTCAGCCGCAGCTCGGCAACGTCTGACGTTTCGGTGTCGACCAGCCCGGTTGCTGCAAGCAGATCCTGGTGGGCCCGATGCCGATTGGCGCGGTGTACCCGTGCCCGCTTACGTGGCAGGTTCTTCCGCGACGCCTTATCGTTCTCGCCGTAGGCGTTGCGGCGGTCCTTGGCGTAGCTCAGCTGCTTCTTCTCTTGCGGACTTCTCCTCATCACGCACCTACCGTATCGGGACTGTCGAACCATTTCCTGATGGCGATGGGCATACTGCGGCGACCGAGCAGACACACAAGCGCACCCAGTTGCTCGCTCCAGAACTGTTCACGAAAAATGGACAGATCCCCATCCGTGACCCGCCTCTTCCGACTCAACCGTGACCCACCCGGCTCCGACGACCGTCCAGTAGTGCCGAATCCAGCGCGTTTATCACGCTGTCTCAGCTGCTGCGGTCGATCGTCGAAGTCTGCTATCGGCGCAGCGCACAAACACCGAGGTGGAGTCCACACCGAAGCGGTTCGCTGTGACCGGGCTGGCCAGCGTGGCACCGCGGTCGTGCTCGACGGCAATACACCCGTCGTGGATGCCCGCGTTGCCCGGCGTGGCGCGACGTGGATGCCGGCTGATTCTCAGGCGTTCGAGCCGGCCGGGGTGGTGCTGGCTGGAACGAGCCGCTCGATCGCGGGGGAGGCTGTGGTCGCGGTGCGCCGGAACTCGCTCGGGTTGACGCCTCGGACTCGTTTGAACGCCGCGCTGAACCCGAACGGGTCGGCGTAGCCCACGGTGCGGGCGATGTCCGCGACGGTTGCGGCGTCCCGCTCGAGCAGCAGGTCCGCCGCGAGTGCCATGCGCCAGTGGGTGAGGTAGGTCAGCGGCGGTTCGCCGACCAGGTCGGTGAACCGCTTGGCCAGCGTCGAACGCGACACCGCGGTGTGCTCGGCCAGCGCGGCGACCGTCCAAGGTGCGGCTGGTTCGGCATGCAGCAGGCGCAGCGCGTGGCCGACCACCGGGTCCCGCTGAGCGGCCCACCAGGCCGGGGGTGCGCCGTCGGGCCGGTCGAACCACTCGCGCAGTGCGCAGACCAGCATCCAGTCGAGCAGCCGGTCGAGGACTACCTGCTGGCCCGGCGTGTCGACAGCGACTTCGGCGGCGAGGTGATCCTGCACGGCCTCAGCCGTGCCGTCGGCGTCCACGCGCAGCACGTCGGGCAGCGCGTCCAGCAGCCGGCGACTGAGCTCGCCGCGCACCGGATAGGCGCCGACGATCAAGGTGGTCGCATCAGGGTCGACTCCGCCGTGACCGGTGTCGTTCCAGCCGAGCCGGTGGTGGGTCCCGCCCTGCTCGGGTGTCGCGCAGAACTCGCCGCACGCGATCGGTTCGGCCAGGGTGCCCACCTCGTCGACGAAGGTGAACGTCGCGGGGCCGCGCACGACGATCGTCTCGCGGGCGCGAAGCGGTTCGGGCGGACGGTGTTCCGGCACGATCCACCCGGCTCCGGACAAGACGGTGCACAGGGTCAGCGGCGCGCCGTCCACGAAGTGCAGTGCCCAGGGCGGGGACAGCGTCGAGCTGCCGAACAACGAGCCGTGGGCTCGCACCCCTCGAAGCAGGTCACTGAACGCGTCCACCTCAGCGAGGTTAGACGAATACGCAGGGGATCCGGCGCCTTACCCATGGGATCGTCCGAGTCGGCGGTGTTGAATCGGCATCATGAGCACCAACACCAATGCACTGACCACCCAGGACCTCGAGTTCCTGCGGCGCCCTCTGCATGGATTCCTGTCCGTGGCCGGGGGGCCACTTCCGCCACAGCCCCGGCCGGTGTGGTTCGAGGCCACTGCCGAGGGCACGATCCAGCTGTTCACGGAGCCGGACTCGCTCAAAGTGCGGCGCCTGCGCAACGACGCCCGCGCCTCGATCGTCGTCGCCGCCCCGGTGGGTGAACGCGAACGCTGGCTCTCGGTCGCCGGCCGCACCACAGTGGAACCCGACGGGGCGCACGACCTGGCCGCCCGCCTGGCCACCCGCTACTGGGATCTCGACGACCCGGCCCGCGCCGCCGACCTCGCAGGGATCCTGGCCGCAGACTACGTCCGGCTCGTCATTCATCCGCAGACCGTAAGCCGCTTCCTGTTTTGACCTGCGCGACAATCTCTTCACCTGCACCACCGTCCCCCAGCGGCAACGAGCGGGCATCGCGTGCGGGCGGTAGGAACGTCCTCTTCTGCCGCATATCGTGTGCTCGAGGTCAGTTGTTGGTCTCGGCCGCGGGGACGCGGCCGAGGTCGCGGCCCTCGAGCCGGTAGCTATCGCCTTTGAGGGAGATGGCCTCGGCGTGGTGGACAAGCCGGTCGATCATCGCCGCGGCGACGACGTCATCGCCGAACACCTCTCCCCAGCGGCCGAAATGGGTTGCGCGCCTGGCCGAGGCTCACTCGGCCGGAAACCTGGCACGCGCGGATGGACAGCCCGATCGACAGATGCGTCTTGCCGGTTCCGGGCGGGCCCAGGAACACGGCATTCTCGCGGGCGGTGACGAAGTCCAGGGTTCCCAGATGAGTGATGATGCCGCGTTTAAACGAGCGCTGGTGGTAGAAGCCAAACTCCTTCAACGACTTTCGTGATGGGAAGCGGGCGGCGCGGATGTGGCCCTCGCCGCCGTGGGCTTCGCGGGCGGCGACTTCGCGTTGCAGGCAGGCGGCACCCGGAACCTAGAGGTCAGTATCGGGCCGGATTCGACACCGCTACAGGGCTACACCGACCAGATGGCCGACCGTGTACGTCACGAGCATCGCCACGGCACCGCCGATGAGCACCCGGATCGTCGCGGGCCGCACCGGTGCTTGCCCGAGCCAGGCTCCGGCCGCGCCGGTCGATGCCAGCGCGACCAGCACCGCGCCCGCGGTGAACGGGACGCGGATCGCGGTGGGGACGAGGATCGCCAGCAGCGGAAGCAGGGCGCCAAGGGTGAACGAGATCGCCGATGACACCGCCGCATGCACAGGGTTGGTCAGCTCATTCGGGTCGATCCCGAGTTCGGCCTCGGCGTGCGCCAGGAATGCGTCCTGCGCAGTCAGCTCCTCGGCCACCCTCCGGGCCGTCACCGGCGACAGGCCCTTGTGTTCGTAGATAGCCGCCAGTTCGGCCAACTCCGCTTCGGGCTGCTCGGCCAGTTCCCGGCGCTCGACCTCGAGGATCGCCCGTTCGCTGTCGCGCTGGGTGCTGACCGATACGTACTCACCGAGGGCCATCGATACCGCACCCGCGGCCAGACCCGCGATACCCGCCGTCATGATCGTGCCACGATCGGCCGTCGCGGCCGCCACGCCGATGACGATGCCCGCCACGGAAACGATTCCGTCGTTCGAGCCCAGCACGCCCGCGCGCAGCCAATTCAGCCGTGCGGCAAGCCCGTTGCCGTGGGTCTCGGAGTGCGGCAGGACCGCTGAATTTCCGCCGTTCATCAAAAGCACGGGGCCAACGCTAATCGGCTTTCCGACGCCGTGCCAGCAATGTAAGGCTGCCCGAAATTAGGTAAACCATTGCGTAGGAAGGGTTTACATACCTAACTCGCGCTTTCGTCCCGACAGCGTTCCGGTCGGCTGATCTCGGCTGACGAGGTGCAAGACCAACTATTGTGTTGCGCGTGAAGTGCATCTCCTGAGTCGTTAGCCTGTTTTTGTGTCGCATCGTGGGTCTTCTGCTGGTCGTCCAAAATGGCCGAGCAGTTAGAGATAGCCATTGGGTGATCCGCCCGAATTGGCGAATCGCTTTTCGGCTGTCACGCTTTGCCTCGTCAATCAGCACCCCGCTGGGTGAGACTCCTGTTCGAACACAGGCCACTGATCCGACGCCGTTGTCGGCAGCACGCGAATTCTGGATCTGGCACACATCGCGTGACGCGCCCCCATAGGATCACTCACTCAACAGTATCCGCCTCCACATCAGATCACGTTCTGCGCTGTTGGTCGGCCGATCAGGTGGAACTGGTGGCGGCATCGGCCGAGAGATGCCACTGTCAGTTCCACGTGATCACTTGTCCAGTAGTGCATCTCGGGCTGACCGCAGCGGCCGACGATCACGGAATATGCGCCAGAGCCCCAAACCTGACCTCCTCCGGAAAGAATCCTGTTGAGCGACTGAGCAACCCCTACGCGGCGATTGGAGACCGTACAGGGGTACAAGCTGACCTCGAGTGCGGACTTGGTGAGCTTCAGGGCTTCTATCCTCTACATTGCGCCCATCTATGAGGATGGTCCACGTGAACGATCGAACAGAACTGATCGGTGGCATAGAAAAGCGCGACATTCAGATCGTCGATTACGACGCCGTTTGGCCGCAACGCTTCATCGAAGAGCGTGCCCGCATCGCTGACGCTCTTGGCGGCACCGCGCGGCGCATCGACCACATCGGTTCGACGTCGGTGCCGGGTCTTTCCGCTAAACCGATCATCGACATCGACCTCAGCGTCCCCGATGTCGAGGATGAGGCAGCCTATCTCGATGCGCTACTTGCCGCGGGCTACCAACTTCGGGTCCGGGAACGAGGCCACCGTATGGTGCGAACCTCGCGCCGTGATGTCCATGTCCACATCTGTTCCCTCGACAGCGCTTGGGAACGCCGCCACCTCCTCTTCCGTGACTGGCTGAGGCTCGACGCCGCCGACCGCATGGCATACGAACAACTCAAACATCAGCTCGCGCAAAGAGACTGGACCGATATGAATGCATACGCCGACGCAAAGGGCCCACTGATTGCCGAAATCACCCAGCGGGCACAGACGTGGGCTCAGACCTCTGGATGGACACCGGAAATCTGAACGCCGACCCTCTACCGACCACCAAACCTGCAGCCGCACAGCCAAAATCACGAAATTCGTGCCAGAGCAACGATTCGCCTGCCGTTGACAGCCGTCGAGAGACGTCCAGGCTCAGGACAGGTTTCCCCGGATTAAGGGGTAACCCCAGGTGGCTTCCCGCGTAGTCGGATACGTCGTGCAGTGCCGAAGCTCTGACGAGAGGGGTGCTCGCCCTCAGGTTTTCCTGGGGCTATCCCCCCTGTGTTCTGGCGCGACGAGTAGTGACGTCCGCGTACATCCCGGCTGCAAGGAGGTGAGGGACGAGCAATGAAGTCCGGAGATAGTCCGTATCCGAGTCCGGTTCGAAAACATGCTTCGTTCCCAGCTTGCTGCAGCCCCGTGAACGCCTGACACCGCAGAAATTCGAGCATCGACCACCTTCGCCGGCACCGCGCCTGAATGAGGGGGGCGATGTGGATTCCGCATGCCCTGAGTACCCCGTAGGGCCGGTCAGCGTGCCGGGAGATATTGCAGCAGTTAGGTTTTCGTCAAGGAGCAATGTTATGGCCGTGATCGCTTTCCCGACCCACGACACAATCTCGCTGACCGCAACGGTGAGCGAGTTCTTCCGCCGGTTCCGCGCCAAGGCCCGGCTGACCGATCAGGAGCGCGCCTGCACTCGTTCGTCCGCGGCGTGCGCGGCGACCTGATGCGGTCACCGCCGGATTGACGCTGCCCTGCAGCGGCGGACCAGGTCGAGGGGTGTGTCAACCGAATCAAGATGATCAAACGCCAGATGTTCAGGCGCGCGAAAACGGGCCTTCTCTGGAAACGAATCCTGTTGAGCGACTGAGCAATTCCATCGAATCAACGCCAACCGCATCTGGTGCGCCATCGCCGCGCTGACTCTCGCATCGGCCGCTGGCTGCAGATGCACGCCCCGTACGACCACCCAGCCCGCCGCTGGGAACCGAAAACCCCTCGCCTGCAGCTGTTCTCAATCGCCAGCCGAATCGCCCGCCATGTCCGCGGTGTCCGGCTGTCCCTGTCTCGCCACGCATCCGGAGCCGGCTTGCTCCTCATCGCCGCTGGCCACCTGTAGCCCGGCTGACCAGCACTAAACCGCTCCGACAAATCTGAAAGGGCATCACTCCGGGCCGGTGGAACCCGGAAGACACCTGACTGCGGGGAACCCAAGTCTGCCCATACGCTGCGCACACGCAACGAAAACCCAACCCGAATCCGGTCACGCCGGACCGAAGGCCCGGCGAAAGAGCGCGGCACTGACCAACAGTCGAATGTGCTCGGAATCCCGTGGTGGAAGCCAACATTCGGCTCACTCACTCGCTTCCGGTAAGGTTCGTTTGTGACAAATAAGCGAATCAACGGATCCATTCTGCTGGCCGCGTTCACTGCGCTTGTCGCGTTCGGCCCGGTCACCGCGCCGGCGAACGCGCAAGCGCCGCTGCAGGCTCCCGAGGTCACCTTCGCCGGCACCGCGCCGGGAACCGTGACAGCGACGATAAAAAACCCTAATGGCACCGGCCGGTGCTGGGCGGAAGCCGGCGTCGGCCCCGAGAACAATCACCGCTTCTTCGGCAACAGCGCCCCGGAGTCCCTGGCCGGCCCCGGCCAGACCGTGACCACAACGTTGGAAGGGCTCGAATCGGGCACGACCATCAGCGCCCGGGGCGGCTGTTTCGACGACACCTCGACCGGCGGAATGCCGTTCACCGAGCCGGTGACGGTTACCGTCCCTTGATATGCGCCCGCGGCGGCCAACACCCGTCGCGACCGAACCGGGCGAGGTAAGGTTTACCCGCCTTCATCCGGCGGAACCGAGGGCGATCGGCACCCTGACCTCGGCCGTTCACGCCGGTTGAGCTGACTGTTTCCGCGGAATGGCGAAAGGTGCTCCGAGTTGTGATGATTCGACTTGTCCAAGGTTGAATCGGAAGTAACGAGGAGCACCCTTCTGGTGAGGGATTCTACGTCGCGGTACCCGTCGCTGAAATTGACGAGAACGGCTCGAAGGTGGGGTCGCCTGCGGCATTATTCAGCAGTTGGGCGCGGCGACGCGGACAGTATGTTCATGAGCCGGCACTAACTCAGCACGCCGGGGAACCGCTCGCGAATAGACCCGTGCTCGCGTGTTTGCTCCGTATAGCCGTTGAATACGCAGTATCGCTCGCCCTTGAAGAACCACAGGTACCAGGCGTCGAACGCGAATGCGTCGATGTCCCTGTGGAACTCCGACGGCGAGTTGGTGGAGAGCGCTCTCCAGATCTCTACACGGAGCACATTGTTGTTGCCGTCGTAGGACGCGACCCTGTTGTCTTTGAAGAACCACATGTGCTCCCAGTCCTCCCAGCCGAAAGGGGCGATACGTCTCCTTCGGCTCACAACGAACATCCAGTTGTCGCATGGCGGCTCGCCTCACCGATGTGCCGACGCACGGCGGGACCGACACGCCGAACGTAACCATCGGTTAGGGCAAGCCCCGTGCACCGCGGGCCCCCTCAAGCCAGGCGTCCATGCATTTCGAATGACCTGGGTTCACTACGGATTTCAAATGTCGAGTACGAAACAGCTTGAGGGCCAACCACTCTGGAACACCATCGAGTCCGGTGCCGCGTGGAGAGGTCAGGCGGTCGATCTTGCGAAGCCTCGATCACGATGATGCCAGCGCACTCTCGTCGGCAGAAGAGTTCGGAGACACCCAGCCACTGAGGCACGCTCGACGGTGACGTCACGTTCACCGAGATCAACCGATCTCGGCCCTGGCCGTCCGACGCTACAGTTCACCAGTGACCGACGTGGGATTCAGCAGCGTAGCTGAACCTCGATCGACCCTGCCCCGCGGCGAATCTCTCAGAACTTGCCCGTGTGATGTTCGATGCGGTGCCCCAGTTGTGCGGCGAACTCGGTGACGAAGCTGTCGGTGAGAGGCGGCCAGCCCCAGAAGTCGAAGGCCAGTGCGCCGAGAGCGAAGCCCCACGGCCATTCCCACTCGGTGACCGAGATGAGGTCGCCGCAGGAGCTGCAGGCGACGGTTCCGGTGCCGGTCTGCTTCCACGCGTCGATGCCGTCTGCGAACGGCTGCCAGATTTCTGGATCGGCCTCCCACTGCTGCGGGTAGTCGATGATGACGGTTTTCGTATGACAGTGCGGGCACTCGGCGGACTCCGGTTCGATCGCGCCTTGTCCACCGTAGTGGTCGTCGCGCCCGATGATCACGGCGACCGGACCGGGGATCCAATCATCGCCCCATTCCTCGGTGATCCGCATCCAATCAGGCCCGGGCACATAGCCTTCGTCCACGCCGAGGCTGTACATCGCGTCGCTGGACATCTCCCGCGTGAGCAGCCGCTCGGCGATCATCCAATCCAGCATCCGCGCGGCCAGCGCCTCCGCTTCCGCGGCCGGCACCTCGATATCGACGATCCGTTCGAAGAAATCACCCATGGTTGTGGATCATGCCGAACGAGGTGATCGACGTGATCACCGCACCCTTGCGTCGTCCACGGAACCGGAACATCGCGGTGCCGGTTGCGTTATCACAGGCGCCGCCGAGCAGTCACGATTGCGGCCGAGGTGAGTCGGGTCAGGGATGCCGCTCGCCCACAAAGAAATCGCCGACTCTCGTGCGGACTTCGGCGCACCTGAAGTCCAGTTCGTCGGTGCTGTCCGCTACGACGAACGCGAGTCCCAGAGCCACCGAATCCATCATCGACTAGGCAGGCGGGTACGTCATACCCGGTTCGGCCGCCATCCGGACCTCCACGACGCCGGGAACCCGACGAGTCCCGCGTCTGCCCCGAGGCTGAACAGCAAACTTTGCCCCTTCACCGTGACAGTGCACATCAATTCGCAGCTAGCACAGGGGTTTTAGCCTTACTGGCCACAGCTGAACCTCTCGCAGTAGATTGCCGAGCGTGTACGTTGCCGACCAGCCAGGGAAATCGCGGAGGAGCAGATTCGTGCGTGTCCATCATCTGGACGGCGGGGGGACGCGGCCTCTTGGGGGCCGTTTGATCGACGGCCAGCCGGGAGTGCTCCGCCGGGCAGCGACTGCGTGTCACTGCCTGCTGATCGAGCACTCGACAGGGTTGGCCTTGGTTGACACCGGCTATGGAGAGCAAGCGGTGACCAGGCCCGAAGTGTGGGTGGGGCGGCAGATCATTCGACGCACGAGACCCGTTCTCGATCAGGTTATTGCCCGGCACGTGGAGGACCTGGGATTCGCGCGTGAGGATGTGCGCGACATCATCGTGACTCATCTGGATCTGGATCATGCGGGCGGCCTGGCCGATTTCCCGGAAGCGACAGTGCACGTCTATCAGGCCGAGCTGGATGCCATGACCGGTGCATACGGACGTCGGGAGCGGTTCCGATATAGGCCAGTGCAGATCGAACACGGACCCAAGTGGATGGCATACGGGGAGTCCGACAGTCGTGATGACCATTTGTTCGGCCTCCGAGCGGTGCGGGAGTTACGCGGGCTGCCCACGGAGATACTGATGGTTCCGTTGGCAGGACACACCCGCGGGCACGTTGGAGTTGCGGTCGATACCGGGAATGGCTGGCTGTTGCATGCCGGGGACGCATACTCCTTTCACGGCCAGATGGAACGTCGGCCGCGTATGCCGTTGGGAGCGAGTGTGTTCCAGCGGTCGTTGGACACGCTGCGCTCGTCACGGGTCGAGAACCAGCGGCGCTTGCGGGAGTTGGTGCACGATCATCGTGACGCGGTGACGGTGTTTTCGTCCCACTGCGCTACAGAATTCGAGCGTTTACGCGGCACCGACGGACACGAACGCTGACCATCGCCCAACCTTGGGTTCGCCATCGGCTACAGCGCGATGGCAAGCAGGCCGTCGACCGGCATGAGGTGGTAGATCCACCAAGGTTTGAATGGCAGCTCACTCACTCACGTCGAGTCGACTCGACGTCCGAGAATCCGTACAAGTCATGTGGATGTCCGATTCGTTCAAGACTTGTCACTTCCGCGCGTGTTGACTCATCGGCAAACAGTGATCGGAGGAGCCGTTGAGAATCGGGATTGGACTGCCAGCCGCCATACCAGGGGTGGATGCCTCGTCGATCCGGTGGTGGGCCGCGGAGAGCGAGGAGCGCGGATTCCGTTCCCTGGGTGTGATCGATCGGTTGATCTACGACAACCTGGACCCGCTCGTTGCGCTGGCCGCCGCTGCCGCGAGCACCCAGCGGATCGAGTTGTTGACGACTGTGCTCAACATCGGATATCGACAGAATGCCTTGGCTGTGGCGAAGCAGATCGCCTCGATCGATCAGCTCTCGGCCGGTCGGCTCGGGGTTGGGCTCGGAATGGGCGGCTGGCCGGAGGATTACGCGGCCAGTGGCGTCTCGATGCAGGGGCGGGGCCACGCGTTCGAAGCGATGCTGAGCACAATGCGTGACGTGTGGAAGGGGTCGGTGACCGGCGCGTCCGGGTCTATGCCGCCGCTGCCCGAAGGGCGCCCCCACATTCTGCTCGGCGGACTCGTACCCGCCGCATTCCGTCGGGCAGCGACGCTGTCCGACGGCTGGGTGGCCCCCTCCTTCGGCCTGGAGATGTTGCGCGAAGGAGCCGCGAGTGTTCGTCGGCAGTGGTCGCTGGTCGGTCGGACCGGATCTCCGCGGGTCGTCGTTGAGCGCTACTTCTGCTTAGACCGTGTCTCATGTCGCTGATTTCGCCTTCGCTAGTTTCTTGTAGCCGGTCAATGCTGCGGCGAGGGTGAGGAAGCCCAGGAAGTGCGTGGCCTTCCGGTCGTAGCGGATGTTGAGCCGGTGGTAGCCGGTCAGCCAGGAGATTGTTCGTTCGATGACCCAGCGGTGAAGGCCGAGGCGGTCGCTGGATTCGATGCCCTTGCGGGCGATCCGGACGCCGATGCCCCGGTCACGGACCCATCGGCGCAGCTCGGTGTGGTCGTATGCCTTGTCCGCGTGCAGCTTTGCCGGTCGGCGTCGGCGTGGCCCGCGCCGCGACCGCACTGCCGGGATCGCCCGCACGAGCGGGCGCATCGCTTCGGCGTCGTTGGTATTGGCTGCCGAAATACCCACGGCCAGAGGCAGTCCCACACGGTCGGACAGCACGTGGATCTTCGAACCGGATTTGCCTCGATCGACCGGGCTCGGGCCGGTCATATCGCCCCTTTTTTCGCTCGCACCGACGCCGCGTCGATCACCGCCCGCGACCAGTCGATCAAGCCCTGGCTACCCAGCTCGTCCAGCACCGCGCGGTGTAATCGCCGCCAGAGACCGGCCTCGGTCCAGACGGTGAATCGGCGATGCGCGGTCGGGACGGTCACCCCGAACGACGGCGGCAGCATCCGCCACGCACAACCGCTGGTCAGCACGAACACCACCGCGGTGAACACGGCCCGCTCATCGACCGGCGCCGTGCCACCACCCTGCGGGCGAGCTTCGAACTTCGGCAACAACGGCTCGACCAGCGCCCACAACCCATCCGGGACCAGACGTTGCGACAGATCATCGACCACGACCAGACATCATGCGGCACAACCGGTTACAACACATATCGAGCGAACTACAACGACGTGAGACACGGTCTTAGGACAGAACGCCAACCGGGTAGCCGAGGAATACGTGACCCACTATTACGGGCAGCAATATTTTCCCCAGATCCAGCCGGACCTACTCACCGATCCCGATCGAATCATCGAGGAACTACCGCGACTGGCCGCAGCCGGCGCCGACGATGTGGTGCTGTTCCCCTGTGCGACCGCCCGCGAACAGGTCGGACTGCTGGCGGATGTACTCGACAACGCGGGGGTCGGCGCAATATATACAGCTGAGCCGATCGCTCGTGCTGGAGCGGAGCGCAGCGAGGTGCACTCATGAGTGGAAAGTCCGATCTACTGCTGATGGCCAACGTCGGTCCCGCGATCGTGGGATATTTGGCCCGGCTCGACATCACCGAGCCGGACCAACTTGTCGGCCGGGACCCGTTCGAAATGTTCGAGCAACTGTGCGCGCTCGATGGCCGCGCACACGACCCTTGCCTGCTGGATACGTTCATGTCCGTGGTGGACCAGGCCGACGGTGGACCGCCGCGTCCGTGGTGGGAGTTCACTGCGGAACGTAAACGCCGCCAAGGGCAGTCCTGACGCAGTGCCGCGCGAATGGCGAGGACTTCGGTAGTCGATCACGCGACGACGGGCTTGTCATCCACGATGATCGGGGCCAGCAGTTCGACGATATTGCCCGGTGCTGCCCCGTACCGGCTTGCGATGGTCCACATCCCGGATAGGCATGTTTTCGCCAGTTTCGCGGTGGGTTTTCCGATCCGTTCTCTCCGAGATCGTCGAGGAAGCCTTCCAAGACGGCGCTGGTGCATTCGCCGACGGTGAATTTGCCCAGTTCGGGCAAGATGTGCAGATCCAGGATCTCTCCATACCGGCGCTTGGTATCGACCGATAGGTTCGATCGTTCGATTCTGGCTCGCCATCGCTCGGCAAACGCACCGATCAGGGTTTCCGATGATACGGCTGCATTCGACGGAGCAACGCGGCTGCTGAGCTTATCATCCAGCGCCGCTTTGGCTTTGGGTTGGCTGCGGCCACTGGCTGTGACCAGACGGAGCGCTCCGTCGGTGTCTCGGAAATAGGTCTTTGCGATGTATCTGACGATTTTCCCGGCAGAGTTGTACACCGGTTTGTTACCTCTTAATTCCACGAGGGCACAATGGATTACGGCGAATTTTGATCCCGCCGGGCCAAGGCCCGCCCTGGCTGTCGTTTGCCGTCGTGGGACCACCCACGTTGCCAGTCGTGGGACCACCGACAGCATTACGGAAAGCAGAACAGGTTATCGCGCTGCCGAGTGGAGAACGCCGCGTTCCCGAACAGACCGATATGCGGCATTCAGTCGTTGGTGAACAAGCGGGTGCGTGCGGCTGTCAGTGCCACCGCGTCGGCGGTGCTTTCATCGACGGGCTCGCCGGTGATCAGGACACGGAAATAGAGTGGCGCCACAAGCGTTTTCGCCATCTGGGCAGGATCGATGCTGTCGGGAATCTCCCCGCGGGCGATCGCGCGCCGCCACCGCCAGTGTTTGCCGAATCCGGTCGCGGAAGACGTGGCGAGCGGGCAGCGGTGGTGACGTCGACCCGGCCGAGTACGGCACCATGCGGTAATGGGTTGGTGCCAGCCTGCGCGATATTCGGCATTTCCGGACGTTCAGCTGCCGTAGCCGGGAGTGTCGAACACGTTGTGTCACAACAGGATTCAAGAACCAACCGGTTCGCATACCTGCCCTGACAGGTGTCGACTTCGGTTTGGTTACTCGGCACATCAAGCAGTACCTGGATGCATCAGGCGTGCTGCAACGAACTCGCCCAAACTTTCTGTCCGAATCGGCGACGCTGATCTCCTGTGCCCGTTTGGCTTTCGCCGCCGCCACGCGGCGGCAGGGGCGTACAGGTTGGGGCCGATCGCTTCGATGGCTGCCCGTCCAGTGTGATCAAGCGCGCGGGATGTTCGGTTATGCGCACAGTCTGGTGATGAGGTCGACCCACACCTGCGGATCGGTGGACCAGAGGTTGTGGTCGACTCCGGGTACTTCCTCGAACCTGCCGTTCGGGATCAAGGCGGCGAGTTGTCGCAGCGGCCACGACGGGCGGATATCGTGCTGCGGCGCGACGAAACTCATGGATACGTCGGTGTCGGCCAATTGCCGAAACAGGTCGGGTTCGTGGATCCACTCCACGAACGACGCGCTCAGTGCGGTGTGAACGTTTGGTTCCCAGGCGATTTCGAGGTCGGATTCACGGTGCTGGGCGGACTCGTATGCCTGCGACCAGGTCCGGTCCTTGTGTAATCCGTGTCCGGCGACGCCGACGACAGATCGGACTCGATCGGGATGATCCAGCGCGTAACGTACCGCCAGGTCCGAGCCCCAGGAATGGCCGAGCACTCCCCAGCTGCCGATGCCTTGGGCTCGCCGCACCGCCTCGATATCGGCGACAGCCTGAGCCAGGTTGTGCGGCCCACCCTCGGAGCGTCCGACACCCCTGGGCTCCGGATACCACGCCCGCATTCCACGGGGTGCCAACATGTCGTCTTCGAGATAGTGGATGCAGCCCGGTCCACCCGACAAGACGACGACATCCTGGCCAGCTCCCGTGACACCGACGTGCAGCACAGTTCCGTCACCGGCTCGGACCTTCATCGATCGCATGTCACCCCTGGTTCGTCCCCGACTAAACAGACGCGGCCGGATCCGCTGTCCGCCCCATCAGATTCGGCACTGTCCGAACATCGGCTAGTTAGTGGGCATACCGCGCGGTCTGGCAGGTAGCAGATTAGTTGTCAACCATCAGATCCTGCCAGGATCTGGCCGGCGGTGGTTGTGCTAGTGAATTCCGGGATCTGGCACACATTGCGTGACGCGCCCCCATAGGATCGCTCACTCAACAGTATTCGCCTCCACATCAGATCACGTTCTGCGCTGTTGGTCGGCCGATCAGGTGGAAGTGGTGGCGGCATCGGCCGAGAGATGCCACTGTCAGTTCCACGTGATCACTTGTCCAGTAGTGCATCTCGGGCTGACCGCAGCGGCCGACGATCACGGAATATGTGCGAGAGCCGAATTCCGGCGTCGTTTATCGGCGAAGTCGGACGCCTAATGTGTCAGTTCAGCCGTGATCGTGACGGTGAATAGTGACGTCACTGCGCCCCAACGGTGAGGGCAAGGCACAATCTCAACGTAGCGGGGGTACGCGAGCTGCGGGCTCCAGCGACCGAGGATGAGACCGCAGCCTTCGAGACCCACGTGCTATCCGGGTTTGTGCTGGCACGTATATCCGCGCCGGGATGGGTTCCTGCCAGTCCGGGACCCTACATAGGAAGTGTCCGCCCGCGCAGGGTCTTTGGCGTGCGGGCGGATCCGGTTGTTCAGACGGCGTAATCGTTGATGGTAATTGCCCGTGGCAGCGGTTTCTGCGTGTTGACCAGCGATCTATCGGTGAAATCCGACGCCATCTCGCCGCGGCCGCTGCTTGCGCTGTCTGGGCGAGGCGGTAGGAGTCGGTGCCGGTTTCGATAATGTGGCCGCCGAAGGTGAGGCGGTCGACGATCACCGCGGTTATCTCGGCTCCGACAGGCGAATTGTGTTGTTGACCAGCGTATTTGTGTTGTGGACAGGTGTCTTCGACTAGGTGTCGATTGATCACGGCAGCGCGTGCCGCAAGCCAGTTGTCGAGAGTGTGGAAGTCGGTGTCGGTGAGGCCGGTCGGGGCATCGACACGGTGCAGCAGGGCCGGTCCTCGATGATTGGTTGACACCCAGACGCGGTCGAGATCGGTGATCTCGTCGTCTACCCAGGCGAATGGACGCCCGGCAGCAGTTTCCACGAGGGTTCGGGTTTTCCAGTGCAGGGAGCCCACCACGTCTTCCTGCGGCGCGTCCGGGAGATCGGCCACTGGCAGCTGCGGCAGGCCGAGTAGCGGGCAATCACCTTGTTGGCGTCGTGCATCCACGCGGTCGCCCAGACGAGATCGCAGGACAACGCCAGCAGGCGCGGGCCGTGTTCGGGAACGAGCTTGGCCAACTGCGGATTCGAGTGGTCTTGCCAGTCTCGCCATTCTTCCGGGGTCGATGGGGACCGTGCCCCGCCGCAGGGGAGGAGAGTTCCGTCGACGTCTAGGAACAGCAGAGGACGTTGCGTGTGCACTGTCACGGCCGCAGGATATCCATCGCCCGCCGAAAACGGCTGGTGCCCAATCACAGTCGAAGACCTACTGCCGTGCGCGCGTCGCGCGGCGGCCCACCAGCTCTTGTGGACCGGGGTGAATTTCCCTGTCATCCGGGCCTGTTCGAGCGCGGTCGCCCCGGGCAACGCGCCCGGTTTGCGCAGCAGCCCTTCGAGGTAGTGGTCGAGATCCAACCGGGTTCCAGCCTTGGCAGGTGATCGTTCGTGGCGGGCGACCTCGGTGCGGCCGTCGAACACGATCAGGTGGTTGGCGTGCAGCACGACTCTGACCTGGCGCCCGATCAACCGGACCGGGACCGGTGACCTTCTTCCACGCGAGAAACGGGATGAAGCACACGCATCCTCGCACCGCAACCAAGATCACGACGTCAAAATCCGCCGATACGAACATCTCCCGCCCCGCACCGACGCCAACATCCACCGACAGGTGACGTCACAGATCACCGATAGAACCACCGGCGGGATTGCCCGGCTGGCGGTCTGCTGCGCTGGAGGCAGTCACGGGCGATCTTTCGGGATCTTGGGTTGGTTGATGGAGCAGTGTTGATTCAGCCTGTCGTCCGCTCTGGCCCGATTGGGCACGATAGCCTTCCGCTATGGGTCGCATTTACAGATTCCTGGCCGGAACTGCGGCGGTATCGCTGGTTGCGGGGAGCGTTGTCGCTGGGGGCGCGCCCGCCGTGCCCGCCGAGCAGCTGTCGTGTGGAGTGTCGTCCGGGCGGGAGCCGGAACGGGCGTCGCCGGAACAGGTTGGACTGGATTCGGGACTACTCGCGGATGCCTTGGCATTCGCGAGTGGGCGTAATCGGTTGAATGTGCAGGTGTTCCGGCGCAACTGCCTGATCGGCGAGGGCCCGACGAATGATCAGACCGGAAATGTCGCTTGGAATGTCTGGAGTGCGACGAAGAGCGTTGTGTCGTTGCTCGCCGGAATAGCCTGGGATCAGGGGAAACTCGATATCGAGGCGCCGATCGATCGGTATCTGCCGCCCGGACTCGGTGATGCGCAGCATCGGTCGATCACCGTGGAGAATCTGCTGACCGAATCGTCCGGCTTGGCGGTGGCTATACTCTCCGAGGGTATCACCGGGGTGATTCCGATCGATCCGAATAGTGCCGTGCAGGCGCTCGGAGTGCCGTTGGAGAATCCGCCGGGCGCGGCATTCAGTTACAGCGAACGCGCTGTCGATCTGCTTGCCTATATCATCGAGTTGGCCATGGGTGAGCCATTGCAGCAGTTCGCGCAACGCGAGCTTTTCGATCCGCTCGGCATCGAACGCGGTGATTATTATTGGGCGCGCGATCGTGCCGGTCACACCTACGGATACGCCCATCTGCTGATCCCGCCGAACAATTTCGCGAAGCTCGGCCTGCTGGTGAGCAACAACGGACGCTGGGGCACGCGGCAAGTCGTCTCCGAGACCTATCTGCGCATGGCACGCCAGCCGTCATCAGCGAACAAGTGCTTCGGCTACCTGTTCTGGATCGGCCTCGGATGCTCTGAGAACTCCGACTTCCAGCCCGCCGACATGTACTTCATGGTCGGACTCGGCATGCAGAACGTCTTCATCGTGCCGAGTCTGGATTTGACGGTGGTGTGGACCGGAGCCTTCGGAAGTGTCAGCAACCAGGGCATTGCGGCGGCCCTGCAGAACACCACGGAGCTGCCGCACGAATTCTTCCGCCGACTGTTCGCGGCATTCCAGGACCATCCGGTGCCCGATCCCGGTCCGTATGTCGAACCGCCGACCAGCGAGGATCCGGGCGAGTACGTGGATACGAATCTGCTGCTCGCCGTCTTCGGTGTCGGGCCCGCGGCATATCCGGGCTGCAATGTCCTCAGCTGCCTGAACTACCCGTTGGCACCACCATTAGCGGATACCCCGCCAGGCTGCGTCGTTCAAGTCTGCCTCGGTCCGGATCCGCGCACGCCCGGCATCCGCTGAATCGGACGCCGAAGAAGGAGCGCCTATCAGCTCGGAAATCCGGCATCAGCGCTCATGTCGCTACGAGATCCGGGTCGACGGTGTCTTGGCCGGCTTCACAGCGTTCGCGCGCGCTGAGCGCATGATCACTGGCGGCGGCGTCCAGGAGCGTTTCGTTTCCTTCGGAATTCGCGCCAAGAACTGCGACTGCCCACCGCCCGACTCCGATCTCACACTGTGGAGATGATCGAAGCCGCTCTCGGGACTCTGTCCGCCCGCGATGACAGTGCGATCCGGGGATGCACGGCCCGCATTACCGCCGCCGAGCGGTTGGTGTCTGAGGGCGTGCTCCGACGGGGTCGGTTTCGCCACTTGCCCTTGCGATCCCGTCCCGCGGCAGCTGCGAAGTTGATGTGTACATCAAGAGGTTTGATAATACGTATCATCGAAAAGTATTAGGGCGCTGGCGCGTTGATCCGTCCTAAGGCGATGGAGGCGATGTCGTCTGGCGAGCCCGAGCTCCAGTCCAGTAGCCCATCGCCACGCCAACTGAGTTGATGGCGACATCGATGATCAGGCTGAGTCGCGTTCTGGGGCGGGGGAGCGGGCCGCCGGGTGATCCGGTGCCGATCGACACAGCGGCACCAACGGGCGCGAGGCTCATGATCGACGAAAGACCGAGGCCACTGCCTAACTCGAGCGTATGACTCACGCGGTGGCTCGCCGGCGCGGATGCGTTGCGATTAGGCAGATAGGTATTTATATATGCGCATCTATCTATGTAACCCTCGCTATGCGCCCAAAGCGAGTTCGGAACTTGCTGAGGAGCGCGAGATGGCGCGTGACGAGTACGGTCATTCGCTCTCAGCAGCCCCGCGAACCAGCCGCCCTACCGCCGATCCGGGTGTTTCAGGGCGAAGTAACTAGTGATTTCGAGCCAGTTCGTGTGCCACAGCATCGAATGCGCGCAGTGTGTCCAACAGCATTTGCGGGTCCTGAGAGTGCAGCTGGGTGGATAACTTGGCGGCGACCATCTCCGCGGCGCGGTTGATGTAGATCATCTGACCACACATGCCCTGGCACAACACGACGTTGCTGCCCGGGTAGGGAAACCACACTTGGTTCCGGTACATCCCGCCGGGCATTCGGTTGTCGTCGGGGCTGGCGGCGAACGCCTGACGCGAGTCGGGCCCGCCGTCGAGAGTGTCGGCGATCCACGCCGACGGCATCACTTGCTGGCCGGTCAACGACACGCCGTCGTGCAAGAACAGCGACCCGAACCGGATGGTGTCGGTGAGACAGGCGTTGATGCCGCCGTCGAATATTCCGGTGCCGACCGCGTCTACGCCGATGGTGGCGTCGCATTGGGCGCCGATGCGACTCCACAGCAGTTCCGACATCAGTTCGGGCATCCGCTGGCCGCCGGCGACCTCGCAGATCCAGCCGAGTACGTCGGTTTCGCACGAGCGATATTCGAACGGGCCGCCGTGAGCCGACTTCTGCCGCAAGGTCAGCAGAAAGTCACGCAGCGTGGCGGGGACGCCCGGACTGCTCCTGGGCGCCCACCCGATCGCCTGCTCGAGGATGTGTATCTCCGCGTCCGGGTCGAGGTAATTTTCCGAGAAGGTGATACCCGACCTCATATCCAGCAGATGGCGCACCGTCGCACCGGCGTAACCGCAGTTCGCCAAGGCGGGAACGAATGCCGTGACCGGCGCGTCGAGCTCGATCGCGCCGCCCCCGTGCAGCGCGCCGACCACGGCTGCCACCAGCGACTTGCTCACCGAGAACAGCAGGTGCCGGGTCTGGGCCCCCAAGCCGTCGAAGTACTCCTCGACCACCATCGAACCGCGGTGGGCGACGGCCCACCCGTCGGTAGCGGTGGTGGCCATTACAGCGCCAACGGTGGTCGCCACCCCATCAGCGCGGGTCACCCGGATCTCGGCCATCGGAGCACTGGCTGCGGGTAACGCTGCGGCTGGCCCGGTTCCGCGCGAGATTATCGCGGTCGGCACGAAGTCTTCGACGTGCTGAAAGGACCAATGCGAATGTGGCGACGACAGCCAGTTGTCCAGTGAGATACCGGCTGAGACGCGACCAGCTTCGCCGCCGATCATGCGCGCGGCTTCACGGGATCGCCGGGTGGTCGGATGGCCAAGGGTGCGCTGATTCCAGTCATGCTCGTGCGACGAGCCGCGAGACGATCGGCGTGGCCGGAGCCAGGGGTGTTGAGGCGAACTGCGCCTTGATGCCCTCGACCCAGCGCCGGCAGCGCTCGGTGAGCTGGTAGTCGTCGGTCTGCAGGTGCCCGCGGGTGACGAGCGCGCCGAGTTGGGCGCCCTCGCAGCGTAAATCGCCAGGCGCCGCGACACGCATGTAGAAGGCCTCGGACTCGTCGATCAGCGAGTCCCAGCCGCTGTCCCGGCGCGCAAACGAGATGCCCCGGTCGTCGTCGAGGTGCCACACACCGGTGCGTGGGGTCGCGGTGAAAAGCTCGAGATCCGGCGAGGTCTCCGTGATTATCAGCTGACCCCAGACCTCGTCCTCGCCATAGCCCCGCTCCCAGCGCGAGTTGATCTCTTCGACGTCGAGCTCGTACTCCACGTCCATGTACTCGAGCAGGTGGAAGAGGAACAGCGGCACGTCGGCGTACGCCTCGGTGGTCGAGTTCGTCATGGGGGTTGCGCCGCTGAGGCGCGGGTTCACCTCGCCGAGGTAGAGCTCGTCGGAGTCCAGGTCGTGCAACAGGTCCACCTCGAAGTAGCCGCGGTATCCCTCGCGGTGGAGGACGTCGCCCAGTTTTCGTACCATCTCTCGCGCCGCGTGCGTCTGTGCGGGCGGCAGCACCTCGCGCCAGATGTCGTTGCCGCACCAGCCGCCCTTGCGCGGAGTCAGCTCCGGGTAACCGACGAGACTCGTCATCGCGGGGCCGATCACGGTGCCGTGGCGGGTCACAGCGCCCTCGAGGCACACCTCGACATTGCGGATGCGCTTCATGACCTTGACTTCCGGCTGCCCCACGAGGTCACCGGCGTAATGGTCCCAGTCGCGCTGGCCGCGCACAAAGAACGTCGCCGTCCCGGCGTCGCCATAAGCGGCCTCGACGACCAGGTCATTTCCCAGCCCGCCACTTTCCGCGAGCGCCAGCAGCTCGTCGTAGGAGCCGACCCGCCCCATCTCATGAGGCACGCTCGGCACACCCGCCTCGTCGGCCAGGCGCGTCATGACGATCTTGGAGCCCAGGCGATGGCGCAGCTCCGCCGACGGGTGCATGACCTCGAGCCCCGCCTCGTGCGCGAGGGCCTGGGTCTCCTCGTCGAGCATCACAAAGCAGGCCTTGCCACCGGGCCCTCGGTGCGCGATGAACTCGAGTGTCTCGGGATCACGCAGGAGGTGGTTGCACACATCTCCCATGGACCCGAAATCCCTGCGATCGCGCTGCCGGGGCACGAACACCCGCGGATGGGCGCCCTCGAAAGAGTCGAAGTACGTCAGGTAGAAGAAGTTCCGTACCCAGCGGTCGATGCCTAGCAGGTTGAACGGGGTCGGCGAGATGAAGTACAGCGGCACGGCGTTGGTGTGAAAGAACGCGCGTACGTCCGAGATGCCGTTCAACGGGCCGCGCGACTCAGGCTTCGGGCTGCCGGCGGGCACGATCACGCCGGCCGCAGTGACGTCGACGCCTGGGCCCGGCGCAAGGACCGCGGCGGGGACAGGGGCACTGCGGTCAACGCGAAGACGGTGAGCTCGCATACCTCCATGTCACAAGTGTGCACCTTCCCATGGTCGTGTTGGAAGCGTGGAGTGCCTCGACGTCGGCCTCGTACTTCGTGCCGACACCATACGGATGTCGCCGACGTCGCTCCGGCATACCGTTTTCGGTATGACCTGGAACGAAGTGAGCACCAGCGGTTTCGCCCTGCTGACCACCTACAAGAAGGACGGTTCGCCGGTCGGCGTCCCCGTATGGGTGGCTCCGGACGGCGAGCGGATCGTGGTGTGGACCAATTCGAAGACGTGGAAGGTGAAGCGGATTCGTCGCAATCCGGCGGTGACCCTGCAGATCTGCGACGGCCGTGGCCGCCCGAAGAGCGAGGAGAAGTTCGCGGGCAACGCCGAGGTGCTGGATGCGGCAGGGACGCAGCGGGTGCGCGATCTCGTCTCGCGCAAATACGGGATCATCGGCACCGTGCTGATCCGCCTGCAGAAGTTGTTCAAGGGCGCGGACGGCTCAGTCGGGATTGCGATTACCCCGGCATAAGTCAGGCGGATTCTGCGAGGCTCACCGAGCGCCAGGCATCGGCGAGTTCCTGCAGCGGAATCTCGAGGGCCGCCGCCAGCGAGACGATCGTCCCGAATGCGGGGGTCGGCAGCCGTCCGGTCTCGATCTTGCGCAACGTCTCGGGTGATATTCCGGCGGCCAGGGCGATCCGGGCCGGGTCGCGGTCGGCGCGCGCGGCCCGCAGCCGGGCTCCGAGGCACCGACCGGCCTCGACCTGGGCGGGAGTTAGCGGAAGTCGGACCATGTGACCAGACTATGGGCGGTATTTAAATACCGCAAGGTCAGGAGTTGTGCTTCACTCGGAAAGGTCGGCCGATACGGTCGGGAAGCCGCCGGATGCCTCATTCCTGCATCAAGCCGTCGTGGGGACTTTCGGAGGCACGCCAGAGCTGGAGTACGCGGTTCTCTCCGCGGTCTCCGATGCGGTATTCGTTGGAGTCCGCGTGTCCGTACAGGCGTACCCGACAGGCGTACCCGGAAATAGTGCGGCTTGTCCGCGGGGGTCGGGAGGGTGAGAGATGACGTGGGACTTTCCGTGCAAGCAACTCGTCACTCTCGGGAATGGTCCGCTGATGCCTTGCGGTTCAAGCGGATTCGTAAACGTAAGTCGGGTTGCCCGGAGTGCTCACGTCGCGGTCGCGGCGCACGATCGACAGCCGTGAGCCCCAGCTGCTGCGGGCCGCGGCGAAACCGGCCTGGTCGTATTCGACGTCGAGCACCCGGTTGTTGTAGGCCGCGGCGTACTGGCCGCACTCGTCGGTAGCGCCGCACTGCTCGGTCACCGCGAAGTCGAAACCGATTGCGTCGCGCCGGTCGAGCAGTTCGACGGTGTTCTTCTGCGCGATGGCCAAGCCGACCTCATGAGCGTGCTTGGCCAGCCGCGATGCGAACGCGACGCTGGCCGCTGCGGTCAACAACCCGTGCGAGCGCTGGTAGGAATCGAGATTGTCCGGTTCGACCGCCTGGTAGCCCTTGGTGCGGCAGTCGTCGACCCAGGCGTCTTCGATCGCCGCGAGTTCGGCGCGTTTGGCGTCGGTGGACACATCCAGCAATGCTTCGTTCCAGTCGAGGTCCATGACCAGGGCGCCGTCTGTGTCCCGCAGCAGCAGGCCGGGGTGATTGGCCTGCCACCATGTCACGGTGTCGGCCCCGGGTTGTGCTTGGAAGGCGTTGATATAGCAGATGTTGTACAGTCCGGCGACCGGACTGGCGGAGCGATCCCGCGACACGACCCGCACACCGTCCGGCGGTGGATACGCGCCGCCGATCTGGTAATCGAAACGTGTTCCGGCCGACGGCAATTCGACCTTCGACCACTGCACCGCGGGGCTGGTCGTCACCACCATCGCAACGCTCCCGCTCGAGGATGGCTGTCCATGCCCGCCGTCCGCAGCACACCCTGAGATCGTGACGACGGCACCGAGTACGACCACCATCATCGCTGCGCGCTGGCATCGCCACCTCGACATCGACCCACTCCTTCCCCGATCACCGTCGCCGCGGTACGGCGGTCGATCTCACGCCGCGCGGGCTGCAGATCAGGCTAACCTGCAGTCTCCGATACACACCACGAAGGAATCGTGAAGTCCAGCATGCGAGTGCGGCGGAATCGGGACTGTATCGAGGGTTGCCGAGGGCTCCTGGATCGGCGGTCGTGGCTTGGTGCGGCTGGTGTGCCGAGGCTGTGGGAGAGGTGGGGATACCAGGACCCGGCCGAGTTCGACGGCGAGGTCCACGGCCGGGGCCGGCACGCCGTGTTTGCGCAGGGCGCCGACGATGCACTGCCACAACCCCTTTGGTGAGCAAGTGACCGGTGTATTCGACCGTTGCCAGCGTGGCGGCGGTTCGGTCAGGTTGTTCCGGAACTTCGCCGAGATCTCAGCGGACCGGATAGCCAGCGAAATACGATGTGCCGCAGCGCGGGAATAGAGGCAGTCGGCGACGCCTGACCGTGGATAGCATCCCATGTCGGCGTCCGCCGGTGGCTGTCGGCGCCCGTCGAAAGAGAAGGAATGACGCATGGGAATCTTCAGAACGCTCGGCCAACTCGCGATTGTTGGGGGCGTCCTCGCCGCAGTCGTGTCTTGCGGAAATGGCGGCGATTCGAGGCCCACCACGTCGGTCGGCCTTCCGGGTACGGCGCCCGCGCTTCCTGGTGCGACCGCCTCGGGCCAGGGTGGCGAATGCGATCGTCTCACCAACAGCGAGATCACCCAGGCAATCGGCCCGCATGACGGCGGCCAGCACGACTACCTGCTCGGCGGATGCGTCTGGTCCTCGACCGCAGGCGAAAAGGACGGCCTCGTGGAGGCGATCCACGCGACGGTGCTGCCCGCCGCGCAGTACGAAGCCGTGGCCGAGATCGGGGAGCAGGTGAGCGGGTTCGGCGCCGGGGCCACGTACGCAAACCTTCACGGCGAGCTGTGGTTTCCATGCCGCAGCGGTGAATTCTGCGGCATCAAGGCAAAAATCAGCGATCCGGACAGGCGTCAGGACGTCGCGCTGCGACTGGGCAAAGTCCTTCAGAGCCGCGCATAGGTCCTTCTGCACAGTCGAACTGCGCCGCCGCGGCGTACATCCCGAGCTGCTCGAGTACTGCGTGGAAGAGAGGTCGTCGTCAATAACCTCTTCCACGCGATGTCAGAAGCGACAAAGAGTGTCCCGCAACGAATCCACGCAGGAGCCTCGCCTAGCGAGGTGCGTTACCTCGGTAATGATCATCGCGTCGACAATCAATGTCAAATCGTACGTTTCGCACCAGAAGGCTGAGTTCGGAAGTCACACAGTGTCTTTCGGCGGCCAATCAGGTTCGGCAAGGCCGGCTGGTCGCATCGGCCGACTTCCCGATCCGCGCGTTCGGATTGAGTTCTGCCAGCGCTGCTGACTCGTCGTCGTACGGCCTGACTTGGGGTCGCCGGTGCGGGGGATCCCGATCCGCACCCGGGGCTCTCCCCGTGAGACGGGCGCTCAGTGCATCGCAGCCACTGTCCTGGTGTGATGCTGGAGTTCCCGTCCGCGCAGCCAACGACACCAAGGCCTCTGCATCCGCCTCTCCGCGTCGAAGTGGCGGTGGCCAATTGTGAAGCGCAGGAACGGGATCGGCTTCGCATTGTCTTGGAATGTCCAGGCGGATCGTGTGGTGCGGGTTGACAAGTCGGGCAGGTTCGGTCAATGTTGCCTGTGCAAGTACCTCGATAGGTGAGGCTCCTGCAAGAACACAGGCCACTGATCTGACGACGTCGAGAGACGCCCAAGGTTAGGACAGGTCTCCCCGGATCAAGGGGTGACCCAAAGTGGCTTCCTGATCCAATCGGGACACGTCTTGCAGTGCCAAAGCTCTGACGAGTGAGGTTTTCGCCCGGGATTCCGTTCCTGGGAGCCTCCTTGCGATTTCGATGCACTTCGACGCCCCCGCGCGTCCTGTTCTCGAGGAGGTGAGGGAACGACGTGAGTAACAGCGACAGTCCCTATCCCAGTTCGATGTTCCATCCGTACCTTCACCTCGGCTGGGTTTCCACCGTCACAACCTGACACGCCTCTCCGCTGATATGACCGGACCCGACTTTGGTCCGTTGTTGTGCGCTGCGGCGTCGCACGTGACGTCGTATTCCCTTGCCCTGGTTGCCTTTCCGTGTAAGGAGCCAGGCATGTCCTTCATCATGTCACGTCCGCACACCTTTACCGCCACCGATCTGCTGATCGATTGGGGCCGGTCGGCGCGTGCCTTCCGGGCGCGTCGTCTCATGCCCGAGGAGCGCGCCAACCTGCGCGCCGGGTACACCCCTCCGGCCGTCATCGCGGCCTCGCTCGGCGGCGGCATGGGGTTCGCCTGACGCACCATATTTCTTCCGCGAGAACGTGATTCACGCTTTCGCGGGGAAATGTGCGCGTTGCGATGTCCGTCACCCCGGGCGCCCAAAGCGCTGCCCGCTTTCTGCCATCACACATCGGTGCCCCGCCTGGACTTGGGCAGCGGCAAGGCGACACCGAATCAACGAAAGACAAAGGAGTTCATGCCATGGGTTCGAGCGAGATCGGGATCCTGAGCGCTCTCGGCAGCATCTTCGCTGGACTCGGCGACCTGGCCACCGGCTCCGCCGACCTGTCAGAGGCGGTGGGCTCACCAAGCTGAATCTGCAGGTCCCACACGGCTGGCAACCACCGGCGGCCGTGCGGGACCGCCTACGGCAGACGGGACCCATCTGAATCGAATGAGATCCGTTGCTGCCTTAGACATTTCCCGTCCCGTCCCGTCCCGTCCCGTGCCGTGCCGAACCGGGCAGGCGCAAACCTCGAAGGTGCTCCACTATGTCAGTGTCCGATATCACTGCCCCGGCCGCGAAGCCGAGGAAGTTCGGTCTCCGCATAACCACAGCAGTCCTCTCCGACGACCAGACCACACTGCTCGCGCGCTTCGCCCGCCTGAGTGCGCCCGGCGTACTCGCTGACCTGCGGACGACCAACCATGGCCTGCGCGAGGATCAGATCGAGCCACTGCGCCGCGCCCACGGCCTCAACGAGGTCCGACACGATCGCCCGGCCCCGGCGATCGTGCAGTTCCTGGGCGCGTTCAAGAACCCTTTCATCCTGGTGCTGCTGTTCATTGGTGCAGTCATGTACCTGACGGACGTGTATCTGGCGGATCCGGAGGAGGGTCCGGACTACAAGGGTGTCATCACCGTGACGGTGATGGTCACGGTGAGTGTCACTCTGCGGTTCTGGCAGGAATATCGCTCCAGCCGCGCCGCCGAGGCATTGAAGGCCATGGTCACCACCACAGTCGCCACCACTCGGCAGGTCAACGGCAAACAGGTCACCACCGAGCTACCGATCGACCAGTTGCTGCCCGGCGACATCGTCCAGCTCGCGGCAGGGGACATGATTCCCGGCGATGTCCGGATCATCCGAGCCAAGGACCTCCAAATCAACCAGGCGATGCTCACCGGCGAGTCGATGCCGGCCGAGAAGGTCGGCGATCCGGTGACCGATCTCGACCCGGCTCAGGTCCTCGATGCGGCGAACCTCGGCTTCATGGGTACCTCTGTGGTCTCCGGGTCCGGCACCGCGGTGGTGGTCAGTACCGGCCGTGGCACCTACTTCGGCGCCATGACCGCCGGCTTGGCGGCTAAGCGTCCCGAGACCAGCTTCGACATCGGTGTGCGCAAAGTCAGCTTCATGCTGATCAAGTTCATGAGCGTCATGGTTCCGACCGTTTTCGTCATCAACGGCCTGACCAAGAGCTGGACCGAGGCGCTGCTGTTCGGTGTCGCCGTCGCAGTCGGTTTGACCCCGGAAATGCTGCCACTCGTCGTCACCGCGAACCTGGCCAAGGGCGCCATATCGATGTCGCGGCACAAGGTGATCATCAAGCAGCTCAACGCGATCCAGAACTTCGGCGCCATGGATGTGTTGTGCACGGACAAGACCGGCACCCTCACCGAGGACCGGATCGTGCTCGAGGAACACCTCGACACCGAAGGCTGCGTCAGTGAGCACACGCTCCAACTGGCGGCCATGAACTCGTACTTCCAGACCGGGCTGCGCAACATGCTCGACAAGGCAATCCTCACCGCCGCAGGCGAGAATCTGCTCGACTCCATCCGCCGCGACCACGGCCTCGTCGACGAGATCCCCTTCGACTTCAAGCGCCGCCGCATGTCCGTGGTCGTCGACGACGGAGACACCGACCTGATCATCACCAAGGGTGCCGTCGAAGAAATCCTCTCGGTGTGCGGCTCCGCACTGGTGGGCGGCGCCCCACAGGATCTCACTCCAGGAGTGATCGCCCACCTCGATCGACTCGTGGCCGGCTACAACGGCCAAGGCAAGCGCGTCCTGGCGGTGGCCACCCGGCATCTGTCGAGCGACGAGACCACCGCTCATTCACGCGAATACTCCACCGCGGACGAAACAGGGATGACGCTCGTCGGCTTCCTCACCTTCCTCGACCCGCCGAAGCAGTCGGCCGCGCCGGCGATCGCGGCCCTGCGCGAGCACGGAACGGCGGTCAAGGTCATCACCGGCGACAACGCGATCGTCGCCGAGACCGTCTGCGGCAAGGTCGGCATCGACATCGGCACCATCGTCACCGGACCCGAGATCGATTCCCGCGACGACGAAGCACTCGACCAGATCGTCGACGAAACCAACGTCTTCGCCAAGGTCAACCCAATGCAGAAGGCGCGCATCGTCGAGGCCCTCAAACGCCGCGGGCGCACCGTCGGCTTCCTCGGCGACGGAGTCAACGACGCCCCTGCGCTGCGCGCCGCCGACGTCGGCATCTCGGTCGACACCGCCGTGGACATCGCCCGCGAATCCGCCGACATCATCCTGCTCGAGAAGGACCTCGGTGTCCTCGAGAACGGGGTGATCGAGGGCCGCCGCACCTTCGGCAACATCATCAAATACATCAAGATGACCGCCAGCTCCAACTTCGGAAACATGTTCTCGGTACTCGTCGCCAGTGCACTGCTGCCGTTCCTGCCGATGATTCCGGCCGTGATCTTGGTGCAGAACCTCGTCTACGACCTGTCCATGCTCACCATCCCCTGGGATCGCGTCGACCGCGAATTCCTCGCCAAGCCACAGAAATGGGCCACCGACTCGCTGGCGAAGTTCATGGTCTTCATCGGCCCGATCAGCTCGATCTTCGACCTCTCCACCTACGCGCTCATGTGGTTCATCTTCTCTGCCAACAGCTCCGAACACGCGGCATTGTTCCAGTCCGGTTGGTTCATCGAGTCGCTGATCTCGCAGACTCTGATCGTCCACATGATCCGCACCCAACGGATCCCGTTCGTCCAGTCTCGGGCTTCCTGGCCGGTCATGATCACCACCGGTGCCGCGTGCATCTTCGGCCTGATCTTCCCGTTCACCGGATGGGGACAGTCGCTAGGGCTGGTTCCCCTGCCGTGGACCTACTTCCCGTGGCTGGTCCTCACACTGGTCACCTATTGCGTCCTCACACAGTTCGTGAAGGTGCGCTTCATCCGCAAGTTCGGCACCTGGCTCTAACCAGAACGATCGGCAGCGATCCACACGATCTTCGACTCGTGCGGATCGCTGCCTTCGATCCGTACTGTGCGCCGGCCCCCGTTCGAGCCGGGCCAGAACGGGATCGGTGTTACGACGGCTACCGGTCGATCAGCGCTTGCGGTCGTAGACGACGGCGATCTCGCCGATCTCGCCGGCTTCCTGGCTGGTAAGCCGCCACTGCGAACCTGGTAGGCCGTCGACGAACAGCTGCTCTCCGGCACCGACGATTTCAGGGGTGATCAGCAGATACAGTCGGTCGATCAGGTCCGCCGCGAGCAGCGCCTTGGTGACCGTTGGGCTGGTATTGACCAGAATCTCGCCCTCGCCACTGGCTTTCAGTTGGGTGATGACGTCAGCGGCGGGAGCGTTCGCGATGCGGGTGCGCTCCCAAGGCGAATCGGTCAATGTAGTGGAGAAGACGACCTTGTCGGTGTCGACCAGCCACTTGGCGTAGGCGCGATCGCGAGGATCGGCATTGTCGTCTACTGCGACGGCTGGCCAGAACTCGAGGAAGCCTTCGGCGTTCTTGCGTCCGAGTACAGCAGTCGTGGCGTTCTCGTGGAGGCGGTTGAGGTGGTTTCGCGCGACCTCGGTGGTGGCGTAAGGGACGATGGCGGCGATATCGGTGGGGCCGCCGGGGCCGTTGTAGCGGCCGTCCAGGGTGAGCGCGATGTTGGCGGTCACGGTGCGTGCGGTCGAGGTGGTCATGATGGTCCTACTTCCTTTGGGCGCGAAGTGATTTCGTGGCGTTCTGCGATGTGTTGACGATGTGGGCGAGCTGATCGAGAACTCGGCCCCAGCCCGTTTCGATGCCGGCGATGAAGGCAGCCGCGTCGACGGTAGTGTCGGTGATCGTCAGGTCGAGCCGCAGCCTGGTTCCGCCCGGATCCCCGTTCAGGGTCAGGTCGTAGTGGCCGGTGAACGACACCGTGCCCGCCGCGTCGAACACCGACAGGTCGAACGTGAGATGACCGGGTTCGCTCGCGACGTGAACCTGGCCCGCGGAGCGATATCGCCCCTCGGCGTCGCGGTAGTCGAGGATTGCCCGACCGCCCGGCTGCGGCTCGATGACGCAGTCGGTGATTGTCATCGACGGTGGGGCCCACCAGGATTCGAGCAGATCCGGAACGACCCAGTAGTGCCAGACGACCTCCGGAGGCGCGGTCAGTACACGCTCGAAGGTGAAGGGGCGCCCATCCGCCCACCGGTGCCGGTCCGCGAGTGCGGACTCTGCATCGAGAGCGGCGCGGTAGCGCGCAAGGGTGTCGCGCTCACCTGCGTTGGCCTCGACGGTCTCGACCAGTTCCCGCAACCGATGCGCGAAAGCCTTCAGCGGTTCCGCCTCGACAGCGGCGATTCGTCGCTGTCCGAGTGGCGAGACCGTGATCAGTCCGGCGCGGGCGAGGGTTTGCAGGTGTTTGGTGGTCTGCGGTTGCCGCAGGCCGGTCAGCTCGGCAAGTTCGCCGACCGAGCGTGGACGCTCGGCGAGGAGTTCGACGATGCGCCACCGAGCGCTGTCTCCGAGTGCTGCTGCGATCTGCTCCACGCCCAGAATATTCTCCAAGAAGAATATTCGTGTCAAGGAATTCTTTGGAACCGGCTGCGGGTCTTGCCGGGAGAACGAACGCACGTTCGTTGACGAGCCACCGTATCGGGCAGGCCGGTTATGGTCTCACTCACTTTGATCACTCGTGCCGCGAGGATGCTCGTGCGGCGCGAGCGGCGAAGAGGGCAAAGGCTTCGTGAAGTTCTGGCGGACCCAGGACATCGATGTCGGCGTCGAACCGGGCCAGCCAGGCAACTATTCCGGCCCATGACCATGAGCCCACCTGTACTCGGCAACGGCCGACGTCGATTGCTTCGACCACCGCGTCGTCGGCGAAGGACATGATTTCGATGGCGCTGGTGTGCAGGATGACGTCGCCGTGGCAAGGCCACTCGTTCGCTGCTGTGGAGCCTTTGAATCTGGCCGCCAGGAATGCGCCGACATCGCCACCGGGAATGTCGCGGGCCACGAAACGCGGCCCGTTGGGCAGTCGGGGAGCGATCCGATCAGCGCGGTAGATGCGCCAATCCTTGCTACCGGGATTCCATGCAACCAGATACCAGCGTCCCGCGTGAGCCACGAGGTGATGAGGTTGGACTTGTCGGGGAGGACGCATGCTGTCCCCGCGATCCGCACCTGGCCCGGAGTAGTCGAACCGCAACTCCTCGTGGTTGCGGATGGCAGCTCCGATGGCCAGCAGTACATCCGTGCGAGCCTGATCAGTGGGCGCACCGTCACCAGCACGGACCGCAGTGACCTTGACGGCGTCTACGCGGGCTCGTAGGCGGTTGGGCAAGAACTGTCTCACCGTGTTCAGCGCCCGGGCTGCGGGTTCTTCGATCTCCGCCCCCAGGTTCCCAGCCGTTTGGAGTGCGATGGCGATCGCGACCACCTGCTCATCGTCGAACAGCATGGGCGGGACCGCCGAGCCTGCGTCAAGCCGATAGCCGCCTTCGCGTCCCTTGAGCGCCCGGATCTCGTACCCGAGTTCGCGTAACCGGTCAATATCTCGGCGCACGGTCCGCTCACTCACATCGAGACGCTCGGCCAGCTTCCAGCCCGGCCAATCGCGCGTCGATTGAAGCAGTGACAGCAACGAGAGAAGCCGACCGGAGGTCGTCTTTGCAGAACTTACGGGCATGTCCGACAGTCTGCGGGGCATAGCGGACAAATGCTGACCTTTAAGGCTGTCACTGTGTCCTCAGCTCGCGATTTCGGGCATCCAACGATCAACAAGGAGCATCGTGTCGATCAATTCTGTCGCTCATCTGAACTTCACCGGCAATGCGCGTGCGGCGTTGGAGTTCTACCAATCGGTTTTCGGCGGTGAACTCAGCATGGCCACCTACGGGGACTTCGGTATGCCCGAGGACCTCCCCGACGCCGACAAGGTGGTGTTCGGACAGGTTGTGGCGGACTCCGGGTTCCGTGTCATGGCCTACGACGTCCCGTCTCAGTCGCAACTGCGGCCCTCCGATGACTCGTGGTCGAGCAAGCGTGAGAACGGCACGACACTGACCAACGCGCCCTTCTTCATGTCGGTGCGCGGCGAAAGCGTCGACGAGGTAGCCGCTGTGTGGAACACGCTTTCCGAGGGTGCCACTGTGATCGAGGAGTACGGGCCCGCTCCGTGGGCACCCGCCTTCGGCATGCTCTCCGACCGGTTCGGGATCACCTGGATCCTCGACGTCACCTCCGGACAGTCCTAGCGGGCGTCCACACCATCGGCGCTCGCCGGTGTCTTCTCCGGCCCGGGTCGCATATTTGATGGCCCGGGCAGGTATCAACGCGTCCCGACTACGCGTCTCGACGGGCAATTTCTCCGAAAGAACACGATCACATGGAATATCGGCCCGAACTGCGCAGGCGCCCCGTCGGCGCACGCGCAGCAGCGTTGGCCTAGGCCGCGAGGCTGTTGGGGTTCCATCGAACTAGCCGCCCGTCAATTCCGATGTGGAGAAATAACAATTCGTGGTTGAGGAATCACTGCTGATCCCGGATGCAGCTGCCTGGCGGGCATGGCTGGACGAGAACGAGCACGCGTCGGACGGCGTCTGGCTGGTCTTGGCGAAGAGAGGAACAACATCGCCGACGACGCTGACGTATACCCAGGCTCTCGATGAGGCCCTGTGTAGCGGCTGGATCGACGGGCAGAAGCGCAGGCGGGACGCGACTACGTTCCTGCAGCGGTTCACCCCACGACGGCGTAGGTCGATGTGGTCGCGACGGAACGTCGGTCTGGTGGAAAGCCTGATCGGGCAGGGACGGATGCGGCCGCGGGGTCAGGTGGAGGTCGACCGGGCCCGGCTCGACGGCCGATGGGATCGGGCCTACGCGGGGGCCGCTACCGTTGAGGTTCCCTACGATCTCCACGCCGCGCTTGCCTCGTCCCCACGAGCAGCCGCGGGGTTCACGAATCTGGGCTCGGGACAACGGTACTCACTTCTGCTGCCTGTCATCACCGCCGCACCAGCACTACGTGCACGGCGGATCGCGGCTCTCGTTCAGCGTCTCGAGAACATATGACAGGGGCCTGGCGACCGTGGCCCTCGATCAAGGGCTGCGAAGAAGATAATGGGAGATCTTCGCGGCCGGATCAGTGGAGATTGCCGAGTAGGCCCCCATGGAAGGGGATGAGCCTGTCGCTGTGTCCTGTGAGGACCTTCGGCAGCCAGTCGGGGTCTCCCAGCAGAGCCCTGCCGACCGCCACCAGGTCGAATTCGTCGCGTTCCATGCGATCGAGCAGCTCGCCGATGCCGGTGGCTGCACCCGGTGACATCTGGGGGAACTCGTTGCTGAGGCCTACCGATCCGACGCTGATGGCGGGTTTGCCGGAGAGCTTCTTTGCCCATCCCGCCAGGTTGAGTTCGGAACCCTCGAATTCTGGCAATTGGAACCGCCGGGTGGAGCAGTGGAAGACGTCGGTGCCCGCGTCGGTCAGCAGGCCGAGCATTGTTTCCAGTTCTTGCGGTGTCTCGACGATCCGCGCCTGGTAGTGGTTCACCTTCCACTGGGACAAGCGGAAGCAGATGGGGAAGTCGTCGGAGACGGTGGCTCGGCACGCGGCCACGATCTGCGCGGCGAACCGGGTACGGCCGACGATGTCGCCGCCGTAGGTGTCGGTGCGCCGGTTGGTGTAGGCCCACAGGAACTGGTCGATCAGATAGCCGTGGGCACCGTGGATCTCGACGCCGTCGAAGCCGAGCGCTTCGGCCCGCGCCGCGGCGGTGGCGTAAGCGGCAACCACGTTGTCGATGTCGGCCTGGGTCATTGCCAGACCAGAGTTCGTGCCGTCCAGAGCGATGCCGGACGGACCGATGCGCGGGGCGGCGGGGACCGGCGGGTTGCCGATGGCGCGATCCATGCCGACGTGCCACAACTGCGGCATGATCCGGCCACCGGACCGATGGACGGCCTCGGCCACGGCCGACCAGCCTGCCAGCGCCTCATCGCCGTAGAAGTGCGGGACGCGCGCACTGCTGCCGGCTGAGTCGTGGCCGATGTAGGTGCCCTCGGTGATGATCAGACCGACACCGGCGGCTGCCCGCCGGGCATAGTACTGCGCTACGTCGTCGCCTGGCACCCCTGCTGGGGAGAACTCGCGCGTCATCGGTGCCATCACGACACGGTTGGGCAGCGTGAGACTTCCCAGGGACAGGGGACGGACCAAAATGTCGGTGGCCCGTTCGATGGGATTGGTTGGCATCGGTGTTCGCTTTCGATCAAGGCCGACTTGCCGCGATGGGGGGATATGGGCTGTGCGGTCAGCGGTTCGGGTAGGTGTGGCGGCGCGATGTCAGACGGCATACGGAAGTACGCTTCTGGCCTGACGCAATGACTGCCCCCACCAGGTGAGCTGGTCGAGCATCGCTTTTGCCGCTACGTCGGGCCCTGGGTCGGACGGTTTTCCGTCGGTACCGAAGACCTCGCCGTAGTTGTGGAAGCTGACGGTGTTACGGATCGTGACCGCGTGTAGCTCCGCGAGCACGACACGCAGATGCTCGACGGCGCGCACCCCGCCCGCGAGGCCACCGTAGGAGACGAAGCTGACCGGCTTGGCGTGCCACTGCTCGTTGTGCCAGTCGAGGAGGTTTTTCAGCGGAGCGGGAAAGCTGTGGTTGTACTCAGGTGTGACGATCACGAAGGCGTCGGCCCGGGCCAACCGCGGCGATACCGCGCCCAGCTGTGCTACGACCTCGTCGGAGGGGCCCTGCCCGAACGCCGGGAAGACGGTCGGCAGGGGCGTCTGAACGAGGTCGATCACGTCTACGGTCATGTCCTCGCGCGCGGCGATGTGTCCGGCGATCCAGTCGGCGACGACCGGGCCGAACCGACCGTCGCGAGTGCTGCCGATGATCACTGCCGTCTCGATGGTGTCGGTCGTGTTGGTCATGGAAATCCTCCAAGGGCGGATCAGGCAGGGTCTGTGGTTTGTAGTGGCGGGCCGCCGATGGGAGTGTTCTGCGCCGCGGCCAGCCACCATCGTCCGGTGCGCTCGACCAGGACATACAACGCCATCTCCGAGAATCCGCCGGAATCGATTGCGCGCCTGCGGATCTGCGTCACCACTACTCCAGGCGCGGGAGCGACGGCCGAGACCACCTCGAACCGGGACGGCGGAGCCACCTTCGCCGACACCAGACGGCGATGGATCGCGTTGATCTCGGCGTATCCCGCCACGCTCGCCCCATAGGGGCTGCCCCACACGATGTCCGCCGCGAAGGCGGCGTCGTATCCGTCGGCATCGTCGACGCCCTGCAAGCGTTCGGCGAATTCGACAGCCACCTGCCATGCCCGGACCTTGTCATCGGGGTCGCTCAGGGTTGGTCGAGCATCCACGCTGTGTCCTTTCCTTCGTCGGGACCATTTCGGGTACAACGTACTCAAAATAGGAATTCATTTCAAGTACGATGTACGCAATTGAGAGGAGGGCTATGCCGAGCCACGAGAACATGACGATCTGGATGCGGCCGGAGCAGTTGGAGCGCACCGGGCCGGGACGACGACCGCGCCGCAGCCGCGCCGAGGTGACCACCGCTGCTGTCCAGGTCGCCGACGGCGAGGGGATGGAGGCGGTCACGATGCGCCGGATCGCCTTGGAACTCGGCACCGGCGCCATGTCGCTGTACAGATACGTGGCAAGTCGTGACGACCTGATCGACCTCATGATCGACGCCGTCATGGGCGAGATCGACCTTCCGGCCGCATCGAGCGGAGACTGGCGCCGAGACCTCTCCCTGGTCGCCGAGCAGACGCGGATGGTGGGCTTGCGTCACCCCTGGTGGGTCGCCCTCGCCAACAGGCGGCCCACACTGGGCCCGAACTCCCTGGAGGTGGTGGAATTCGCGATGACGACCCTCGATGGGTTCGGATTGGACGTCGATGAAATCGCCAGTCTCGCCGGGATGGTGAGTGACTACACCTACGGCGCGGTCCAACGGGAAATCGGCTGGCTCGACCAGGCTCGGGCCACCGGCATGGATATGGCCGAATGGATGAGCGGTTACGTCGGACCGTATGTCGCTCAGATCATTTCCACCGAGCAGTATCCCATGTTCACCCGCTCGATCAGAGAATCGCAGGTTCCGCACCTGCCTCCCGAAGAGCGCTTCCGATACGGCCTCGACCGTGTGCTCAAAGGCATCGCAGCCAACCTCCCAACGGGAACCGGCCACGGCGAGAACACCTCTCAGCCTTGACCGCGGTGCGCCTTCGGCAACCTGCATTCGGCATGAGCGAGAGCGCTCAACGGCATAATCGTGCGTTCGTGAGAGATGCCTGGGGCAGTGCCTTTGCTATGCGTCGGACTCGCGGTGTTCAGTCGCCGAAATTGGCACCCGACTAGTTGTTGGCGCGTTGGATGGAGCGCCGGACCAGGCCGCGGATGCCGGGGAGCTGGATGGCGCGGAGCATCAGTTCGCCGGCCCACACATGTGTGCGTGACGGCGGGGCGAATCGGCTGATTCCTTTCTGGGCCAGCGCTTGTCGTTTGTGTACTTCCGGGCGCAACGACGTCTCCCAGGTGTCGAGAGCGGTGGGAATGTCATCGCCGTGCGCCGCTAGCGCGGTACCGAGCCGGTCGGCACCGTCGAGGGCGAGGGCGGCACCGTAACCGGCGAATACCGTTACGCACCATGCTGCGTCGCCGAGCAGGACGATTCGGTCGTGACTCCAGCGGTCCATCACGATTTGGCCCACCGAGTCGAAGTAGGCGGTGTCGGGGTCGGCCTCGAGTTGGTACAGGGCGTCGGCGACACCGCCTCCGAGATCCCCGAACGCTCGGGTGAGCGCGGGTGCGGCGCCGAGAGCCAGTTCGGCGGCCGGGTCGGGGCAGCGGTAGGTGAAGAACGCCGAGGACCGTTCCGGTCCCAAGTTCATCACCGCGGCTGTGCGTCCGGGGCCGATAAAGGTGGTGCTGACGCCTTCCTGTACGTGCTCGGGAACTGTTTCCAGCGGAAATGCGCCGACCATGTGACCCAGGTCCACGAAATACTCGGGCTCGGCGCCGAATACGAGCTCGCGGACTCGAGAATGCACGCCGTCGGCGCCGACGAGGAGTTCGGTTTGCAGGCGGGTGCCATCACTGAGGGTGACCACGACTTCCTCGGAGGTCTGGGCGACGGCCTGCACAGTGGTGCCGAAACGAATGTCGACGAGGTCGGCCACCGCGTCGTACAGCGCCGACTCCAAGTCGCCGCGGAACAGGCTCAGTGCCTGGTTCCCGACAGCAGCCTCGGTGACAGCGGCCGGAATCCTGAACTTCTCCCGGCCGTCCGCGTGGACGAGGACTGAGGTGAAGAACCCGATATCGCGCGGAGCCAGCGCCGGTATGAGCCCGAGCCGCTCGGCGGCGGCGTATCCGGGTCCGTGCAGGTTCACCAGGTAACCGCTACTGCGACGAGTCGGCGCGCGCTCGACCACGACGACGTCCCAGCCTTGCTGATACAGCCGCAACGCGGCGGCCAAACCGGCGATACCGGCGCCGATGACCGCCGCCCGCCTGCCTGGCGTCGTGGCGTGATGGTGAGCGGCGTTCTCGAGAGCTTCCATGTGCGACTCCTGTATCGATCCGTTGTCGGCGAAAGTTATCCACGAACTATCGTCATGCCGTCAACTAATAGTTGACGATGACCGGATCGTCAACCTATGGTTGACGCATGGATCGACAGGTGCCACTGCGCGACGTGATCGCCGCGATCGAGCGGGCCCACCCCGATAGCAGCCTGGATCAGTTGGTGGCAGCGGTGATTCACGCTGCGCACTGGTTGCGGCTGGCCGATCAACTGCTCGACTATTTTGTGGACCAAGCCCGGCACGCCGGCATGCCCTGGGCGGAAATCGGCGCCCACCTCGGTGTCTCCAGGCAGGCCGCGCAGCAACGATTCGCCACCCGCGTCGCAGAGCGCCATGCGGCTACCACGCAGCGGTGACGGGCCGAATCGTCGTGGCGCGGCGGACAGGAGGAACCAAGATGCCAGAAGCGCCGATCGTCACCGGCGCCCCGGCCAGCCGTGGTGTTGTCGCCGGTCCGGTCCGGCTGGTGCACAGTGTTGACGACTTCGACACGGTTCGGCCGGGCGATGTCATCGTCTGTCACACGACCGATCCGTCGTGGACAGTGCTTTTCGGCGTTGCCGCCGCGGTGGTGACCGAAATCGGGGGAATCCTGTCCCACGCGGCAATCGTCGCCCGCGAGTACGGGATTCCAGCCGTGGTGGCGGCCAAGGGAGCGATGGACGCCCTGGCGAATCATCGGACTATCTCGGTCGATGGGACCAATGGACACGTTCATGCCGTTCGCTCAACCCAACGTTGATGTCGCTTCACCAGGCATGGCTGCTCGACACGAAAGAAAGGTCCGGTATGACGCACGTTTCACGCAGTTCGGTGCTCGCGTTGCACGCAATCCGCCTCGGCGGGTTCGTTGATACGCAAGCGGTGGCCGATAGATATGGAATGCCTGTCGGCCTCGCCGAGTCGCATGTACGGAACTTCCGAGAGTGTGGTTGGATCAGCCGCTTCCGTTTCGGTGCGGACGCAGGGTGGTCGCTCACCGCGAGCGGGCGTGCGGAGAATGAGCGGCTACTCGCCGACGAGCTTTCCGAGTGCGGGGCAAAAGCGTTCGCGGAAGACGTCTATCGCATGTTTCTCCCGCTCAACGCACGGTTGGTGCAGGCCTGCACCGCCTGGCAGCTGACCATCCTTCCCGATGGCAGCATGACAGAGAACGACCACAGCGACGCGCAGCGGGACCGGTCGATCCTGGCCGAACTGGAAAGCCTCGCAGAGGAATTGGTTCCGCTGACGATTCAGCTCACCGAACGACTCGCCCGGTTCTCCGGTTACGACACTCGGTTCGCCGCGGCCCTCTCCCTGGCCGCCGACAATCCCGAGATGGTTACCGGCACCAAACACGATTCCGCCCACCGAGTTTGGTTCGAACTGCACGAAGATCTGATTGCCACGCTGGGTATCGACAGGGCACTCACCTCCGGCCCGTAAGTGAGTTCTCCAGGGCCCGGCGGTTCGGGTGGTCAGCCGCGCGCTGCTCAAAACAGCCCGAGTAGTCGGTGTGGGCTCGACGCACTGGAATCGGCTACAGCGACCTGCGGCTGGCTACCAGCTGCTCGCGGCGCTCATGGAAGGCTGCGCATCTGGCCACCGTCACGCACATCTGCCCTGGTAGCGAGCGATTTCTTCGATGGTTTCGGAGGTGATCCGATAAGATCGGTTCGGCGTGTGGTTTTTGTTTCCGCGGATGTGGTTATTGCCGCATTATCGGCGTCGATGTGTAGAACCTCGTGATGAATGGACAGAGCACGACGGGACCTCACCTATCCGCGTTGCGGTCCGCGACGGCGACTACTCGGTACGCAGTTGGTACGAAGGGAAGAACCGTGACCACAGAGCATACGCATCATCTCGAGAACCCGGACGCAACGACGGCCCCTCCCAAGATCGAAGTGATCGGGTCAGTTGCGGGAGCGCCGCAAATCCCGGACGGCGCTGAAGCTATGACGATCCTGGTCACTCTGGCCCCTGGGTGTGCGGGGTCACCGCCGCATCGGCATTCCGGTCCGGCATACGGCTATGTCATCAAGGGCGAGATGCTCTTCGAGCTGGAGGGTGAGCCGCAGCGGGTGATCGCGGCGGGTGAGACGTTCTGGGAGCCTGGTGGGGATGTCATCCACTACCAGGATGGGAACAACCTCGACGATGCCGAATCCATCTTCGTGGTGACGATGTTCTGCGCGCCCGGCCAGCCGATGCTGATTCCGGTAAGCACCAAAGAACTCGAACAGCGACGCCACTTGCGGGCGCCCCGTCCGTAGCGGATTGCTCACCGCCTGACCGGTAAACCGCTGAAAAGCATTGCCCGCTGGCGCTTTCGGGTTGTACGCGCCGCATGTCACCTGGTGATGCGGTCCGGCGGGTCATGCTCGCGCAGTTCCATCATGCGCAAATCCAGCGTGCCGTTGGCGACGTTGAGCAGGTACCGGTCGGCGTCGAGGTCGGCCACGGTGGCGGCTGGCAGTGCCGATGCGATGCCGAGCACCCGGCCGCGCCTACGCGGCTATGCGGGTTGGTTGACGGGTTGCAGGGCTGCCTCTACTTCATCCAGGCGCAGCCGGTGAGGCGTAGTCCGAGCCGATATGCCGGTAGGCATCCGTCTGCCACCATGTTGGTGACGGTGCGGCGGGTGACGCCGAGCACCTCGGCGGCTTCCGCGGGTGTGATGTACGTTTGCCACGGTGTCACGCTGCGTTCCATGCGTGTGAATCTCTCTCCGATCGTTGCTCATCATGCAGCCGATATTTCGGCGCATCCCATGCGCGTATGAACTCGACAGGAGACAAACATGAGCTTGGACAACACCGCACAACTCGGTGGTCAGGGGCCCGACGAGTTGGTTCCGTCGCGCTACGCACTGCAGGTCGGCGAGATCGACGTGCTGGTGATCAGCGATGGGGTGCTACCGATATCTGCCACGACGTTGGCCACCAACGCCGACCCGGCTGACCTGGCGGCCTGGCTGGACGACATGTTCCTGCCGCCGGACGTGCTCGAGTGGCCGCTGAACGTGGTCGTGGTGCGTAGCGGCGATCGGACCGTACTCATCGACGCTGGGCTAGGGGTGGAGTACCCGGACTTCCCGCGGGCCGGGCAGTTGGCCCACCGACTGGAGGCCGCCGGCATCGATCCCGCGTCCGTGACCGACGTGGTGCTCACCCACTTGCACATGGACCACGTTGGCGGGCTGCTCGCCGACGGGCTGAGGGGCCGGCTGCGTCCGGACCTGCGGGTCCACCTGGCGGCCGCCGAGGCCGAGTTCTGGGCGTCGCCCGATTTCTCCCGGACCTCCATTCCGCCGCCGGTGGTGGACGCGCTTCGGTCGGCCGCCTCGCGGTTCTTGGACGAGTACCGCAGCCAGCTGCGGCCGTTCGAGGCGGAGTACGAGGTGGCGCCGGGGGTGCTCGTCAGTCGCACCGGCGGCCACACGCCTGGGCACAGCGTGGTCCGCCTGGCATCCGGCGGCGACCGGCTGACGTTCGCCGGCGACGCCGTGTTCGCGGTCGGGTTCGACAGCCCCGAGTGGATCAACGGCTTCGAACACGACCCCGAGGCGGCGGCCCGCGTCCGGGTCGATCTTTTGCGGGAGCTGGCGGCGACCGGCGAGCCGCTGGTGGCCACTCACCTGTCGTTCCCATCCGTCGGCCGGGTGGCGGTTGCCGGCGACGTCTTTCGTTGGGTACCGGCCTGGTGGGAATACTGACCGCGTGTTGGTCAGGGCCGAACTAGTGTCTTGCGTCGGGAATTCAGCGGCGTCACCGAAGACGGGTGTCAACATCCTGACGAAAGAGGGACTCGCTGAAATCCTGACCGGGACACAAGTCATTGTCGACGTGTCGAATTCGCCATCCTTCGACGATGAGCCGGTGGTCGACTTCTAGACCCCCTTCAGGAATTGGCTGGCGCACAATGCCGGCTGCGCCTCAGGAGCGAAAGGCTCCGCGTGGCTGACGCATTCGCACCCGTCCGCCGAATGGAACCGAACGACATGACATCGAATGCCACTCCCGTGAGCCCAACGGACGCAGGCATGGAGAGCAGAGTAGACCCGAGAGGTAGGCGATCTTGGACATCTATGAGGCGGTCATGAGCCGACGGGCGGTGCGCGGATTCACCAGCCAGCAAGTCCCGAGGGAAGTGCTGGAGCGCGTGCTCTCCGCCGCGGCTTGGTCACCGTCCGGATCGAACCTGCAGCCGTGGAACTCCTACGTACTGACTGGCACGCCGCTGGCCGAGCTGAAGAAGCTCGCAGGCGCGCGCGTGGCCGCAGGCGACCCCTGGGACGAGCGGGAATACGAGATGTACCCACCTGTACTGAAACCCCCGTACAGCGAGCGCCGAGTCGCCTTCGGCAAGGAGCGTTACGGCGAACTCGGTATTTCGCGCGAGGACATGGCGGCTCGCCAGCGAGCAGCCGCCGCGAACTGGGACTTTTTCGGCGCACCCGCCGCCCTGTTCTGCTACATCGACCGCGACCTGGGCCCACCTCAATGGGCCGACGTCGGCATGTATCTGCAGACCGTCATGCTGCTGCTCCGCGCCGAAGGGCTCCACAGTTGCCTGCAAATGGCGTGGTCTGTGTACCGCAAGACCGTTGCGGAGATCGTGTCACCACCGGACGGGCTGATTCTCTTCTGTGGCATGTCGATTGGATTCGAGGACGTCACAGTCGGTTACTCCCGTACGGGGCGTGCGCCGCTCGACGAGACGGTCACGTTCGTCGAGCGGCGCCCGGCACGCGGAGGACCTCGGCGTGTCAGCGGCCCCAGCGTCGCGGATTACCTCACAGACAGCCACGAGTGACGTCGACGATGACGCGCGTGCATGGCTGGTTTGGAAGCATCGGCGCTGCGGCAACTCGGTCGACGACACGAGGTTTTCCTCGTCGAAGACGGCGGGCTGCGTGGCGAACCTGTGGGATGCCTGTGCCGGAAGATGCTCGCATTCGGCCGTGCTGGTGGCAATCGGAATCCTTACGAACTCGATGCGGGCGACCCACTCATTGGAATCGGCGTGCCTGCTGGTGCATTCGGGTGTTGCGCTCACGGTTACAGGGGTATTCGTCGGCCATCGGCTCGTTTCTTTTGGTTACGCGGAAATGCGTACGCGGAATGTAGCTCTGGCACTTCCGTAACGGAACCAACAATTCGAGTCGAAATAGAGGTTCAACCGATTGCGGCACAATGGGATACATTTCCGATGTTGATCAGGGCGGCGTAAAGCGGCACGGCTGGGGTGAGACGGGTATCAGAGCACTCGCCTCTTCGGTGCGTTGGGGCGGAGGCTTGATGAGGCAGGTCACTACGCCGCCCGCTGGGGCACTAGCCTGGTGGCATGGCACGCGATGAGCGCGGTGTAACCGCCCAGAGTGAGGATTTCACTTCCTGGTACAACGAGTTGGTTGTGAAGGCCGGCCTCGTCGATCGGGGTCCGGCCAAGGGCACGATGGTTATCCGACCGTATGGCTATCGCGTGTGGGAGTTATTGCAAGCCGAGCTGGATGCGCGGATCAAGGCCACCGGGCACGAGAACGCGTACTTTCCGTTGCTGATTCCGCAGAGCTACCTCGAGCGCGAGGCCGATCACGTCGACGGGTTCGCTCCTGAACTGGCCGTGGTGACCCACGCGGGCGGCAAAGAGCTCGAAGAACCGCTGGTGGTGCGGCCGACGTCGGAAACCATCATCGGGGAGATGATGGCCAAGTGGATTTCCTCGCATCGCGATCTGCCGATGCTACTGAACCAGTGGGCCAATGTGGTCCGGTGGGAGATGCGCCCCCGAATGTTCTTGCGCACCACCGAATTTCTGTGGCAGGAAGGCCACACAGCGCACGTTGATGAGCAGCAGGCGCGCACGGAGATGATGCTCGCGCTCGACATCTACCAGGAAGTGGCGCGCGAGTACGCGGCGATGCCGGTGGTGGTGGGTGAGAAGACCGCCGGTGAGAGGTTCGCGGGCGCGGTCGCCACGGTGACTATCGAGTCGATGATGCGTGACGGCAAGGCTTTGCAGGCCGGTACATCGCATTACATGGGGACCAACTTCGCGACAGCGTTCGGTATCCGCTACGCCAGCGTGGACGGGCGAGAAGAGTTGTGCCACACCACGTCCTGGGGTATGAGTACCCGAATGCTCGGCGGGATCGTGATGACCCACGGTGATGATCGCGGCCTGGTGCTGCCGCCCCTGCTGGCGCCGCATCAGGTGGTGATCGTGCCGATCACCCGTGGCGACAGCGCGGATGTGGTGGCGGCCGCGCATGCGCTGGCCGGGAGTCTGCGCGGTGCTGGTGTTCGGGTGCATGTCGATGACCGCGACCAGCTCAGCCCGGGATTCAAATTCAACGATTGGGAACTCAAGGGAGTGCCGGTCCGGGTCGAGTTGGGGCCACGTGACCTCGCGGCCGGGACCGCAGTGTTGGTGCGGCGTCTGGGCGATCACGGTAAGCAGTCGGTGCAGTTGGATACGTTGCCGCACCTCATGCCAGGCATTCTCGCAGAGTTTCAGGCGTTCCTGCTGGCTCGGGCCACCGAGTTCCGCGATACCCACACCGCCGATGTCGAGGACTGGGCCGCGTTCGAGTCCGGGGTTGCGTCGGGATGGGTGCGAGCGCTGCATTGCGGGCAGCCGGCTTGTGAGGACGACATCAAGGCCATGTCGGCGGCTACGCCGCGATGTGTGCCGCTGGACGGGCCGCCGGAAGCGGGCCGGTGCGTGCGTTGCGACGCCCCGGCCGTCTACGGCAAGCGGGTGATCTTCTCCCGCGCCTACTGAAACGCCACGTGGATCGCCCTGGGTTCAGGGCGATCCACGTGGTTTCGAGGTCGGAGTATTCGTCCAGCACGGCAAGGGTTTTCGATCGTCCGTATCCGGATGGGTCCCCGGCCTCGAGCAGTAACCACCGACCTCGGGCCACACTCGTTTGCTGTTGCTGTTGCTGTTGGCGCTGTAGGTCAGGAACGTGCGACCCGCAGCCGGGGGACCGGTCACGCTCGCCCGATTCGCCTGCGGCCCTTGGGAATCGTTGTGGGGTGTGTTTCGCGGACTCAGGCGCTCGAGGGAGCGGCCGAGCCGGTCGGGTTTGGTCACCACCAGTTGGTCTCAGGGCCGGTTGGCCACCAGCCGCGCCTTGCTCAGCTCGGGCTGGGAGGCGAGTTTGTCGGATGCCTTGTCGATGAATATCTGTTCGCATCCGGCTGCGGTAAGTGCGTCGTGCAGGGCTTCGGGTGCTGGTCGCGGGTGGAGACTCGCCCATAGCCGATGCGCATGGTGTGGAGTGTATTGCGAATCCCTGACAGGTTGACGTTGGTGCGTACACGGCAACCTTGACAGATCCGTCCTGCGGAAACCTGTGTGACTCGCAGCGATGAGTGGCGGTGATCTCGCGATATGAGGTGGCGGTCGATGCTCGAGGCGTGGCTTGGCCAAGGGATCTTCGCCGGGTTGTCCTCGCTCGACCCGACATATTAAGGTAGTCATTCATTATGAATGACGTACATAATTCTGCCCCTGGGATGGCACGTGATGAGGATGGCCTGCTGTACGACCCTGGCGTCCGACAATCGATGCAGGTACTTGCAACCGGAAGCGACGTCGGCTCGCTGGAAGCGGCCGCAGCTCTTCGATCGGCATGGCAGGCTGTCGACCGGCTGCGGTCCAAGGGCACGGGCGCCCGCGGACTGAGCACGGGGGCCTTGGACGTGCTGGGCCGCCTCGCGGTGTCCGACCACGATCTGAGCATCGGGGATCTCGCACGTGCCTGCGGAGTTAGTTCACGCAATGTCACCGGTCTGGTGGACACACTCGCTGGCAACGGCCTGGCCGAACGCGTCCCGGATCGGCAAGATCGCCGCGCGGTGCGCGTGGCGATCACCAGCGCCGGACACGAATGGCTGGAGTCGTTCCGTCAGCCGACCGGCCGGGCTATGTCGGCCATCTTCGCCGGATTCACCCCCGACGAACTCGCTCAACTGCGCCACCTGTGTCTGCGAGTCGTCGACAACCAGCGCGGGATCCAGCAATACCTCGATGACACCAGCCGACCAGCCCTTTGAACCAGCCGCACGGGAGACACGATGACCACCACCTCACCGACCCGAGAAACCGTCCAGGCATATCATCGAGCCCGCTTCCGTGGCGATATCCCTACTGCCGCCGCGCAACTCGGCCAGAACTTCTCTTTCCGCAGCCCTTTCATCGAATCCACCAGCCCGACCGGACATCTCGCCGGCATCGAACAGCTCATCCAGATCATCGACCACATCGATATGGTCAGCGAGCTGTACAGCGATACCGACGCCGTACTCGTCTACGACCTCCACACGAACTCGCCTGCCGGAATTCAGCACACAGCCGAGCATTTTCGCGTCCACGACGGACGCATCGCCGCGATTAGGCTCATCTTCGACGCCACCCCCTGGCAGGCCATCATGGCCGTTCAATCCGCCACCGAAACTGATCTCGAAACGCGCTGACGGACCGCACACCTGCGGAACACAACGGTGAATAATGACTTCACTGAATCAGTGGGTCGGTGGGGCGGCACATGGGTCCAGCCTGGTTTGGCGCCCCTCCGGATCCAGCTTGGATTTCCTCAGCTACTGTCGCAGATTGCGGTCGAACAGGGCCAGCAGTTCGCGGTAGTGCCGTTCGGCGGCCTCGGGGTCGTGGGCGGAGGTGTCGGCCTGGGTGTAGCCGTGTTGGGCCCCCGCGTAGACCTCGGTGCGGTGGCGGACGCCGGCGGCATCGAGTGCCTTGTCGAACTGGGCGATGTGTTCCGGAGTCATGTGCTGATCCTCGCCGGCGTGCGCGAAATACAGCTCCGCGGTGATGTTTCCGACGGTCAGGTGCGGACTGTCCGGAGTGCCGGTGACGAGCGGTCCGCCATGGAATCCGGCCACCGCCGCCACCCGATCGGGGAACATCGCGGCGGTCAGCACCGCAAGCCGGGCACCCATGCAGTAGCCGGTGAGGCCGACATTCCCCGCGGCGACCTGCGGCGACGCTGCGAGCCATTCGAGGTAGGCGGCGGCATCGGAGCGTAGAAGTTCCGGTGTGAGCTCGCGGATCATCGGGATGACCTGTTGGAAGATCTCCGGCCGCTGCGCCGGGTCGATGAAGTCCGGTAGCTCGATTACCGGTGCACGTCCGTGCCGGTAATAGGCGTTCGGGATCAGGACGGTGTAGCCGTGGGCGGCAATACGATCGGCCAGCGACCGCAGGCTGGGCCGTAGTCCGAAACCGTCCTGAATCACCAGCACTCCCGGATGGGCGGCGCCATCGTCGGGGTAGGCGACGTACGCGTCGGCGACACCATCGGGTGTCCGAATGTCGACCGACATACCGTGCGTTGTAGTCATCGTGAATCCTTCTGTCGTAGTTGATGTCCTGTGATCAACACGACGAAGGCGGAGCCCGCGCAATACCGCAGGATCCTCGATCGTAAAGCGGGCCAGCACCGGCCCGCGCGGCGCTCAGAAGAGCACCGGGTAACCCATCCGTGTGTGGCGCAACGCCGTCCCGGTAGTCATCGCCTCATATCGTAGCCCACCGGTCAGGGCCGATGGCACGCTCTGAATCCCCTCGGCTGTACACCTGCTCGAAATCCATGAGACGGCAACCGAATTCGACATCGCCACCCAGTTCGCTGAGCCGGTCGCGCAGCATCGCCTCGGTGCGCCACTGCGACAGCACATTCGGGTACCTGCGGCGCGGGGGTCGGTTCGCGTGGGCGGCGCGCCATGTGTTTCGGTGCCCGTCTCGCGGTGCGGGCCAGGGATTCTCGCTGACCCGCACCGCGCTGGTCAGCGGAGCAGCAGTGCTCCCAATCGCCGGGCCGCGTCCATGACGGCCGCGCCCAGCTTCTGCTCGTCCGACGAGTCGAACACCGAGACACCGATGCTGACGAGGTCTGCGGGGCGCCGGTTCGGCACGGCGGCCGAGATGCCCGTGATCGAGTGAGTCACCTCCCCGGTCGTCACCGCGAACCCGCGCTCGCGTGCGTGGGTGACCTCGGGGCGTTCCCCTTCGCGCGGCGGTAGGGCCGCGAGCATCGCCAGACCCGCCGACCCGCGGTTGATCGGATCGACCTGACCCGGGTGGAAGCCGACGTGAGCGCGCGAGTTCCGCGGTTCGATGACCATCATGGCGCGGACCGCGTCCTCGCCCTCCCGGACCGCGAGGTGCGCGGTCGCCTCGACAGCGTCCGCGAGCTCCTCGAGTACCGGTCGCGCGAGTTCACGCAGATCCTGCTCTACCGAACCCGCGAGCGAGATGAGCCCGGAGCCCGGCAGGATGCGCTTGTTCTCGGTGCGTCGGCACAGGCGGTGTGCCTCCAGGGTGCGTACGAGACGGTCCGCGACGGTCCGATGCACGCCGACTCCGGCCGCGATCTCGGTGATCGTCAGCCCGTACTTGTGCTGCGTCAGCAACTCGAGGATTTCGAGCCCATGGTGCAGCGTTTTCGACATCCGCGAATCGAGTTGGATACCGCTGGTCCTTCCAGGGGTTTCGCTCGTTTTCGCATCGGATCGGATCGATGTCATGCATCCCTCCCTTGACGTATGTGAGGCGAGTCACCTACTCTTCACCTTAATCGCACTATGCGTCCGATTATCGCACACATGGCGAGGCGGTGCAATCCCGATGGATGCACCGGAGAGTGACCGAGGAGTTCGTTTTATGACCGGGACGGGTATCAATGCCGCTGCCGACATCGGTGCGGCGGCATTCATGGAGATTCACCAGCTGTACGGTCGTCAGAGCCACCTCATCGACGAAGGCTCAGCCGCGGCGTGGGCGGCCACCTTCACGGCGGAGGGCGAGTTCCACTCGCCCAGCTATCCGGAACCGGTCGTGGGGACGGTCGCGCTCACCGAGTTCGCGAACAGGTTCTTCACGAACGCGTCCGCGGCAGGGGAGGCGCACCGGCACGTGCTCACCAACATCGTCGTCGACCGCGCCGGCGAGGACGAACTCGAGGTTCGCGCCTACCTGCAGATCGTCGCGACACGGATCGGCGGCGAGTCCCGCCTCGTGCGGTTCACGACCGTCACCGACCGTGTGGTGCGAGAGGACGACCAGTGGCGCATCGCGCGCCGGTCCGTCCGCCGGGACGATCAGAGCCGACCGGCCTGACCATCTCGTCACCGCGAGCCTCGACAAACGAGAGCCTCGAATCTTATGCAGAACATTGCTTTTGGAGGAAAACACCCGATCATGACCGACACCGCCGACACCCAGAATCCCGGCCGCACCGACGCGTCGCAGATGACGGCGCTGTACCCGGAGATGGCTGGCAAGGTCGCCGTCGTCACCGGCGCCGCCCGCGGCATGGGCGCGGCCTTCGCCGCCGGTCTCGCGACCCGCGGCGTGCACGTCGTGGGCGCCGACATCAACGAAGAGCAGATGGCCGCGACCGCGCAGGAGATAGCCGACGCACTCGCCGCGAACTCGCTCGCCGATACGCCGGGCCGCGTCGTCGGTGCCCGCGTCGACGTGACCAAGGCTGACGAGCACGAGGCCCTCGCACAGACGGCGCTGCGGGAGTTCGGCCGCATCGACTTCTGGATCAACAACGCGGGCATCTTCCCGTTCGCCCTGGTCGAGGAGATCTCCCCGGAGCAGATCGCCGCGGTGCTCGACGTCAACGTCGAGGGCGTGCTGTTCGGTTCGCAGGCGGCGGCGCGACACATGGCCCCGGGCAGTGCGATCGTGAACATGTCGTCGGTGTCGGCGCTGCGCGTCCGGCGCGGCCGCGGCGCGTACTGCACGTCCAAGGCCGCTGTCGCGCACCTCACCGAGTCGCTCGCGGTCGAGCTCGGCGACAAGGGAATTCGCGTCAACGCGATCGCACCCGGCTATATCGACACCGAGATGACCCGCTGGGTCCGCGAGGACCCTGCCGCGCTCGAGCACGCACTGAACGTCGTACCCCTGCACCGCATCGGCTCGCCGGAAGAGGTCTTCGGCCCGCTGCTGTTCCTGCTCTCGGACAGCGCCCGCTACGTGACCGGGCACTCCATCGCTGTCGACGGTGGTTCGCGGCATGTCTGAGTCCATCGCCTACCCGGGCGTCGTGCTCGTCACCGGCGCTGCGGCCGGCATGGGGGCCAACCACGCCAAGGCGCTCGCCGAGCGCGGTGTGCACGTGTGTCTGGCCGACGTCGCGGACACCTCCGCGGTGCTCACCGAGATCGAGGCCGCCGGCGGCAGTGCGTCGGCGCACGAACTCGACGTCGCGGACTCTGCCGGGTGGACCCGCGTGATCGACGAGATCCGTTGCACCGCAGGGGAACTCGGCGGCCTGGTCAACAACGCCGGTATCAGCCGTCGACGCGAGTTCATGGATACCCCGGACGACGTCTGGGAACTGACCATGCGGATCAATCTGTTCGGGCCGTTCTACGGGATCAAAGCCGCCGCTCCATTGATGAGGGGGAGCGGGGGTGGATCGATCGTGAACATCTCGTCGATCTCCGGGCAGATCGGATATTTCTCGCCCGCGTACGCGGCGAGCAAATGGGGCCTGACCGGGCTGTCGAAGTCGGCGGCGGGACAGCTCGCGAAATGGGGCATCCGGGTGAACTCTGTGCATCCCGGACTGGTCGGCACCGCTCTCGTCGGGGGAGCGGATGCCTTCATCAAGGCCTCACTGGGCAGCATTCCGGCCGGACGCATGGGCACCGTCGACGAGATCACGAACGCGGTGCTGTTCCTGCTGTCCGACCGGTCCACGTACATGAACGGCAGCGAGGTGACGGTGGACGGTGGCCTGGTGTCCAACGGGCTGTACCACCGCATCGTCGCCGAGACGGGAGGGGTCCTCTCATGAGTGAAGACACCTGGGACGTCGTCGTGATCGGCGGCGGCGGAGCGGGACTGGCGGCCGCCGTGTCCGCTTCGGAGCAGGGCGCGTCGGTGTTGCTGTTCGAGTCGCAGACCGAATTGGGCGGCTCGACGCAACTGTCGGCGGGTCTGTTCACCGCCGCCGGGACCAGCGTGCAGCGCGGCCTCGGCATCGAGGACTCCGCGGAGAAGTTCTTCCAGCACTACATGGACCTCAACCACTGGATGCTCAAGCCGGGCCTGGTTCGGGCGTTCTGCGAGAACACCGGGCCGACGCTCGAATGGCTCATCGGCCTGGGCGTGGAGATCCCCGCACGAGAGTCGGCCAACGCGCACATGCCGGGCCTGTGTCAGGCCGGTGTCGAGGACGTCTGGCGCGGCCACGTGCCCAAGGACCAGGGCTACGGGCTGGTCCAGGCGCTCGACAAGGCGCGCCGAGAACGCGGCGTCGAGGTCGTCATGAACACCCGTGTGCAGTCGCTGCTCATCGAGGATGGCCGGGTGGTCGGTGTCGTCGCCGACGACATCGAGGTCCGCGCGTCGGCGGTCGTGATCGCGAGCGGTGGGTTCGCGCAGAACAAGGGCCTGGTCGACCAGCTGTACCCGTTCGCGAACAGGGGCGGGGACTCCCTGTTCGTCGTGGCCGCCCCGGGCAGCCAGGGCGATCACCTGGCCTTCGGCGAGCAGGTCGGCGCGGCCGTCGCCGGTGCGGGCTGGGGTCTGATGCTGCCGACGGTCTACTTCCAGCGGTACCACCACTGGCAGTCGGGCTTCCCGCCCAAGTCGCGGATCTACGTCAACGGCCAGGGCCGGCGGTTCATGGACGAGGACGCGTCGTACGCGGTCTCGACCGGGATCATCGACGCACAGGAGGGTGGCGCCTGGGTCGTGTTCGACGACAAGGCTCGCCTGAATCTTCCTGCCGGATATGCTGATTGGGATTCCGGTCGGATTCTCGAAGAGGCTGATTCCGGACGGACGCTGCGGGCCGATTCCGTCGCGGAACTCGCCCGGGGGATGGGTGTGCCAGCCGATGCTCTCGCGGCGGCAGTCACGCGATGGAATGCGCAGCTCCCGAACGGCGTGGACGACGACTTCCTCCGTCATCGCACGCTGGCGAACAAGGGCTCCACCGCTGACCCGGATCCGATCGATCAGGGTCCGTTCTATGCCGCGCGATTGCTGCCTGCCGAGCTCGTCTGCACGCACGCGGGCGTCGAGATCGACAGCAACGCGTCCGTACTGGACCGGACCGGTAGTCCGGTCGACGGACTGTTCGCGGCCGGAGAAGCCGGAGCCGGAATCCTCGGCCTCCGGTACGTAGGCGGCGGCAACGCCGTGGCGAACGCCCTCACAATGGGCCGGATCGCCGGAATCAACGCCGCACATACCGCGCGCGGCGAGTCGATGACATCGACGGCAATAACAACCGCAGCACCGAGCGTGTTGCATGCTAGACACTGACAAAGGACCACCCATGCCAATAAACGACACTGTGGAGCCCGCGGCTCGTAACTCCGAGCCCGTCCGCGGACCGGCTCCCGCGCCGGTCGCGCAGAAGCAGTCCACGGTCAAGGTGGTTCGGGCCGCCATCGTCGGTACCGTCGTCGAGTACTACGACTTCGGTATCTACGGCTACATGGCCACGATCATCGCGTCGCTGTTCTTCGTCTCGGAGAACGACACCGCCGCGCTGCTCGGTACGTTCGCGACGTTCGCCGTCGCCTTCTTCCTGCGCGTGCCGGGTGGCATCTTCTTCGGCCACATCGGCGACAAATACGGCCGCAAGAACGCCCTCTCCTGGACGATTCTGCTGATGGTCGTCGCGACCGCGGCGATGGGTCTGATGCCGACCTATATCACGCTCGGTGTGTGGGCGACGGCGATCCTGGTGCTGGCCCGCTGCCTCCAGGGCTTCGCGGCCGGTGGTGAACTGGGCGGTGCCAACGCCTTCGTGTCCGAGTCCGCTCCGGCCAAGTGGCGCGCCTTCCAGACCTCGATGGTCAACTCGGGCACCTACCTCGGTTCGCTCGTCGCGTCGCTGATCGCGCTCGGTCTCACCTCGGTGTTCACGCACGACCAGATCATCTCGTGGGCGTGGCGAATTCCGTTCCTGCTCAGTGTCGTGATCGGTGTGGTCGGCGTCTGGATCCGCAACCACATGGAGGACACCCCGCAGTTCAAGGAGCTCGAGGACAAGGGCGAGACCGCGAAGGTCCCGGTCAAGGAGCTGATCACCAGCTCCGGCGGCGCCCTCGTCAAGATCATTTTCCTCGGTGCGCTCATCACCGGTGGCTACTACATCGCCTCGGTGTACGCGGCGACCTACCTGCAGAAGGCCGGTGGGCAGTCCTCCACCGTCGCGTTCCTGTCCACGTCCCTGGCGCTGATCCTCGGTGTCGTCACGCTGCCGATCGCGGGCTACCTGGCCGACCGCCACGGCCGCAAGCCGGTGCTGTTCGTCGGCAGTATCGCCGCCGTGGTGTTGGGTGTCCCGATGTTCATGCTGATGGCGGGCGGGAGCATCTGGCAGGCGGTCCTCGGGCAGTCGGTGCTGTTCATCGCGGTGTCGGTGGTCAACGGTGCGTCGTACGTGACGTACGTCGAGATGCTCAAGGCGTCGGTCCGCTACAGCGGTCTCGCCCTGGGCAACAACATCACCAACATGGCCCTTGGTGGCACAGCGCCGTTCATCGCGACGTGGCTGATCGACATCACCGGTAACAGACTCGCGCCGGCCGGCTACTTCGTGTTCTGCGCGCTGCTCACCCTCGGTGCGGTGTTCTTCGTCAAGGAGACCAAGGGCATCGAGCTCCGCGCCGACTAGTACGGCTGGGTCGGGCCCTGCCGGTGGCGTCATCGGCAGGGCCCGTTTTCGTTCGATAGGAGATGCACATGTCGCTGATCGACAAGCAGGAGATCACCGAGGTCCTCTACCGCTACGCACGGGCGGTGGACCGCAAGGACTTCGACCGCGTGGCCGACTGCTACTTCCCGGACGCGATCGACAACCACGGTGGCTACGTCGGCACCGTGGACGGCCTGATCGAGGACATGAAGTCCCGGCACGCCACGATCGATTCGTCCCTGCACTACATCACCAACGTGCTGATCGACCTCGACGGCGACACGGCGAATGTGGAGTCGTACTGCCTGTGCTACCTGCGGCAGGCCCCGGCGCGGCCGGGGGCGTCGCAGTCGCGCGCAACCATCAAGTGCCGCTACGTCGACCGCTTCGAGCGGCGCGACGGGCAGTGGCGCATCGCGGACCGCATCGTCGTGTTCGACGAGTCCGTGACCGACGAGATCGTGGACGGCCTGGCCCCCTCCTGGGTCCGATCACGTCGGTCCTTCGAGGACCCGGTCTTCACCGGAAAGCCCTGACCGGCAACGCTTCCGGGGTCGCGAAGACGACAGCGCCGGCACCCTGTCCGCGGGTGCCGGCGCTGTCATGCATTGCGCACTGCATCTCTTGCGATAGTCCTATAGATCGTCAAGTCCTGCAGATCGTGACGTAGAGTGCGGTTCCGGGGGCAAGCTGGGACCGCCGTCGGGTGCGGCCTGCGGACCGACCTCCTGCCCGCTCCGGAGGCCGCCGGCACAACCGCGTGGCCCATGGCTGAATCGAGGTCGGCGCCCACATGAAGGCCGCAGCGAATTCCCTTGACGCAGTGACGTCCTCGTCATCTGACGCGGCGACGACCCGCGACATGTCGCGCCCGGCGCGCCTGCACGTCCACAGCGCCGTCTCCACGGCACTGGCGCTGCACAGCGATCACGCGTTGCGCGAGCTCGTGGACGTGGCCGCACCGCTCGGCGCCGGTATCGGTGGGAAGTCGGCACTGCTGGAGGTCGCCGGAACCCCGGTCTTCGTGAAGCGAGTACCTCTCACCGACCTGGAACGACAGCCCGAGCATGTCCGGTCCACGGCGAACCTTTTCGACTTGCCGCTGTTCTACCACTACGGCGTCGGTCTCACCGGCGGGGCGGGCTTCCGGCACGCACCGATCGCCGCGGCGATGTCCACATTCACGCGTGCCTTCCAGCAGGAGAGCCGGAGCACCCCATATCCGGGCGAGGAGATCCGCCGCCTGCTGGACGGCCGGGCCATTCGGAGCCCTGACGTTAGGTGACCTACCGCGTCCTCGGTGCCACTTGACGCCGCGAGAACACCGCTACGCAACGCCGCGGATCACAGCCAGCCTGAATATCCTGTAATCGGCTACTTAAGACTGGTGTCAGGGTTTGATCCCGGCCAGGATCGAGTCCCAGGTGCCCGGTGGGAGGCTCCCTAATCGGCTGCTCCCGGCTTGTTTGGTGTGGCTCACTAATGGCTTGCGTCCCACCGGGCGACCGTGCGGGCGTGGCTGGAAAGGGACCCTTTCGATGCTGGTGGCCAGCGCGACCGGTGCCTCGAACAACGCATGAGTCGGGCCCCGGTCCCACCCCGGGCGGGGCGGGACCGAGGCCCAGATGTCAGGTCGTGTGGGGCGACCGAACGGTCTCGCCTCAGGCGATATCGTCGAGATCCACGCCCTTGGTTTCCCGGCTGAACGAGATGGCGATCACCGTGATCGCCATCGTGACCACCAGATAGCCGACCACCGTACCGACACCGAAGTTCTTGATCAGCCAGACCGCGATGAACGGCGCCGGGGCACCCGCGATGATCGACGAACCCTGGAACACCAGCGACGAACCGGCGTAGCGGTAGCGGGTGGGGAACAGTTCGGTGATCCACGCGGCCTCCGGGCCGGCGAGCATGCCGTGGAAGAAGGCGCCCACGCAGACGCCGAGCCACAGCATCGGCAGGCTCTCCAACTGGACCAGCCAGAAGAACACCGGCGCCCAGACCACAAGGACGATCGCGGGCACCATCAGCGCCTTCTTGCGGCCAACTCGGTCGGACCACGCGCCGCCGCCGATCATGCCGACGAACTGGCACAGCGACGCGAACGTGACGGCCATGATGATGTCGCCGCGGTGGAAGTCGAAGTATGTGGTGGCGTATGCGATGACGAAGACGGTGTAGACGTAGAACGCGATGTTCTCGCCGAGGCGCATGCCCAGGCCGGTGAGGACCTCACGCGGGCGCGACAGCGCCTCGAGGATGGACGAACGCTCCCGCGCCGCCGGTGCGCGGTCTGCCGCCTGGGCGGCTTTGAAGACGGGGGACTCCTCGACGCCGCGGCGCACCCAGAATCCGATGATCAGCAGCGGGATCGCGAACAGGAACGCGACTCGCCAACCCCATCGGTCGAACCCGTCGTCGGACAGCAACAATCCGATCACCGAGACCACGATGGTGGCGAGGACGGTACCCAGCGGGGCGCCGGCCTGTGGCCAGGATGCCCAGAAGCCGCGCTTCTTCGGCTCGCCGTACTCGCTGACCAGCAGCACCGCCGCACCGAACTCGCCGCCGAGAGCGAAGCCCTGGATCATGCGAAGAACGACCAGCAGGCCGGTGGCCCAGATACCGATTTGGTCGTACGTGGGCAGCAGGCCGATCGCCGCGGTCGCGGTGCCCAGCATCAGGAACGTGACAACCAGCATCGGCTTGCGCCCGAACTTGTCACCGAGGTGGCCGAAGACGATGCCGCCCAACGGGCGGGCGACGAAGCCGAGGCCCTGCGTGGCCAGGGCCAACAGCAGCTTCGCGACGCCGCTGTCGCCAGGGAAGAACAGCGGACCGAGGACGGTCGCGGCGAGGATGCCGTAGATCGCGAAGTCGTACCACTCGAGCACGGCACCGGCCATACTGCCGGTGAGGACGCGCGTGAAGCTGGACTTGGGTGGCTGGTCGATCGCAGACGAGCCCGGTGGTACTGCGGGCGCGGAGACGCTGGAAGATCCCATGACGGATCCTTTCGGGTGCTGAAGAGATTCTGGGGAGGTTGGTCAGAGCGCGAGGGTGATCTTTGTGCCGCATGCACGCGAGCAGCACGTCATCATCGACTTGTTCTGCGCCCGTTCGGTTTTGGTGAGCACCATGTCGCGGTGATCCACCTCGCCGTCGAGGATGGGGGCTTCGCACGATCCGCACAGCCCCTCTTCGCAGTCGCTCTGGATGTCGATGTTCGACGCGCGCAGGACTTCGAGCACCGTCTGGTCTGCGGCCACCTGGATAGTCAGACCGGAGTCACGCAGTTCGACCTCGAACGCGTGCTCGTTGGCCGGGTCGAGCGTCGCCAGGTTCGACGTGAAGTGCTCGACGTGGAGGGAGTCTTCCGGCCAGTGCGCGGTGGCTTCCGCTAGCGCGGCGAGTAGTCGCTGCGGGCCGCATGAGTAGATCTGCGTCCCGTCGACGGGGACGTCGAGCAGGGCCGGGATGTCGAGCCGGTTGCCCGCCGTGCTGGAGTGCACCTCCAGCTTGTCGGCGTGGTCGGCCGTCAGCCGGTCGAGTAGCGCCATCGTCGCGATATCGCGTCCGCAGTAATGGATCTCGTAGTCCTTGCCGGCGGCCTTCGCGTGGTCGGCCATCGCGACGATCGGGGTGATGCCGATGCCGCCCGCGATGAAGACGTAGCGCTCGGCGTCGGGGTCGAGCTTGAAGTGGCTGCGCGGTCCGCGCATCTTCAGCGTGTCGCCGGCCTTCAGGGTGCGATGCACGTAGCGCGAGCCGCCGCGGCTCTCGGGCTCCTCGAGCACCGCGATCTCATAGTGCGACAGGTCGTTCGGATCGCTGCACAGCGAGTACTGCCGCGACAGTTCGCCGAGTTCGACATCGACGTGCGAGCCTGGAGTCCACTTGGGCAGCGGCTTGCCCGACGGATCGGACAACGTCACGCGCACGACACCGTCGGCGGCCGGGGTGATCGCGTCCACCGTGACGCTCCGCGAGATGTTGGTCTTCGACGGCTCGCCGATCTTCACCGGCTGGCGGTTCTCGAGGATCGACGGATCGGCGTGCTCCGGATTCTTCTCCGGATCCCATTGCACCCACACGTGATCCGGCCCGCGGAACGACGTGTTGGGCAGGTAGGTGAACTCCTGGTCGGGGACCAGTTCCATGTGCGGGAGGCGCTTGGTGAACTCTTCGAGGAAGATCTGCATCTCCATGCGGGCGAGGTTCTTGCCCATGCACTGGTGGCTGCCGTACCCGAATGTCAGGTGATCGCTGGAGTTCTCGCGCCGGATGTCGAAGTCGTCGCCGTTGTCGAAGTGGCGCTCGTCGTGGTTGGCGGACAACGTGGCGATCAGCAGCTTCGAGCCCTTGGGGATGTCGATGCCACCGATGGTGGTGTCGGCGGTGACCAGTCGGCGCCACGCGGCGACCGAACCGGAGTGGCGCAGACACTCCTCGACGGCGTTGGGGATCAGGCTCGGGTCGGCGCAGATCTCCTCCCACACGCTGCGGTTCTCGAGCAGTAGGCGGAAGGCGTTGGCCGACGCATTGGCCGTGGTCTCGTGTGCCGCAACGATTCCCGCCATCATCATCGAGTGCAGGTACGAGTCGGTGACGATGTCGGGCTGCTCCTGCTGCATGCGGATGCCGAACGGCATCCAGCCGTGTCCGGACGGATTCTTGCGCATCTTCTCGAGCACCTGCCCGGCGTACTGCCAGAATTTGCCGACTGCCTCGGCCACCGCGACCTGCTGCTCGGGCGCCGGACGTCCCCAGGTGTTCACGGTGTGCGCGATCGAGTACTTGCGCATCGTGTCCATGTCCTCCTCGGGCACACCGAGGAAGTGCAGGGCGACGGTGAGGGGGACCCCCCACAGCATCTCGTCGACGAGGTCGGCCTTGCCGGACTCGATGAAGCGGTCGACATACTCGCGGGTGAGCCGGCGGACCATTGGCTCGTGGTGGACGAGTTCCTTGGGGGTGAACGGGTCCATCAGCACGCGGCGTCGCGGCATGTGCGCGGGCTCGTCCTCGTTCACGAGGGTGCGCGACATCGCGTAGTCGTACTTGGCGAGCGTCGCGGTCGCCTCGTCGGAGACCGGGGTGATCTTCTCGAGTGCGATCGACGGCGAAAACAGGATGTTGTCGCGGAAGACCGCCTTGACATCCTCGTACCGGGTGACGACCCAGTAGCCGATCTCGGGGCTGTAGAACACGGGTTCCTCGTCGCGCGACCAACGCAGCGACGCCGCGGGATCGATCTGGTACGGGCCGGTGAAGGGATCGAAGGCGGCGGCATTCGCGGAAACCGGGCAGCCCGGCACGGCCGTGGAGCGGCCGGTGTTCTGTAGGGCTGCGTGGTCGATCGGGCACACGCTCATGACTTGCATCTCCGTCTGTCTAAACTGCGCTGAAATGCGAAGTTACTAATAACGCACACCATGTATCGGTGAGCGAACTCCGGACAGAGTAAGCGCGGTCACATTCGAGGTCAAGTACGGCTTGGACAACAGGTAGGTGGCCTGTTCCGAGCCTCTGGGGATGACCCGATTGCCCGCGCTCGGTTCGCGCTGTGCGCACCGCACCGCAGTGATCCTCGAGCGGTCGGAGGTGACACCGCTTTCGGCGCTCGAATTGGCAAGGGGCTGGGCAGAATTCGGTGCGCCGCGGGTCTTCGCCGTGGTCACCGGTGTGGGTGCGACCGGTGCCACGGTGGTTCGAGGCAGCCTTACGAAACGGGCAGGAGAGAGGGAACGGGGAAGCGTCAGACGCTGATGAGGTGCTCGACCTCGCGGGCGGTGCGCATCACGGCGTCCGCGGCCCGGTCGGTATCGAGCCCGTCTATTGCGACGACGCCGACACTGCGTTCGAGGCCGGTGTTCGAGCTGACCCCCTCCGGGAGGGCGATGCCGGACGCGATGCCGACGGCGCCGTGCTCGAGCTGCCCGCGGGTGAGGCTGTAGCCGTCGGCGCGGGCTTGGCGGACGGCATCGGAGTCGCCGGGCGCTTCCGGGCGCCGCGCGAGGATCGCGATGCCGGCTGCGCCACGCTCGAGCGGGTGGCTGCTGCCCACGCGGTAACCGACCCGCAGTAGGGCGCCCTCCGGTTCGGCGACCATGATCACGACACAGTTCGGGCCCTGGGCTGCGGAGATGAACGCGGTCGCGAGCGTTTCGTTGGCGAGTGCGTGCAGGACGGGCTGGACGTCTCTCGTGAACTGCGGTTCGAACCGCGAAGCGAGCACGGCGGTGGCGACGCCCAGCCGGATCCGGCCGTCGGTGGTGCGGGTGACCAGCGAGTGTGCTTCGAGGGTGGCGACGATCCGATAGCAGATGGCCCGGTGGACGTCGAGTTCCTTGGACAGGTCGGCCACCGAGATGCCGGACGGCGACTGCGCGACGATGTCGAGCGCGCGTAGCCCACGGTCGAGTGTCTGCAGCGTGGTCATGTGCGTCCTCTCGGTGTCGTCGTCCCGGCCCGTCGGTTCGAATCCTTTGTACAGAACTTCCGGCGCGGAGCGGTAACCCGTTGGGGCGCAGCGATCGCCGTTGTTGATCGGCATGATCGGAGGACGGCGATGAGGTATTCGTGAATAGTTCACAGATATACTAATTGGGTGAGTATTCGGGACCGCCCGCGCTGCGCGCATCCACTACCGGCCGCGATAGGGTCGGCCGCATGAGCGGGGACGAAAGACGCAGCGCGGTGGAGCATTCGGCGACGCCCGACTCGCTCGACTTCTGGTCGTTCATCGACCTCGCGAATCGGCGGCTGAGCACCGAGTTCGGCTCCACGCACCAGCTGGCCACCCAGGTTCTGCTGACCCTCAACCGGGCCGCGAACGTGGTCACCTACGACCTGGAATCCTCGGTGCACCGACCCCGTGGGCTGTCGTGGTCGGCGTTCCGGCTGATGTTCGTGACCTGGCTCGCTGGCCCGATCGAGTCGAAGAGTGCCGCCAAGCTCACCGGTATGAGCCGTGCGGCGGTGTCGAACCTGACGAAGACGCTGGAAGCGGGCGGCCTGCTCGAGCGGAGGCCGGATGAGCACGACGGGCGCTCGGTGCAGCTGTCGCTCACTGAGAAGGGGCGCGCCGAGATGGCTGCCACCTACCGGGAACACAACGAGCGTGAGTACGCGTGGGCGAGCGTACTTACCGAGGCCGAGCAGCACATTCTCGTGATGCTGCTCGACAAGTTGATCACCAACCGCAGCCAGTTCGACGTCCGCGGCCGCAACTGACGCCACTCTCTCGCATGGTGCGCACTCATCGGCGCCTGGGAGGTCGTTGCGGGGCCCCGGATAAGTGCATACATCGTGGGGCAGGGGCGGGTGCGTGAAGGCGAGACTGGTCATGTGGTTGCGTTCACGCGCCGAAACTAGTTAATGTGTTTACTAACCGGAGGGTAGTGACGATCACAGCCGCGATGCTGTTCCACCGACGGTGACGACCACAGCCCGGAGCGAACCGGGCGCGAACCCATCAGGAGGCCGGTCATGGCGTTCTATCGACAGCTCGGCAATATCCCGCCGAAGCGTCACACCCAGCACCGGGACGAGAACGGCCGGCTCTATTTCGAGGAGCTGATGGGCGAGGAGGGCTTCTCGTCGGATTCGTCGCTGCTGTACCACCGTCACATCCCGTCGGCCATCGTCGACGCCACGGTGTGGGAGCTGCGTGACCAGAGCACCACCCCCAACCATCCGCTCAAGCCGCGGCACCTGAAGCTCCACGACCTCTTTCCAGCGGAGACGTGGGGCGAGACCGACGTCGTCACCGGCCGCCGACTGATTCTCGGCAACGCCGACGTGCGCATCTCGTATGTGGTCTCTGCCAATGAGTCCCCGCTGTACCGCAACTCGCTCGGCGACGAGATGGTGTACGTCGAATCGGGCGAGGCGATCGTCGAGACCGTGTTCGGTGCCCTGCACGCACGTCAGGGTGACTACGTCCTGATCCCGATGTCGACCACCCACCGCTGGGTGCCGCAGGGGTCGGAGCCGTTGCGCGCGTATGCGATCGAGGCAAACAGTCACATCGTCCCGCCCAAGCGCTACCTGTCGAAGTACGGTCAGCTGCTCGAGCACGCACCGTACTGCGAGCGCGACCTGCACGGCCCCACCGAGCCGCTGGTCGCTGAGGGCACCGATGTCGAGGTGCTGGTCAAGCACCGGGCCGGCGGTCGGATCGCCGGCACCCGCATGGTGTACCCGAACCACCCGTTCGACGTCGTCGGCTGGGACGGCTGCCTGTACCCGTACACCTTCAACATCTCCGACTACGAGCCCATCACCGGCCGCGTGCACCAACCGCCGCCGGCGCATCAGGCGTTCGAGGGCAATAATTTCGTGATCTGTAACTTCGTGCCACGCAAGGTCGACTATCATCCGCTGTCGATTCCGGTGCCGTATTACCACTCCAATGTCGACTCTGACGAGATCATGTTCTATTGCGGTGGCGACTACGAGGCCCGTAAGGGTTCGGGTATCGGCCAGGGTTCGATCTCGATTCATCCCGGCGGCCACGCCCACGGCCCGCAGCCCGGCGCGTACGAGCGCAGCATCGGCGTCGAGTTCTTCGACGAGCTCGCCGTCATGGTCGACACGTTCCGCCCGCTCGAGCTCGGTGAGGGTGCGTTGGCATGCGAGGACCAGGCCTACGCCTGGAGCTGGTCCGGAAGGGGGCCGAACAAATGACCATCTCTGCACTGGTGCGGGGCCTGTGCGACGATGCGGCGCTGTTCCCACCGGGGAACGCCGCGATCGGCGAAGCGGTCCCCGCGCATTTCGTGCACCAGAGCAGCGACCACGCCGCGCTGGTGGGGCCGTTCGTGTTCCCCGCGCCGCGGCTGGGTGAGCTGCCCGTGATCCTCGCTGCGACCGACGGCCGGCTCGAGCTGAGTCTCACCGTGCCCGGCGGCACCGCTGCCGTTCCCGGTGCGCTCGAACAGCTGCGCGGCATCGACGACGTGCAGCTCGTCGCGTTGGAGATCGCCGTGCCCGGGGGACAGACTCCCGACGAGCTGTTCGCCGCGCTCGACGAGATCGCCTCGACCGCACCGGATGTCGACATCTTCGTCGAGGTCCCGCGCGACGACCGCCGTGCCGAGATCCTGTCCCACCTGGCGAGTACGCCGTACGCGGCAAAGTTCCGCACCGGCGGCATCGTCGCCACCGCCTACCCGGATGAGGCCGAGCTTGCCGCCGCCATTCACGCGGTCGTCGGTGCGGGCGTGCGGTTCAAGGGAACCGCCGGTCTGCACCATGCGGTGCGGAACACGGACCCGCACACGGGATTCGAGCAGCACGGCTTCCTCAACGTCATGCTCGCGACCCACCGGGCCGTCGATGGGGCGGGTGTCGACGACATCGCGGCCACGCTCGCCGATCGTGACGGAACGAGTCTCGCCCGAGAATTGGCAGGGCTGTCTGCCGAGGCGGTGGAGGCTCTGCGCGCAACCTTCCGGTCCTTCGGCACCTGCAGCATCAGCGATCCGCTGACCGAACTGGTCGGCCTCGGACTGGTGCCCCAAGCTTCCACCGAGCCCTCCGCGCTTGTCGGCTCGGTGGACTCCACCTCGACCGAGGAAGGACCCCACGTATGACCGTCATCTCGATCCCCGCCGATTCTCTGTTCGGTGTCGACAACCTGCCCTACGGCGTGTTCTCGACCGCTGATGCCGGGCAACGGGTCGGTGTGCGCGTCGGTGACAGCGTTGTCGACCTAGCGAAGGCCCTCGGCGACGAGGTCTTCGCCCACCCGACCCTCAACGCGTTCATGGCCCAGGGCCGCGAGCGGTGGGTCGCGGTCCGCGCACGGATCACCGAGCTGGTGTCCGGTGAGATCGCCGACGACGCGGTCTTCTCCATCGACGACGTCACGATGCACCTGCCCATCGCAGTCGCGGACTACGTCGACTTCTACGCGTCGGAGAACCACGCGACCAACCTCGGCAGGCTGTTCCGTCCGGATTCGGCTGCGCTGATGCCGAACTGGAAGCATCTGCCGGTCGGCTACCACGGCCGCTCCAGCACCGTCGTCGTCTCCGGCACCGATATCGTCCGTCCGTGCGGGCAGCGTAAGGCCCCCGCCGACACCGTGCCGTCGTTCGGTCCGTCGATCCGCCTCGACATCGAGGCCGAGATGGGCTTCATCGTCGGTGTCGGCTCGCCGATGGGCTCCTCGATCACCCCGGATCAGTTCGCCGAGCACTGCTTCGGAGTGGTGATCCTCAACGACTGGTCGGCACGTGACATCCAGGCGTGGGAGTACGTCCCGCTGGGCCCGAACCTGGGCAAGAGCTTCGCGACATCGGTCTCCGCGTGGGTCGTTCCGCTGCTGGCGCTCGAGGCCGCCCGCATCGACACCCCGGTGCAGGATCCGACTCCGCTGCCGTACCTGCAGGGCGAGGAGAAGTGGGGTCTGGACATCGACCTCGAGGTCGAGTGGAACGGTCACGTCGTCTCCCGCCCGCCGTACGCACAGATGTACTGGTCGCCTGCGCAGATGCTGGCGCATACCACCGTCAACGGTGCCGCCGCCAGCACCGGCGACCTGTTCGGGTCCGGCACCATCTCGGGTCCCGAGAAGGCACAACGCGGTGCCTTCATCGAATTGACCTGGGGTGGCGCCGAACCCGTCACCGTCGGTGACGAGCAGCGCACGTTCATCGAGGACGGCGACGAGATCTCGATCTCGGCGACCGCGCCCGGCGCGAGCGGCGGCCGCATCGGCTTCGGGGAAGTCCGTGCCCGCATCCTGCCCGCGACGGGGGACGCCCGATGAGCAAGGTCTTCGCGACCGCGGCGGAGGCCGTCGCGGACATCGCCGACGGATCGTCGCTAGCGGTCGGTGGTTTCGGTCTGTGCGGCATCCCGAGCGAGCTGATCTGTGGTCTGGCCGAACTCGGCGTGTCAGGGCTCGAGGTGTTCTCCAACAACTGCGGTGTCGACGACTGGGGGCTGGGAATCCTGTTGTCGGCCGGTCGGATCCGTCGCGTCACCGCGTCGTACGTGGGTGAGAACAAGGAGTTCGCGCGGCAGTATCTGTCGGGTGAGCTCGAGGTGGAGTTGACCCCGCAGGGCACGCTCGCCGAGCGGCTGCGGGCTGGGGGCGCGGGTATCCCCGCGTTCTACACCCCGGCCGGTGTCGGCACCCCGGTGTCCGATGGCGGGTTGCCGTGGCGTTACCACGCCGACGGCTCGGTCGCGATCGCGTCGCCGTCCAAGGAGACTCGCGAGTTCGGCGGCAAGACGTTCGTGCTCGAGGAGTCGATCGTCACGGACTACGCGCTCGTGCACGCCGAGATCGGTGACACGGAGGGCAATCTCGTGTTCAACAAAACCGCGATGAATTTCAACCCGTTGGCCGCGATGGCGGGCCGGGTCACCATCGCACAGGTGGAGAAGTTGGTCGAGCCGGGCGAACTCGATCCCGCGCAGGTTCATCTGCCGGGCGTGTTCGTGCAGCGGGTGGTGCATACGGGTGTGGGGGACAAGCGAATCGAGAAACGGACGGTGTCGGCATGAGCGGTCAGGCCCGGAGGCGGCAGCGTAGCGTGACCACGCAGGGCTCCGCTCATGCCCGAGAGGATGCAGTATGAGCTGGTCACGGGAGCAGATGGCCGCGCGCGCCGCGGCCGAGATGATCGACGGTGAGTACGTCAACCTGGGGATCGGCCTGCCGACCTTGATCCCCAACTACCTCCCCGACGGGGTGAAGGTGGTCCTCCACTCGGAGAACGGCATCCTCGGCACCGGTCCCTACCCGACGGATGATCAGGTCGACCCCGACCTGATCAACGCCGGAAAGGAAACGGTGACGGTGAACCCGGGTGCGGCGTTCTTCGATTCGGCGTTGTCGTTCGGCATGATTCGCGGTGGGCACATCGACACCGCGGTCCTCGGTGGTATGCAGGTCTCCCGGAACGGGGACCTCGCCAACTGGATGGTGCCGGGCAAGATGGTCAAGGGTATGGGCGGTGCCATGGATCTGGTGCACGGTGCCCGGCGCGTCATCGTGGTCATGGAACACACCGACCGTGATGGCGGCGCCAAGATCGTCGAGCAGTGCTCGCTCCCGCTGACGGGCCAGGCGGTGGTGCAGCGCATCATCACCGATCTCGGCGTTATCGACGTCCAGGACGGCGCACTGGTACTGCGGGAACTCGCGCCCGACGTCACCATCGAGCAGGTGAAGTCCGCGACCGGTGCCGAACTGGTCGTCGACCTTGCCGCCGCCTAGTGCTGCGTTCCTCACAGGTGGTTGATAAGACGTAAAACGGCGGTTCTCGCCATGGGGATGGGGCGCCCCCATACCCATGGTCGTGCGCAGAGGTGCGGCCGATCGATCCGCAGGTGGCGACCGAGCCGACTCCCAGAATGCGGGCGTCTACCTGAAACCCGATCCGACAACCTTGTGTCTGCTGGATCCCAGCGAGTGAGTCATGGCAGCCTGGCGCAGTCTCGTTGCCCAATTCCCCGGCATACGCGTTGTAGCCGAAGATGTTCTGGTCGACCGCGACAAGGTCGCGGTTCGCTCGTCTATCGAAGGAATCCCGGTCGCCCACGATGGCCCGCAGCCGATGATGATCGAGATCTTCCGGATCGACAGCGGCCGGATCACGGAGAACTGGGCACTCGGTCAAGGGCTCCCGTACAGCGCAGAAACCCTGGCAAGCTCCCCCTCCGACGGCTGACCTTCGGATTCCCAGAATGCCTCTCCAGAGCCCGTGTCGACTCGCGATACGGGCGGCTTGCCTGGGCGAGGGCGGCGGCGTGACAACGAGGCGCGAACGCGGGCGGATAATCCGTAGCCGTCCGCGAATCCTTCTGGGTAGCCTGCGGTTTCGGCTGAAGGTCGTGAATCGGGTACCGCAGGAAGGCGAGCATCGCGTGGACATCGAACCTGAAATCCGTACTGCGGCCGGAGTCGTGCGCGGCAGGCGGGAAGGCCCCATCACGGTCTTCCGGGGCATCCGCTACGCCGAGCCACCGGTCGGCGCACGACGGTTCGCAGCCCCGGTTCCTGCACAGCCGTGGGACGGAGTCCGCGACGCACAGCAGTTCGGACCGCCGGTTCCGCAAGCGAGTAACACTGGTTCGGTGATGTCGTCGGTATCCGGCAGTACCGACGATGGCTCCGAAGACTGTTTGACCCTCAATGTCTGGTCACCCGAGCTAGGTGCCGCGAAACTGCCTGTGATGGTGTGGATTCAGGGCGGCACCTACCTGGAGAACAACACCGCCAACCCGCACTGCGACGGGGCCGCACTCGCCGAGGCGGGTGTAGTGGTGGCCAGCATGAACTATCGCGTCGGCGTCGACGGGTTCGCCCGCATCACCGGCGCCCCCGACAACCGCGGCATCCTCGACCAGATCGCCGCATTGGGCTGGGTCCAGGACAATATCGCCGCGTTCGGCGGCGACCCGGCCAACGTCACCGTTTTCGGCCAATCCGCCGGCGGGGCGTGCATCGCCGCCCTGCTCGTCATGCCGAAGGCGGCCGGACTGTTTCGACGGGCGATCAGCCAAAGCATGCCCGGCACCTACTTCACCCCACAGCTCGCCACCGCGATCTCGACCACGATCGCCGCCCAGCTCGGCGTGCAGGCCAGCGTCGCGGACCTTGCCAGTCTCCCGCCACGGGCCGTGACCGACGCGACCACTGCGGTCATCGCGAAAATGCCGGAGTTCGTGGATATCTGGGGTCCGATGGCGCTCACGCCCACCCCGTTCTCGCCCGTCGTCGGCGGCGACGTGCTTCCGTGCGCACCGTGGAGTGCGGTCGCCGATGGTGCCGCGCGTGCGGTGGACCTGCTCATCGGCCACACCCGAGACGAGTTCCGGCTCTATACCTCCCGACCCGGCAGCGAACCGACCCCAGTACAAATGGCCGCGGCATTCGAACACCTCGCACCGGACGCGGAAGGCGACCGGCTCTACCGCGCCGCCTATCCGGACGCCACCCCCGGCCGGCGATTCGAGCTTGTCCATACCGACTGGCTGTTCCGGATGCCGAGCCTGCACCTGGCCGACGCTGCCCACACCGGCGGCGGACCCGTGTGGCTCTACGAACTGGCCTGGAGCTTCAACTCCGAACAGGGCGCCTCGCACTGCCTGGACTTCCTACTCCTGTTCGGCACCCTCAGTCCCGAAGAGGTACGCGCTCACCGCGCTGCCCACCCGAACGCAGCGAACGAGATCTCCCATGTCGGCCAGCACATGCGCACTGACTGGGTGAACTTCGCGACCACTGGCAAACCCGGCTGGGCCCCCTACGATCCGGAGAAACGAACCACCCGCGTCTACCATGCCGAACCGGTCACCCAGCCCTACCCCGAGGAACCCTCACGCCGCATCTGGTCCGCCCACCGATTCGACACCCTGGACCTCACGCGCTGAAACTACCAGCAAGACAATGGTTTCCGCTTCGGGCGGCCGGTTCAGGTGTGCGCGGAAAGTGGGCAGTGACCGATGTGTGTAGCCGAGCAACATGATCTTATGGATCAAACGTCCAGCAAAGGGGAGGGCCACGTGAATCAGTTGCCGATGCTGTCCGCTGTCGAGATTGCAGCGCAGCGCGTGCTGCTGCGCAAAGCGCGCGATACCGATCGGGAAAGGCTCATCGAGCTACGGACCGACCCGCAGGTCGGGGCTTACATCGGCGGCCCGCTTCCTCGAGAGCGTGTCGAGCAATACCTCGACGAGATCGGTGGCGCTGCCAACGCCACCACCACCCCCGGCACCTTCGTCATCGCCGACAAAGCCACCGACGACCTTCTCGGAACATTCGAGCTCAAACGACGCGCCGCCGACTACCCCGGTCATGTCACCGAAGACGGTGAGGAACTGGAACTGGGTTACCTGATGCGGCCCGATATCTGGGGCGCAGGGCTGGCGAGCGAGGCGGCTACAGCCGTATTGCTAGCCGCCGCAGACGAACTCCCCGACCAGCCAGTCCTCATCGCGACGCAAACGGCCAACAAACGCTCGCTCAGTCTCGCCTTGCGCCTGGGCTTCCAGCCGGTCAGCACCTTCGTATGGTTCGACGCCGAGCAGACCCTGTGTGTGGCCAGCCTGCACTCGTTCAAAGCCTGAACCGCAGGTAGCGCGGCTACTTCCGCCGCCGAGCAGCGGGGTCCGTGCGAGCCTGCCAGGTCATCAATGCCTCCGCAGACGGGCAGGCGTACTTGGCGGGCGGCAATGCGCCACGTGAGCTTTCTGAGACGCCTCCTGGGGTCACGGACCGGTGATGTCGCGCGCGATACCTTCCAGTAGCCAGCGCAGTCCTTGTTCGAAACTCTCGTCGGGGTCGGGAAGCTCGGAAGGGTTGTGCCCGAGGAGTTCCACCAGCCGCTGGTGGCCGGCCTTGGTCGCCGCGTCGCGAACGTAGGCGCCGGTGGGCGAGTCGAGGCCGAACGACTCTGGCGAGGATGCCAGGGTCTCGCGCAGGACGAATCCAGTGGTGTACTGGTCGACCGCTTGCACGATCTGTGTCGCCTGCGCCGGTGAAATACCCAGTCCGTCCAGCGCTTTGAGTGATTGTTCGATGTGCAGCAGTGCGTTCGGTCCGATTGTCGTGCGCTTGCCGACGAGGTCTGTGGCCCAGGGATGCCGTTTGATCATGGCGCGCTCGCTGCGGGCCACCTGCGTGATCGATGCACGCCAGTCCGCGGTGAGCTCGTTCTCGTCGAGGATGATCTCGCCTGCCAGCGCGTCGGCGAGCAGGTCGAACAGGTCGTCCTTGCTGTCGATGTGCGTGTAGAGCGCCATCGGTCCGACGCCCAGCCGTGAGGCGACTCGGCGCATGGACACGGCGTCGAGGCCCTCGGAATTCGCGAGATCCATTGCCGCGGCGACGATGTCGTCCCTGGTCACCGCCGGTCGCCGCCGCGGTGACTCTCGCGCCCAGATCGGGGTACCGGAAGAGACGTTGTCTTCGCCGGAATCGTGCAGCTCCACGGCCCGCAGTCTACCCGTGACACCGTATCGCTTGACAGAACACCGTATCGTTATCGATACAGTGTATCGATAACGATGAGGGGGATCCTGCAATGACACAACCGCGAACGGCATCAACCGCCTTCGACCCGGCCTTGCGCACAGTTGTGGTCGTGGTGCTTCTCGGCGCGATCATGACGATCCTCGACACCACGATCACCAGCGTCGCCGTGAGCACCCTCGCCACCCAGTTCCATACATCGCCGTCGGCGATCCAGTGGGTGCTGACCGGATACACCCTGGCGCTGTCGGCCAGCATCCCGCTGTCGGGTTGGGCGATTGTGCGGTTCGGCCCGAAGACGATGTGGATCGCCTCGCTGCTGCTGTTCATCACCGGATCGGTGCTGTGCGGAATGGCCTGGAACATCACCAGCCTCATCACATTCCGAGTGCTGCAGGGCTTCGGCGCCGGCGTGATCCTGCCGATCGGTCAGACCATGCTGGCCCGCACCGCCGGACCCACCCGGATGGGGCGCGCCATGAGCGCGGTCGCGGTGCCCGCCATGCTCGCCCCAGTCCTCGGCCCGACCGTCGGCGGCCTGATCCTCGGCCACCTGTCGTGGCGGTGGATGTTCTACATCAACGTTCCCCTGTGCGCGATAGCCGTCCTCGCCGCGATTCGGCTACTGCCGACCGACCAGGTCCGCGACCGCGACGCCAGACTCGACATCCTCGGATTGGCGCTGCTGTCACCCGGTTTGGGCGCGCTGGTGTACGGCACCGCACAAGCGGGCAGCGGAACGAGCCCGACCGATATCCGTGTTGACCGGAGTTGCTTTGATCGCCTGCTATGTCCTGCACGCCCGCCGCAAGGGCGATGCGGCCCTGGTCGATGTCCGGCTGCTGCGGGACAGGAATTTCGCCGCGGTCAACGTGCTGGTGTTCGTCTACATCGGTACCTTGTCCGGACTGACGGCGCTGCTGCCCTTGCACTTCCAGTCCGTCGACGGCGACAGCCCGCTGCGTTCGGGAGCGATGGTCGCGCCCCTGGGGCTGGGCGCGATGATGACGACGCTGATCACCGGAAAACTGACCGACAAGCACTCCCCGCGACTGCTGATCCTCACCGGACTGCCCGTCGTGTTGCTCGGTATCGTCTTCCTCGCCCAGATCGGCCCCGACACCAGCAACGCCCTGGTTGTGGCAGCACTGTTCCTGATCGGTCTGGGGCACGGCACGATCATGCCTGCCGCGATGAGCGCCAGCTATCAGACGTTGCAGCGCACGGAAATCCCTTCGGCCACCACCGCTACCAACGTCAGCCTTCGCGCGGCGAGTTCGTTCGGCGTCGCAGTGCTGCTGGTGCTGGTCCAGCGCAACATCGAACACCGGGCCCCCGGTTCAGAGGCGTTCACGAGAACGGACCGAGCCGAGGGAATCACCCATACGCTGACTCACGCGTTCACCCAAACCTACTGGTGGGCACTCGCGATCGGCGCTGTCGCGGTCGTACCCGCGCTGCTGCTGCCCCGGAAATCCACACGAGCATCCGCCCCGGCCACAACCGACACCGACGGTATGGACAAACTGCCAGCAATCAACTCGGGCATCGCGAACGAAAGATAGTCCTTCAGATTGTCGTCCTGGTCGCCACCCAACCGCTGGGCATGACGAGCCCAGCGCGCTTGGTCTGCGACTTAGAGCTACTTATCGCACGGATATCCCTCAACCCCCATTCCCCCCAGCATGGGTGCGGTGCGCCAGACCGGCTCATCGCCGAAGAGTAGGGGCAGCTCGATGCAATGGCCGCCGGTGAGCGGGTTGGCCGCATGCAGTGTTCGCACGCGGTAGCAGTACACACTCGCGCCGACGGCGGAGAGATCGTCGGCCAGCTCGAGGACAGGCATTTAAGATGCCTGACTCACATCCACGCCACCCACCTGGGCCGCGGCTTGACCGCGAACACGATCAACAAGGCAGTCGCCATGATTGTTGACGGAATCACCGAATGGTCGAGGTGATGGGCCGCAGTGATGCGGGCTTCATGGGTCAAGAGATGAAGCTGCGCAACAGGATTCGGATGATTTCGCTGAGGCGCTGCGAGTAGGGGTCGGCGGTGGTGCCTGCGCCTGCCAGTTGGTCGAATATCAGACCGTCGATGCAGGCGACGAACGCGTGCGCGCGTACCTCCGGGTCGGGTGCGCCGAGTTCGGCGAAGAGGTGTGAGGCTAAGGCGCGGATCTGAGCTCCGCCATCAGTCAAGGCCGTGCGCAGCTGGGTGCGGCGGGTCGATTCGAGGGCCAGTTCGTAGCGGGCCAGCATGCGGTCGCGGTCGATGGTGATGAAGCGGTCGACGAGGTTGCTGAGGATGTCGGCGACCTCGTCGACTGCCGGGTTGTCGAGGGGTTCGGTGGCGAGCTCGTCGGTGTCCAGTTCGGCGAGGCGGTGCACGGCTGCTTCGAGCAGGGACTCACGGGTGCGGAAGTGGTTGGAGCAGGAGCCTTCCGGTAGGCCCGCAGTCTGGTCGACCGCACGGTGGGTGAGCCCACGCAGGCCGGAGCGGGCCAGGGTTTCGATCGCCGCGTCGGCCAGAAGCGTGCGTCGGTCTGCGGTGTCGGTCACGGTTGCTTCCTATCTGTCGCATCGTCCACTACAACTGTAGTCAAAAGGATAACTACATCTGTAGTGGAGGTTATCGTGACTGATAACAGGACGGCGATCGTGGTGGGCGGCGGCATCGGTGGTCTGGCCACAGCCATCGCCCTGGCCGACCGTGGCTGGAAAGTCGAGGTGCTCGAGCGGGCATCCGAGATTGGGGAAGTGGGATCGGGAATCTCGTTATGGGCCAACGGTGTGCGGGCGCTGGATGCGCTCGGCCGTGGGCAAGAGGTCAGGACGGCCGGGCGGATCGACGCCGAGGCCGGTATCCGCAACAGGACCGGTAAGTGGCTGTCCAAGACCGATACGGCAGAGCTCGAGCGTCGGTACGGGTCGACGGTCGCCATTCGCCGCGGCGATCTGTTCGCCATCCTGGCCGCGGCCCTGCCGGTGGATACCCTGCGACTCGGCATCGTGGTCACCGCCGTCGACAACAACGGCACGAAAGTGCGGGTCACGCACACCGGTGGCGTGTCAGAGGCTGATCTCGTCGTCGGTGCTGACGGGATCCGTAGCGTAGTGCGGGAGTCGCTCTGGCCGCATGCGCGCGAGCCCCGGTACTCCGGCTACACCGCCTGGCGGATGATCACCCGCCCTCTGGGCTTCGTGCCCGGTGGTAGTGAAACCTGGGGCCGGGGTGAGCGGTTTGGAGTCGTCCCGTTGCGGGACGGGTGTGCATATCTGTTCGGCGTCGCCGACGCGCCGGAGGGGCAGCGGTTCCCGGGGCGGGAATTTGCCGAGGTGCGGCGCAGATTCGCGCACTGGGCCGATCCGATTCCCGCCGCCCTTGCCGCGGTCGACCCGGACGCTGTGCTGCGCCACGACATCTACGATCTGCCGCCCCTGGACACCTTCGTTCGTCAGCGCGTCGCCCTGCTCGGCGACGCCGCCCACGCCATGACTCCGAATCTCGGGCAGGGTGCCAACCAAGCTCTCGAGGATGCGGTGACCCTCGCCGCAGTACTGGACCGGCAGCCGATCGAGTCCGCGTTGGCCGAATACGATCGGCTGCGCCGCAAGCGCACCCAGTCCATTGTGCGGCGTTCCCGAATCATCGGCGACGTGGCTCAATTGTCGTCGCCGACCGCAACCCTATTGCGTGACACTGCGATCCGACTGTCGTCGAGCAGCGCGATGTTGCGCAACCTGGATCCGGTGCTGAGCTGGAATCCGCCGCAGTAATCCACGCCCCGAGTGTGGGAATGCTCTGCACCGCAGCGGGATTCGTTCGTCGTCTGCCGGAAACCGGTGCGTAACGGGTAGCTTCCGACGCAGTAGCTGATCGGACTTGCCCACGCGGTGACGAACGCGGCCTTCGGCGTCTCGATCAGAGCGGGCGGCGAGGTCTGCCCGAGCGCGGCACTGAGAGTATTGGCATAGCAGTAGGGGCCGGAGCCGACACGGGTGACAACGAACGAAACTGGACAATAAGAGCGATGGGTGACGTGGGGGCCTTTCTCCGCCGGTAGCCCGGCTCGACGGGCCGTCACGTACCGGAAATGATTGCGATTAAATAGCTATCAAGCGGCATGTTGGCCAACGATTCGCTCTGAAATGCGATATTGTCCGAAGCCGAGAAGATAGCCGGGAGCGATCATATTCGGTGCCGTTCGTCTGGGAACATCGAAAATCGGAACGAATGGAAGTGCGGTGAAGATCAAGAAACTCCTGGCGACTGCGATCTTGGCCATCGCGGCCACCGGTACAACCACCGTCATGGCCAACGGTCAGGCCGGGGTGGCCTCGGACGTCACCATTGGTGCGAACGCCGGCTCCGTCGCCTACACCACCACCCTCGCCGCCGATCACGCCAGCGCGCTGGTCCGGCTGGCCGCCGGCAGATTCACGCTCGGCCCCGACGCGGTCACCGTGACCGCGGACGACGGCACCGTCGTCGGCGCCATTCCGACGACCTTGCAGGCCCAGACCGGGCAGACGTTCACCCTCACGCCGGCGTTGGACGACACCAGCACGGAATTGATGCTGACCCCGGCGTCGGCCTCCGTGCCAGGGCGGCACCAGGCACAGGGATCCTTCGCCGTCGTCGAGGTCGGCGAGATGATCGGTTGTGTCATCGGCATTCTCATCGGGATCTGGTTCTTCCTGGTGGGTGCCATCATCGGCTGTGCGATCGGTGCGATCATCGGCCAGTTCATCGCCTAGGGCTTCCCCTCCGCCGGCTGGGGCCCTCAGGCTCAGCCGTTGTGCTTCACTCGGAATGGTCCGCCGATACTGTTGAACAGCAGATCCCCGTTCGGGAAGAACTGGATCAGCGCGTAGGCGCCGTTACCGAGGTTGCTCTGCCCGAAGATGGTGCGGTACACCGTCCTTCCTGATTTCCAGTCCAGGCCGGTCACCTCCCAGCCGTCGATCTTGGTGTAGCCGTTGACGAAAACCACGCCGGACTTGCTGCTCTGGCTGGGCACCATGCTGGTCGAGACCACATCGGGACGTGACCACACCGATGACCAACTGTGGTCGGCCGGATCCCATTGGAATCGCTCGATGCCCGATGGTGCCGTGAATACCGGACCGCCCGCCAGCACATCGACGAGCCGGTCCGGTGCGCCTTGCGGTCGAGCATTGTTGACCACGAAGGCGCCGTAGCCGTCCACCACGACCGACTGCTCGCTCTGGATGAACTCGGGCTGTGGATTCAGGCCGGCCGTCACTGGGATCTGGTCGGCGATCCGATCGGATTTGGTGCCCGGTTTGGGTTGGAACCCTTCGGGGATGGCGTCGCGCCAGAACGCGACGAGCTTCATCCGGTCGGCGCCGTCGGTGATCACCACGAGCCGGTCGTCGTTGCCGTAGCCCATCAGTGTGGGGGTCGAGCCGGTGCCGATGCCGAACTTCACCGCGGGCGGCTGGCGTCCGAAATCATAGGGCGATTCCCATGCCCCATCGGCCGCTGCGGTCGAGAGTTTGGAGCCGGTCCACACGACCTTGCGCATGATCTTGTCGGAGGCGGCGTAGATCCCGCCCTTCTCGTCCACGGCCATCGCGTTGGAGACCACCTCGTCGGCGCCGAAATGAACCTGCTGCGGTTCGCCTTGCAGGCTGCGGTCGATAATCGATAGCCCTCGGGTGCTGAGTACGGCCAATTTGCCGTCATAGGTCATATTCAGGCCGACGATGGACTCGGGTTGGCCGCCGAGACCGGGACCGGTGCCGAGCCAGGGTTTGAAGTCGAGGGTGCGCAGAATCCGTACGCCCGCTTCGGGATTGTTCGAATTCTTCAAACCGAACACGACGATCTGCGCATTCTGCGTGACGTAGTAGACCCGATTATCCTTGTCCACCAGGCTGTAGACGCCATTGGTGATGCGCGTCCAATCGAGGCGCCAGTCGTCGTGTACGGCGGCCTCCACCTGACCTACGTCGGTGAAGTTCTGGTCTAGCACCTGGTTCAATGCCTGCGGCGCCAGCGGTGTCACACCCGGTGCGTCCGCGCGGGCGATTTCGTGGAACATGCCATTGCCGACCTGGACATAGACCACGCCCTGGGTGGAGGAGACCCACATGTGGTCCGGATCGGTGGCGGCGAGCGTCATGATGTTGACCGGTCCCGCGGTGATGCGCTGCTGCTGCTTGGGATCGATATGAAATTCGCCCGATGGCGTTTCGTACGGGAAGGTATCGGACTGGCCCGGATCGATGTGGGTGAGCCCGTAGGTCGCGGCGGCGAGATAAGGGTTGCGGGCGGGGCCTGCGGCGGTGCCCGACTGGTTCTCGTGCTTGGCCGACTCGCCGCCGCAGGCGGGAGTGGCCAGGGCCACGGCCAGCGCGACGGCGGCGACGAGTGCCTTGCGGCGCAGGCTCATCGTTTGCTCCTCTACGTTCGCTATCGGGCAGTCGATCGGGCGGAACGCATGCCGCTCGGGGCGGCGAAAAACGAAACAAACCAGTGCTCTCTCGCGTTCGCGAACATAGCACATCGCCTGGTCAGCGGGTAGTTGGTATTTTTATACCGACAACCGCTATGCTCGGTATTAAAATACCGAGATGGAGGTTGGACATGGTGGAGTTGAAGTCACCGGAGGAGATCGAACGCATGCGAGTGGCGGGGCATTTTGTCGCCGAGATCCTGGCGGAACTGCGGGTGCTGGCCCGGGTCGGCGTGAATCTGCTGGATCTGGAAGCGCATGTGCGGCAGCGGATTCGGCAGCGTGGCGCGGTGTCGTGCTACTGGGACTATGCGCCGTCGTTCGGCCGCGGTCCGTTCCGTAATATGGTTTGTCTGTCGGTGAATGATGCTGTCCTGCACGGACTTCCGTTCGATTATGCGCTGCGCGACGGTGATGTGCTGACCATGGATCTGGCGCTGGGCATCGACGGATGGGTAGCCGACTCGGCTACCAGCATGATCGTCGGTACCGCCGATGCGGAGGATCTGCGGCTGATCAAGGCTACCGAGGACGCGCTGGCGGCCGCGATCGCGGTTGCGTTGCCCGGCAATCGGATGGGCGATATCTCCGCCGCCATCGCGGAGGTCGCGCGGGCGAACGGCTATCCGGTGAATACCGAATTCGGCGGGCACGGGCTCGGGCGGACAATGCACGAGGATCCGCATGTGGCGAATGTGGGGCGTGCGGGTCGCGGGTATCTGCTGCGGCCCGGGTTGACCATTGCGATCGAGCCGTGGTTCGCGCGCACGACCGACCGGATTTACACGGATCCGGATGGTTGGACGATCCGCTCGGCGGATGGTTCGCGGACCGCGCACTCCGAGCACACGATCGCGATCACCGCGGACGGGCCGCAGGTGTTGACGGCCGCATAACCTGTCTCAATCTGTTTGAGAGAGCCAATCCGCGAGATCGGTGGCGGCGCGCGTCTCGGTCGCGACGCTCGCGCGTTCGGCTGCCGAGAGCGGCATGGTCCTGAGTTCGGCGCGCAACTCCTCGGCCCGCTCGGAATCGCCGGTGGCGATGGCCAATTCGGTCAGCGCCGCGAGCGCCCGAGCCTTATCGGCAGTCGACGCTTGCGCGGAGTAGCGACCGAGGCCGACCTCGAGCACCCGGATCGCGGTCGCATCGTCATTCTTGAAATCGCGCAGGATGCGGGCATTGTCCAGCACCCGTGCCAGGCCGTCGAGTTCGCGCGAGCCGCCGTACTCGACGTCTTCGGGCTCGTCGCGCTGGATGTAGATGATGGTATTGCCCACCGGGTCGACCACACTGAATCTGCTTTGGCCGGGCCGGAATCGGGTGATGCGCGGGCAGCCCTTCGCGGGGACCTTCCCGTAACGCTTGCGCAGTGCCGCGGTGAATGCGCCGTGGCGCTCCGCGACATCGTCGAGCATGACCAGGCAGCAGACCTGTTCCGTGGGGAGTTCGGTGCCCGGCGGAGCGGCGGCGAAATGGACCGCGCAGCCATTGGCCTCGATCGCGCCGTAGGCGTATGGCCTGGTCTGCTCACGGGTCACCGTGTAGCCCAGAGCTCGGTAGAAGTCGAGGGTGTCCTTCAGATCGCCGCTCCACAACACCGGAACCGTTGTATCGCCCGTCATCGCCTACCTCACTTGCGGTAATCAATTTTGACTACCGGAGATTATGGCGGTGAAATGTCAGAAGTCAAATTTGAGTAGTATGGCCGTTTCGAGAGAAGGGATGTCCGGATGTCGGCGGTGCGCCTGCTGGTCCTCGGCGTGATGCGGTTGCGTCAGCCGACCTATGGCTATGCCGTGCGTCGCGAACTGCTGTCATGGCGTGCCGAAACCTGGACGAATGTGAAGCCTGGGTCCATCTATCACGCGCTGAAACAGCTGACGCAGGAAGGGAAATTGAGCGCGTACGGAACCCAGGGGAGTGCCGAGGGTCCGGGGCGGACCCTGTTCGAACTGACCGAGGCGGGGGAGGCCGAGTTCCGCAAGCTCATGGACGAGGCGCTGGTCAGCGTCGATATGGAGGAACTCGGTGCGGGGATCGCGTTCATGGATGCGCTGCCACGCGCGCACGTCGTCGAGAAGTTGCGCGAACAACGCCGCAATGCCGCGGCTGTTCGCGACGATCTGCTCGCCATGATCCCGACCTTCCCCGGCCGATACGAACCGCCACATGCAACCGATCTGCTCGAGCTGTGGAGCGGCGTATTCGACAACCTGTCGCAATGGACCGGTGGCGTACTCGAGCGCATGGAGGCGGGTGAATACCGGATGCCGGACTGATGGCGGGCGCCCGCCGGTCCGCTGGCGGATAGGCTGGCCGCATGACGAACACGCTGGGTGCGGTCGGCAAGGCCGATTACGTGCTGCTGACGACCTTCCGCAAGGATGGCACACCGGTCGGCACCGCCGTTTGGGCCGCCGAGGACGATGGCAAGCTGTATGTGTGGACCGAGACCAACAGCTGGAAGGTCAAGCGGCTGCGCAACAATCCCGCCGTCACCTTCCAGCCGTGCAGTCCGTCCGGTAAGCCGCGCGGTGACGTCATCGAAGGCACCGGCCGGGTGCTCGATGCCGCCGGCACCGAACGGGTGCGCAAGCTGATCAAGAAGAAGTACTGGCTACTCGGCCCGATTCTGGTGACCGCGAGCAGCATTCGCCGCGGCAAGTCCGGCACCATCGGCCTCGAGATCACCCCGGCCGCGTAGTTTGCGGGCTCCCGCGGCGGGAGCCCACCGCCGTCAGGTCGCCTGGCTGACCGAGGACATGTGGAAATCCGGGATTCGCAAGGGCGGCATGGCGGTTCGGGTGAACCAGTCCTTCCATTCCCGGGGGAGGGTGGTTTCGGTGGCACCAGCTTCGGTGGTGCGGCGCAGCAGGTCGAGGGGGCTTTCGTTGAATCGGAAGTTATTGACCGCGGCGGTGACCGCGCCGTTTTCGACCAGGTAGACGCCGTCGCGGGTGAGACCGGTGAGCAGCAGGGTGGCGGGATCGACCTCGCGGATGTACCAGAGCGTGGTCAGTAGTAGGCCGCGCTCGGTATCAGCGATCATCGCATCGATGCTCGCGCGGGAGCCGCCGGTCATCAGCAGGTTATCGCCGGGAACCGTAGTGGGAGCGCCGAATTCGGCGGCGGTGGCACGTGGGTAGACCAGCGATTGGATCACGCCGTCGCGTAGCCAGTCCACCCGCCCGGCCGACATACCGTTGTCGAACACCGACAGCGATTCCGAGGACGACGAAGTCGCCACGAACGGACGATATTCGAGGCCGCGCGCGTTCGGATCGGAGTAGAGCGTCAGTGGGATATCGCTGAGCCGCTCTCCGATTCGGGTGCCGCCAGCCTTGGCGAAGGCGCTGTGCCCCTCGTGCGCGCCGCGGCCCTCCATGGACCACGCCAGGTAGATCATCAGATCCGCGACAGCCGAGGGCGGTAGTAGGGTTTCGTAGCGACCCGCGGGCAGCTCGACCCGTCGCTTGGACCAATCCAACCGCCGTGACAATTCGGTGAGCAGCCCGGGTACGTCGACATCGGTGAAGTCCGAGGTGCCGACACCAACCCACGCACTCGCGAGATCCGCGCCCTCGCCCCGCTTTCCATTGATCTCCACCGAACCGGTGGGCTGCACGAAGCGACGGCGAATACCTGTGGACGTGCCCAGCCACATCGTATGCATCTGGTGGTGGGCGAAACCGTAGAGCCGATCGGCGCCGTCGAATCCGCCGGCCAGGTCGCGGGCGAGGTCGGTGAACACCTCGATCCCGGTGCTGCCCGGTGCGGCCGCCCAGTCGCCGGCGGCGTGCGGCAGACCAGCCGAATCCGGCATGAGCAGCGGCATTGCATCCTTCGCGGGTTCGGCGCTACGGGCCGCCGTCTCGCTGGCGCGGACAACCGCTTCGATCTCGGCCGGGTCGACGCTGGTGGAGCCGACGCTGCCGACGCGTGCGGAGTTCGGGCCGTCGCGGAAGATCGAAATGACCGCCCAGTCGCGGGAAATCGAGGAGCCATTGGTGGTCATCGAGTTGCCCGCCCAGCGCAGTGACGCCTCATGCGCATCGGTGACGATGACCATCGCCTCGTCCGCATGCGACAGCGCGAGCGCCTGCTCGACGACGGCACCAGCGGGCATCATCACCTCGGTCACTGGCCTGCCTCCGTCCGGGTATTGAGAATGTTGATGCCGCGCACCAGGACCGACGGGCAGCCGTGGCTGACCGCCGCGACCTGGCCGGGTTGGGCCTTACCGCAGTTGAATGCGCCGCCGAGGCGCCAGGTGGACGGTCCGCCGACCGCCTCCATGGCACCCCAGAAGTCGGTGGTGGTGGCCTGATAGGCGACATCGCGCAGCTGACCGTCGAGCTTGCCGTCGCGAATGCGGAAGAATCGCTGGCCGGTGAACTGGAAGTTGTAGCGCTGCATATCGATCGACCAGGACTTGTCGCCGACGACATAGATGCCGTTCTCGACCCGGGAGATGAGTTCGGCTGTGCTGGTGTCGTTTTCGGGATCCGGCTGCAGCGACACATTGGCCATGCGCTGGATCGGCACATGGTGCGCCGAGTCCGCGTAGGAGCAGCCGTTGGAGCGTTCGAGGCCGAGGCGTGGGGCGAAGGCGCGGTCGAGTTGGTAGCCGACCAGAATGCCGTCGCGCACCAGATCCCAGCGTTGTCCAGCGACGCCCTCGTCGTCGTAGCCGACCGAGGCCAGCCCGTGCACCTCGGTGCGGTCACCGGTGACGTGCATGATCGGCGTTCCGTACTGCAAGGTGCCGAGTTTGTCCGGGGTCGCGAACGAGGTGCCCGCGTAGGCGGATTCGTAGCCGATGGCGCGGTCGTATTCGGTGGCGTGGCCGATGGATTCGTGAATGGTCAGCCACAGATTGGTCGGGTCGATCACCAGGTCGGTCGGGCCCGCCTCGACGCTCGGCGCCTTCACCTTCTCGGCAAGCCACCCCGGGATCCGTGCGAGTTCGTCACTCCAGTCCCAGATTCCGTCCGCACCAGTGACGTACTCCCACCCGCGTCCGACTGGCGCGGCGAGGGTGCACATGGTCTCGAAGGCGCCCGCCGCCGCGTCCACGGTGATCGCCTCGAGCTGCGGGTGCAGGCGCACGCGCTGCTGCGTGATCGCGGAGCCCACGGTGTCGGCATAGAAGGTCTGCTCCTTGACCTGCAGCACCGAGGCGGTGACGTGATCGACGCCGTCGGCGGCGGACAGACGGCCCGAATAATCCTGCAGTACACCGACCTTGTCGGCGGTCGGCACCGTGAACGGGTCGACGTCGTAGGCCGAAACCCACTGCACATCGTCGTATCGCGGCTCGTCGGCGAGTTCGACACGCTCGCGATTGAGGGCGCGTAGGGTCGTCGCCACCGTGACCGCCCGGCGCGCGACCTCGGCCGCGGTCTCCGGGGTGAGTGCGGCATGCGAGGCGAAACCCCAGGTGCCGTCGACGATCACGCGGACGGCGAAGCCGAGGTCGGTGGCATTGCTGATCGCCTCGACTCGGCCGTCACGCAGGCGGATCGACTGGGTGACCAGCCGATGCACCCGCAGATCGGCGTGCTGTGCGCCTGCCGCACGCGCCGCGGACAGCGCGGCGTCGGCGAGCGCGTGCAGTGGTAACGCAAGGAACTCGGCGTCCACATCCTTGGAAGTCGCGATGCTCACCCGATCAAACCTACAGCGTCTCGCTCAACACCGAGATTTCAGCGAGACCGTCTCGCGGCGAGGTTGACCGCGGCGTTGTGATCGCGGTCGAGTCGACGGCCACACCCGCAGACCCAGATTCGGTCGGCCAAGGTGAGTTCGGCCTTTCGGGTACCGCAATATGATCTGAACCGGGACCGCGATCGGCGCAAAACGCCACCCGGCTAACCGTTGTCGTTGCCGCGCACCAGCGGAATGGTCGCGTGTACCCGCCACGTGCCGTCGGCGGTGCGGCCCGCTTCCAGCGTGCCGCCGAGTACGGCGATGCGTTCGCGCATGCCGACCAATCCCATACCGCCGCCGACAATCGAGCTCACGGCCTGCTCCTGCACCGAAACCCCGCCGGTATCGGTGACTTCGATGACCACGTCCGCATCGCCGCGCTGCACCCGCACCCATGCCTTCGGATGAGAGCCGGCGTGCCGGAGCGTATTGGTCAGTGATTCCTGCACGATGCGGTGCGTGCCGAGACTCACCTCGGGCGCGATATCGTCGAGTTCCCCGGTCATTTCGAGTTCCACCGCGAGGCCGGTATCGCGCATCATTTCGACCACCTTCGCCAGCCCCGCGGTTCCGTGCTGCGGCAACTGATCCGGAGCGTGCTCGATGCGCAACAGTGCGACGGTTCGGCGCAATTCCCGCAAGGCATCCCGGCCGGTGCTCGCGATCGTGGTCAACGCCCGTTCGGCCGCGTCCGGATCGCGGCGTAGCGCATACTTCGCACCGTCGGCCTGCACGATGATCACACTGACCGCATGAGCGACGACATCGTGCAGTTCGCGTGCGATGCGGGTGCGTTCGGCGGCGACGGCATCGTGCGCGCGGCGTTCCCGGTCGTAGTCGGCGACTGCGAGCCGTGCCGCCACCTCTTGGTCGTAAGCGTGTCTGGCACCGATGAATTCGGCCAACGTCCAGCACAGCGCGTAGAACATCGCGGTGAAGATCAGATCCGAGCCGGCCGGTTTGTGCACCACGAGAAATGAGATGCTGCTGTAGGCGATCAGGCCGAGCACATACCACAGTGCTTCCTTGCGACCGACATACGCGACCAGCGTGTAGAGCATGATGCCGAGCCCCAACAGCGCGATATGGTCGGCGTTGTCGTCGGACGCGTAGCTCACCAGCGTCGAGGCGATCGAGAGACCGAGCATCACGCCCGCCATCGCCCGCGGGTACAGCCGCCGAAACGCCACCGGTCCCGTCAACAGCACACCGGTTCCCAGGTAGGCCAGCTTGCTATCGGAATTGCCGACCGCGAGAATCTCGAGCAGCATCAGCACGGCGGCCAATAGCGAATCCGAGATGAGGGGCTTGCCGCGAAGCCACAGACTGAACCGGCGCACGAGCATCAGCCTAGGTGCGGACAGGCACGATCCAACCATCTGGTTGGGTGACCGGGTGGATTTCTCAGACTGGGCTGCCCTACTAACGGCCGCGACCGCCGCGGGCTGGGTGGATGCGGTGGTCGGCGGCGGCGGATTGATCATCCTCCCGACATTGTTCGTCGTCGCGCCGGGCATCGCACCACAGACCGCGCTCGGTACCAATAAACTCGCCGCGGTCGCGGGCACCAGCGCATCGGTCATCACATTCGCGCGCAAAGTTCCCATGCGGTGGCGCACGCTGCTGCCCGCGGCGGCGATCGCTGCGGTCACCGCGGCGACCGGTGCGGCCGCGGTGTCCCTCATCGATCGCGACCTGTTCATCCCGATCGTGATGGTCGTGCTGGTCGGCGTCGCGGTATTCGTCACGCTGCGCCCGTCGATCGGCATCACCCTGGCCACGCACGCACCGTCCCGGCGCAAGTTCGTGCTGGTGATTGCGCTGGCCGCCGGGTTGATCGGATTCTACGACGGACTGCTCGGCCCCGGCACCGGCACCTTCCTGATCATTACCTTCGCCACCCTGCTCGGCACCGAATTCGTGCGCGCGGCCGCGATGGCGAAGGTAATCAACTGCGGATCCAATGTCGGCGCGCTGATCTACTTCGGCGTCACCGGCCACATCATGTTCGTGCTGGGCGCGGCCATGGCGGTCGGCAATGTGGCCGGCGCGATCATCGGCTCACACATGGCATTACGCAACGGCGCGAAGTTCGTGCGCGTCGTACTGCTGATGGTCGTCATCGTCATGGTGATCCGTTTGGGCTGGCAGCAATTCGGCTGACGGATCAGTGCATCGGTCCGGCATGCATCTTGGTATTCGACGCGAGCCACGGCTGCAGTACGCGCGAGGTCGTCTCGTGGATCTGGCGATGCAGCCGCTCGCCGTCGACTCCGGTCACCGGACTCTGGAACAGCACCGTCAGCGCGCCGGACACCGCGCCTACCACGGCACCGACCAGTGCGGCGGCGCCGACCTCGTCCAATTCGGCGGGAAATGCCATATGCAACTGCCGCGCGATCTCGCGCTGGGCGACCAGTTGCGCATGTGCGGCCCGCCCGCTCACCGCGGGCACCGTGCGCGAAACCTGTGCGCGCAGTGCGGCAATGCGCGCGCTCAGATCATCGACGAGATGTTCGCCGGGATTGTCACCCGCCGCACGCAATGCGCGCAGCAGCACCTCCACCGGCCGCTCGCCGGGCCGACGAGTCGCAATGGCTGCCACTGCGGCGCGCACCCGTTCGTCCTGCTCCTGGAAGAGCAACTCTTCCTTACTGGCGAAGTAGTTGAAGAAGGTCCGGGTACCGACCTCGGCCACGGCGGCGATATCGGCCACTGTGGTTTCCTCATAGCCTCTGTTCTCGAAAAGCTCGACAGCAGCCTCGAGGAGGGCACGGCGGGTACGTTCTCGTTTGCGATCGCGGAGGGCGGATGGCGGCACGCGGGCACAGTACGGCATAACCCGACTTGGGTACGGTAACCGCGAATTTCGCGCGCGCCATGCGGCCGAACCGTGATCACATTCGGGTTGTCTCCGACTGATCCCGGCGGGCCGCGTCGAGCACCGAATCCAGCAAACCCGGGAATCGGGCGTCGAGATCGTCACGGCGCAACGACTGCAAGGTTTCTCGTCCGGATGGCCGCTGCCAGATGATGCCCGCATCGCGCAGTACCCGATAGTGGTGTGTCAGATTGGATTTGGGCACACCGTCCACGATCGAACCGCAGGTGTGCTCGGCCCCATCCGCGAGCACTCGAACGATCCGCAGCCGCAACGGATTTCCCAACGCGGCAAATACATTCGCCAACTCGATCCGATCCCGCTCGGGATGTGCAGTCATCACACCTCCCAGGATAGCTCGATTGTTGACATACAGTCGAACTGTCCATATATTTTTGAACTATCCAACTGTATGAGAGGTCGTGCCATGCCGAGCAATTCCCGATTCGACGACAAGATCGCGCTGATCACCGGCGGAACCAGCGGTATGGGTTCGGCCACCGCGCGCAGATTGCTCGACGAGGGCGGGCGGGTGGTCATCACCGGACGGGATAAATCCCGCCTCGATGCGGCGGTCGAAGAGCTGAACGGTGGCGATCGCGTCCTCGGAATCCCCGGCGACGCAGCCGATCTCGCCGATCTCGACGTGTTGACGGCCGCGATCCGGGACCGTTACGGACGCCTGGACGTGGTTTTCGCCAATGCGGGCGTCGGTGCATTCCAGGCGGTCGCCGATGTCACCGAGGCCGAGTTCTACCGGGTCGTCGATATCAACTTCAAGGCCGCGTTCTTCACCATCCAGCAGACCCTCCCGCTGCTGGCCGATGGTGGCGCGATCGTGATCAACGCATCATTCGCATTGCATCGGGGCGGGCCCGGCGCGGCACTCTACTCGGCGACCAAGGCGGCGGTGCACAACCTCGCACGCACACTGGCGGCCGAACTGGCACCCAGGCGCATCCGGGTCAACTCGGTGAGTCCGGGTTACACCGGGACTCCCGCGTTCTATGCCGAAGCCTCGCCGGACGTGCAGGCCGCCGCCGTCGCCACCGTGGCCGCGGGGCGCATCGGCACCTCAGCGGATGTCGCCGCCGCGGTCGCCTTTCTCGCCTCCGACGAGGCGTCATACATCAACGGCCAGGACCTGCTCATCGACGGTGGTCTCGTAGCCGCCACCCCCGCGGCCATGGTCTAGCACTACGCCACCGCACCTTCGCGCGGGATGCAGCCCTGGTGTCATGACCGACAACCGGCGAGCGTCATGCACGATTGCATCCGATGCAGCGCCGCGCACGGTGCGTAAAACACGCTGGACGGGGCCGATAGATTAGGGACGTGCCGATTACCGTTCTCGTTGTCGACGATCAGGAACTCATGCGTATGGGGTTGAAGATGGTGCTCGGTGCGCATCCGGACATCGAGGTGATCGGAGAGGCCGAGAACGGAGCCGCCGCGATATCCCGGGCCAAGGAGTTACGACCGGATGTGGTGCTGATGGATGTGCGGATGCCGGTCGTCGACGGGGTATCCGCCACCCAGCGCATCGTCGAGGCGGGTGACGGCTGCAGGGTACTGATGATGACCACATTCGATCTCGACGAACACCTATTGGGCGCGCTGCGAGCCGGCGCGAGCGGATTCCTGTTGAAGGACACGCCGCCCGAGGATCTGGTCTCGGCGATCCGGAGTGTCGCGGGCGGCGATGCGGTGGTGTCGCCGAAGGTGACCAAGCGGCTGCTGGACCGGCTCATCGGCGATGACCCGGGCGGTACGCGGGATCCGGTGGTGCTCGATGTGCTGACCGCGCGGGAGCGTGAGGTGCTGGAGCAGATCGCGGCAGGGCGCTCGAACGCCGAGATCGCCGAGCAGCTGTATCTGTCCGAGGCGACCGTCAAGACACACGTCGGGCGGGTGCTGACGAAACTCGGTCTGCGCGACCGGGTTCAAGCGGTGGTGCTGGCCTATGAGACCGGGCTGGTGCGACCAGGCGGCTGAGATCTCAGCGAGCTATCAGGAGCGATCGGGAGAAAAATCGGACCGTGCGACGTTGAACCGGGTAGATCGTCCGAAAGGATCGCCATGCCCGCCATACTGTTCGTGCTCTACGTCATCGTCGAGATCGCCGCGCTGATCGGCGTCGGTCACCTCATCGGGGTGATGCCGACCATCCTACTGCTCATCGCCGGGTCCGCCGCGGGCATGCTGCTCATCGGCTCCCAGGGTCGTCGCGTCTTCGAACAATTCCGGCGCGCCGGGCGTGGGGAGATCAATCCGGGTACCGCGGTCGCCGACGGTGCGCTCGTCGCCGCGGGCGGGTTCCTGATGTTCATCCCGGGCCTGGTCACCTCGTTCTTCGGGCTGCTCCTGCTGCTGCCGCCGACCCGCTTCCTGGTCCGTCCGCTGGTCGCCGCGTTCGCGGCGCGCCGGTTCGGCCGACTGGCGGCGGCGATGCCGTATCGCGGCGTGATCATCGACGGAGACGATGTGGTCGACGGCGTGGTCGTCACCGAGTGGTACGACGACCCTCGCCCGTCGACTCGCCCCGCTCTCCCGTAGCGATTGCTCGGAAGGGTCCGTCGCGTCTGTTCGGGTTCACATCAGGCCGCTTCGATAACCGTGCCGACTATCACCCTCGTGCCCATTTTGTGAGACGGATCAAAGGACTAGGGTGGCCAGATGGCGACCGAAGAACTCACCGTCACGGTGAGTGAGGAGCTGGCAGCGGCGGTTCGGCAGGCCGCGGCGGCTGCGGGACAGTCGATTTCCGGATTCACGGCTGCGGCATTGCGGTTGGAACTGATCGCGGTGGAGGCGGGTATGCGGGCCGCACCCGGTGGCGCGGCGCCAAAATACGCGGAGGTCATGGCGGTGCTCGCACAACCCGCGGACGTTTCGCCGTAGGGGAGGCTGTCCGACTCGACCGACTGAAACACGCATACGGCAGACTGGTCTCTCGTGAGTACCCAGTTGCTGATCGGCGGTCGTTTCTATAGCTCGAGTTCACCCGACGCGACGGCAATGGCCGTGACCGATGGCACCGTGGTGTGGCTCGGCGCCGAACAACCCGGACGCGCGCTGCATCCAGATGCGGAGATCATCGACCTGGACGGTGCTTTTGTCGCACCGGCGTTCGTCGATCCGCACGTGCACGTCACTGCGTTGGGCTCGAAGCTGACCGGACTCGATCTGTCGGCGGCACGCTCACTCGAACACTGCCTGGACCTGTTGCGCACATTCGCGGTGTCGCATCCCGACGGCGCGATTCTCGGTGACGGCTGGGACGAGACCGCATGGCCGGAAGGTCGCCCGCCGACAGTCGAGGAGATCGACGCAGCGGTGCAGCCGGGGCGGCAGGTGTATCTGTCACGGGTGGACGCGCATTCGGCGGTGGTGTCGTCGGCGTTGTTGACTGCGGCCGTCGCAGCCGCATCGGGCTTCACCCGCGGTGCACCCCTGCGCACCGACGCGCATCACCTGGTGCGCACCGCGGTTCTCTCGGGATTGGATCGCGCACAACGGGATCGGGCGCGCAAGGCGGCGTTGGATGCGGCGGCCGCGCACGGTGTCGTGGCCGTGCACGAATGTGGGGGACCGGAGATTGCCGGGCGCACCGATATTCGTGAGTTGCTCGAGTTCGACCACGGTGTGGAAGTCCGCGCCTATTGGGGTGAGGTGGTGCGCACCGCTGACGAGGCGCGGGCGCTGGTCGCCGAACTCGGGGTGCACGCGCTCGGCGGCGACCTGTTCGTGGACGGTTCGATCGGTTCGCACAGTGCCCGGCTTCGCGCGCCTTACGCCGATGGCGCCGGAACCGGTCTCGGCTACCTCGACGCCGATACGATCGCCGCACATGTGCGCGCCTGCACCGAGGCGGGCATCCAAGCCGGATTCCACGTCATCGGTGATGCCGCGATGGACGCTGTCGTCGCCGGGTTCGAACGCGTGGTCGCCGAACTCGGTGGTCCGGCCGTCGCGTCCCGCGCGCACCGCGTCGAGCATGCCGAGATGATCGATGCCGATCAGATCGCGAAACTGGCCGCGTGGGGCGTAATCGCCAGTGTCCAGCCGGGTTTCGACGCGACCTGGGGCGGTCCACACGGCATGTACGCCACCCGCCTCGGCGCCGAACGCGCCGCGACCCTGAATCCGTTCGCGGCTATGGCCGCAGCGGGCATCGCCCTCGCTATCGGCTCGGACGCACCGGTCACCCCACTCGACCCCTGGTCGGCGGTTCGCGCCGCGGTCAACCACCGCACCCCCGGCCACGGCCTCTCACCCCGTGCCGCCTTCGCCGCCGCCACCCGCGGTGCCTGGCGCGCGGGCGGCATCCGCGACGGCGTCGCCGGCACTCTGGTTCCGGGGGCCCCCGCCTCCTATGCGATCTGGGACGCCGCCGACCTCGTCGTCGCAGCCGCCGCCGACACCGTCCAACGCTGGTCCACCGACCCCCGCTCGCGCGTCCCCGGCCTACCGCCTCTCGATCCGAACGCATCCCTGCCCACCTGCTTGCGCACCGTCCACCGCGGAGTCACCATCCATGAGGCCTGAAACATCGGGCGTGGGGCGCATAACGGCCGCGCTCGGGCGGTACGCGGTACTTAGTCGGTCGGTGGCGGCGGTGGTTTCGGGGCTGCTCATCTTCGGAAGCTTTCCGCCGCGGCCGTTCTGGTTCCTCGCGCCGATCGGGATCGTGGTGCTGACCCTGACCGTGCGCGGCGCCGCGCGGTTGCGTGGGGGGTTCGGGTACGGATTCCTGGCGGGGCTCGGGTTCTTCGTTCCGTTGTTGCCGTGGACCGGGATCTACGTGGGCCCGGTGCCGTGGCTCGCGTTGTCGGCAGTGTGTTCCCTATATATAGGACTATTCGGGCTCGCGGCGCGGTCGTTGTTTTCGCTGCCGGGGTGGCCGGTGTGGGTGGCGTTGACGTGGACGGCCACCGAGTGGCTGCGATCGAGCTTTCCGTTCGGCGGATTCCCGTGGGGGCGGTTGGCGTTCGGACAGGCCGACGGGTGGTACCTCTCGCTGGCCATGGTCGGTGGCGCGCCGCTCGTCGGATTCGCGGTGGCGCTCACCGCAACCGCCGCGGCTGCACTGCTGCTGCACTTGTGGACTCGCACGACAGTCGCGCCGACGGATAATCCTTCGGCTGCCGAGCCGGGCCGTGCGAATACCATGACCTGCCTCGGAATTATCGCCGCGGCGGCGACTCTGGTCATCATCCCGGTCACCGGAGTGATCCTGCGGACCGCGCTGCCCGGCCCCGGGGAGGGCGACCGGACGATCACGGTCGCCGCCATCCAGGGCAGCGTGCCGCGGCTCGGGCTGGACTTCAATGCCCAGCGCCGCGCGGTACTGGACAACCATGTCCGGCGCACCGAGGAATTGGCTCGGGCGGTCGCGGAGGGCAAGGCACGCAAGCCGGACGTGGTGATCTGGCCGGAGAACTCATCCGATATCGACCCCCTGCGCAATGCCGACGCGGCCGCGGAGATCACCGAGGCGTCCGAGCAGATCGGCGCGCCGATCCTCGTCGGTGCGGTACTGGTGAACGGCGATCGCACGACAACGAACTCGGTCATCGTCTGGAACGGTGCGGCCGGTCCGGGAGAGCGGCACGACAAGAAGATCATCCAGCCGTTCGGCGAATACCTGCCCATGCGCGGCTTCTTCCGCCTGTTCTCCGAATACGCCGACCGCGCCGGATACTTCGTCCCCGGCAACGGTAACGGCACTGTGCATGCCGACGGCATCGATATCGGCGTCGCGACCTGCTACGAGGTCGCCTTCGACCGAGCCTTCCAGGATTCCATGCACGCGGGTGCGCAACTGCTGGCCGTGCCCACCAACAACGCCACCTTCGGCGACAGCGAAATGACCTATCAGCAGCTGGCCATGTCTCGGATCCGCGCCGTCGAACACGGTCGTGCCCTCGTGGTCGCCGCCACCTCCGGTGTCAGCGCCATCATCACCGCGGACGGCACGGTCCAGCAGCAGACACCGAAGTTCGTACCCGACGCCCTAGTCGCCGAACTGCCATTGCGGAGCAGCGTGACACTCGCGACCCGATTCGGCCCGCAACCGGAACTTCTCTCGGTTATTCTTTCCGCTGCTGCCGTGGTGGTGGCTTTTATCCGGCGGCGAAAGGCGCGCGGCGAGTCCGCGAAAGACCGGGCGACCATGGACCAGCCGGTCGGCTGAGCTCGCAAGATCGGCTGAACGCGACGCATAGGGGCTTCCCCTAACCAAACAGTTGGTATGTTTCGGGGCTGGAAAACCGACCTCCAGTCTTCCCTAAGCGTTAGCTTGTAGTTAGCTAGGTTATAATGGGATCTGACGGGCTTCGACGTTATTGCGGCATTTCTGCCGTTGACCGCGCGAATCTGTAAAGTTTGCAGAAAGATAGCCTGCGAAAGTGCCTTGCTGCCAACGTCGTTCGAAGTGAAACAAATCCGCAACGCTGGCCATCCGCTGCATTAGATGCTCCGAATCTATGGGCGTGGATCACGTCCTACGGCTGGCGCGTGCGCGCCTGCGGTGGCGGTGCTCGGGGAGTTGTGCATCAACAGCGGCAGAAGGAGTGATTGATGAAGTCATTGGCCACGGATCGCGTCGACCAATGCTCTTCCGGTGAATTCCCGGCACAACCGTTCGCACTGTCGCCTGCGCAAACAGCCCTTTGGTACGCCCAACGGATCCGCCCGGATGTTCCGCTGACCATCGCGCAGTATGTCGAGATCCACGGCGATTTGGACGTCGGCCGCCTGCTGTACGCGATCGAACGGTTCGGTGTCGAAACGCAGGTCGGACACGTGCGGCTGGTCGAGATCGACGGTGTCCCGCATCAGGTGATCGACCATGCGCGCCGCCCGGGCTGGGCCCGCATCGATCTGCGCGACGAGCCCGATCCGCACGCTGCCGCACTGCGCTGGATGAATGAGCACGCCAGCTCACCGATCGATTTCGAGCACGATCCGCTGACCACGAACATCGTGCTGCGGACCGGCGAATCCGACTACATCTGGTATGCACGCGGCCATCACATCGTGATCGACGGCTACGGCGCGATGAACGCACTCACCCGCACCGCGGAGATCTATACGGCGGTGGAGAACCGCACCGAACCCGCGGTATCCCGAGCCGCACCGCTGGCCACCATCTATGCGGACGAATCCACTTACCGCGACTCCAGCCGGTTCCGCAACGACCGCGACTACTGGCTCGAGCAATTGGTGGGCGCGGGGGGACCGATGACGCTGTCCAGCGTGAACGGCCTCACCGCCGCCCCCGATGCGGGGCGGCGGCGTGCTTGCGCAGTCCTCGACGAACGCGCCGAGACCGCCATGACCGCGGTCACCGCCGAACTCGAGACCCAGAGCTCGACCATGTTCGTCGCCGCACTGGCTGCCTATGTGCGGTCGGTCACCGGCAATCCCGACGTGGTCCTGAGCCTGCCGGTGTCGGCGCGGACCACGGTCGCGCTGCGTCGCTCCGCCGGCGTGGTCTCGAATGTGGTACCGATCCGGGTGCGCTTCGATGCCGATACCACTGTGCGCGATGTGGTGCGCGCCGCCGAATTGCAGATCACCGGTGCGCTGCGCCACCAGCGCTACCGACACGATGACATCCGCCGCGATTGCGGCTACTCCCGCGATGCGCGCGGGTTCTTCGGCCCGATGGTCAACATCATGCTGTTCCACGATGAGCTGAAGTTCGGCAGTCTGCTCGGCTCGCTGCATGTGCTGGCCACCGGTCCGGTCGAGGACCTGTCCATCAATCTGTACAACGGCGAGGGTGGTCGCATCCATATCGACTTCGAGGCCAATCCGCAGCTCTACGCGGAGTCCGAGGTCACCGCGCACCATAGTCGGTTCCTGGACTTCCTGACCCGATTCCTCGCCGCCGAACCCGATGCGCGCGCCGAGAGCCTCATCGCCATCACCGATGACGAGCACCAGCGCGTGGTGCGCACCTGGAACGCCACCGAGACCGCGCCGCAGCAGGGGACACTGCCCGGCCTGTTCGCCGATCGCGCGATGACCTGCCCGGATGCGGTCGCGCTCGAATTCGGAGACGCGACACTGACTTACCGCGAACTCGATGAGCGTGCCAATCGGTTGGCCCGACTGCTCATCGCGCGCGGCGCGGGCCCGGAGACGGTGGTCGGGCTGTACCTGCGGCGCAGCCTCGAACTGGTCGTCGGTATGTATGCGATCGTCAAGGCGGGCGCGGCGTACCTGCCACTGGATGCAGATCACCCGGTCGAGCGCATCGAACAGATCCTTGAACAGGCCGATCCGGTCTGCGTATTGATCACGACCCGAGACGAACTCGCGCTCCCCGCTGCCGCGGAGGCGGTGGCGATCGATACCGTCGACCTCGCGGATTTCGCCGCCCATCGGATCACCGACACCGACCGTCTCGCCCCGCTGCGGGCCGATCATCTCGCGTATGTGATCTTCACCTCAGGCTCGACCGGAAAGCCCAAGGGCGTTGGCGTGACCCACGCCGCGATCGTCAACCGGCTGCGCTGGATGCAGCACGAATATCCGCTCGCCGACGCCGACGCCGTGCTGCAGAAGACCCCGGCCACCTTCGATGTCTCGGTCTGGGAATTCTTCTGGCCCTTGCAGATCGGCGCGCGACTCGTCGTCGCGATGCCCGACGGCCATCGCGATCCCGGCTACCTGGCCCGGACAATCGCCGAAAAGTCCATTACCGTAGCCCATTTCGTGCCGTCCATGCTTTCGGTGTTCGTCACCGATACCGACCTGCGCGGCTGCACCACGTTGCGCCAGGTGTTCTGCAGCGGTGAAGCGTTGCCCGCGGCCACCGTTCGTGATTTCCACAAGGCTCTGCACGGGCCGCAGCTGCATAATCTGTACGGGCCGACCGAGGCCACCGTAGATGTCACCTACTGGTCGTGCCCGGCCGATGCGGATACCGTGCCGATCGGGTCGCCGGTGTGGAACACCCAGACCTACGTCCTGGACACACGCTTACGACCGGTACCGCCGGGGGTCGCCGGCGAGCTGTACCTCGCTGGTGTGCAACTGGCGCGTGGTTACCTCGGCCAATCCCGGTTGACCGCCGACCGTTTCGTGGCCAACCCGTTCACCCCGGGCGCCCGGATGTACCGCACCGGCGATCTGGCGCGTTGGCAGGGCGATCCGGATCTCGGTAGTCATCAGGGGGGTTCGGGGCGGGGTGTTCTCGAATACCTGGGCCGCAGCGACTTCCAGGTCAAGATCCGCGGTCTGCGCATCGAACTCGGCGAGATCGAAGCGGCACTGCTGGCCGACGAACGGGTCGCTCGTGCGGTCTGCGTCGCCCACCGTGGTCGTACCGGCGACGAACTCGTCGCCTATGTCGTTGCCGCCCCGGACTTTTCGGAAAATTTGGACAGGACTGCGCTGCTGAACGCATTGCGTCGCACGCTGCCCGGCTACCTGGTGCCCTCGGTGCTGATGGTGCTCGCCGAACTACCGTTGAGCCCGAACGGCAAAATCGACCGCAATGCGCTGCCCGAACCGGTCGCCGACCGCCCGTCCGGCCAGCTCACCGTCGAACCTCGCACCGAGGTGGAGCGGGTGCTCGCCGGTATCTTCGCCGAAGTTCTCGGCATCGACGGAATCGGTGTCGAGGACGGCTTTTTCGATCTCGGCGGCAATTCGCTGATCGCCGCCCGCGCGGTCGCGCGGATCAATGCCGCTCTCGGCACCGGACTGACCATCCGCGACCTGTTCGAGGCGTCGACCATCACCGCGTTGATAGAACGCTTTGCCACCGACAACCCGGATGCGTCCTCCCCGAAGCTGGTACCGGTCGAACGGCCGGAAAGGATTCCGCTGTCGCTGGCCCAGCAGCGGCTGTGGATCCTCAACCGTTTCGCCGAACACACCGCCGCCTACAACATGCCGCTGGCAGTCGAATTCGACGGACCCATCGATCTCGCGGCGCTGCGTGCCGGACTCGTCGATGTGATCGAACGGCACGAATCCCTGCGCACCACCTTCCCGGATGCGCCCGAAGGCCCGTACCAGCTCATACATCCGGCCACCGATATCCCGCTCACCCTGGATCCGATCGACGCGACCGGCGCCGATGTGCGCGCACTCGCCGAGGAGTTCGCCGGATACGGCTTCGATCTGCGCAGCCAGGCCCCGATCCGGGTGGCCCTGTGGTCCACCGGACCGGATCGGCACGTATTCCTCATCGTGCTGCACCACATCTGCGGTGACGGCTGGTCGGTCGCACCGATGGCCAGGGATTTGATGTCCGCGGCAGCCGCACGGGCGAAGGGCATCGCACCACAGTGGAACCCGCTGCCGGTGCAGTACGCCGATTTCGCCCTGTGGCAGCGCGAACTGCTCGGCGAGGAAGCCGATCCGGCTAGTGCGCTGAGCCGCCAGCTCGCATACTGGCGCTCGGCCCTCGCCGGGCTGCCGGACCAGCTCGACCTGCCGCTGGATCGTCCGCGCCCGCTACGCCGCTCCACCGACGGCGGCCGGGTCGAATTCACCATCGCACCCGAGATCCGCAGCGCCGCAGGCGAACTTGCGGCCAGCCGTGGTGTCAGCATGTTCATGGTGCTGCATGCCACACTGGCCATCCTGCTCGCGCGGTTGTGCACGAGCACCGATATCGCCATCGGCACCCCGATCGCGGGCCGCTCGGATCCGGCACTCGACGATCTCGTCGGCATGTTCGTCAACACACTCGTACTGCGGACCGAGGTCGATCCGGCCGCCGGATTCGACGAGATGCTCGATGTGGTCCGCGAAACCGATCTCAATGCCTTCGCCAATGCGGATGTGCCGTTCGAGCGACTGGTCGAACTCGTCAACCCGGCGCGCTCCGCCGCCAGGCACCCGCTGTTCCAGGTGATGCTGTCCTATGACCGCGCACCGGATTTGAGCATCGACCTGCCCGGTGTGCAGGCGCGGGTGCTGCCGATCGCCGCGGATATCGCGAAGTTCGATCTGCAACTCGAGCTGCACGACGGCGTCGCCGAGGGACCGCTGCACGCCGAATTCGGCTATGCCACCGATATTTTCGACAAGCGCACGGTCGAATCGTTCGCCCGGCGCTTCATCGCCATGCTCAGTGCTGTCGTCGCCGAGCCGAATCGCCCGGTCGGCGATCTGCATATCCTGGACACCCGCGAGACCGCGAAGCTGGTACCGATTGCCGGTGCCCCGGGCGAGCCCTCGATCACCTTGGCGCAGTTGTTCACCGATATCGCGGAGCGGCTGCCGGATGCGGCCGCCGTGCGCTACAAGGGCGTCGACACCAGTTACCGCCAACTCGACGAGATGTCGAACCGCTTGGCGCGCACGCTGATCGAGCATGGTGCTGGACCCGAGGTCGTGGTGGCGATCGCGTTGCCGCGCAGCCTCGATTCCATCGCGGCCATCTGGGCCGTGGCGAAAACCGGTGCCGCATATGTGCCGATCGATCCGAGCTATCCGGGCGAGCGGATCGGGCACATGATCGCCGATTCCGGCGCCATGCTCGGGTTGACCGTTGCGGAATCCATGGCCACCATGCCTGCCTGGCCTGCCGCACGTGGCAGGCACCGCAAGCACGATGTCGATTGGCTGGTGCTGGGTTCGGATGAGCTGATCGCCGAATCCGCCCGCCACTCAACCGATCCCGTCACCGATGCAGATCGCAGCTACCCGCTGCGCACCGGACATCCGGCCTACCTGATCTACACCTCGGGTTCCACCGGAAAGCCCAAGGCCGTGATCATCACCCATGCCGGTATCGCCTCGCTCGCACAAGAGCAGATGCATCTGTTCGGTGTCACGGATTCGGCGCGCACGCTGCACTTCTCCTCGCCCAGCTTCGACGCATCGGTGCTGGAGATGCTGCTCGGGTTCGCGGCCGGCGCCACCATCGTGGTCGCACCCGCGGGTATCTACGGCGGCACGGAACTCGCCGATCTGCTGCGCGCGGAGCGGATCACCCATGCGTTCATCACGCCGGCCGCCCTCGCCACCGTGCCGGAGGCGGGGCTCGACGAGCTCGAGGCCGTCATCGTCGGCGGTGATGCGTGCTCGGAGGAGCTGGTAGAACGGTGGTCGGCCAGGCACCGCATCCACAATATGTACGGACCTTCCGAGGCGACCGTCGCGGCCACCGCCAGCGGCCCGATGCGGCCGGGGCGCCCGGTGCCGCTCGGGATGCCGGTGCGCGGTATGCGGTTGTTCGTGCTGGACGGTCGACTGCATCCGGTGCCACCGGGCACCCCAGGCGAGCTGTACCTGTCCGGTCCGGGCCTGTCTCGCGGCTACCTGGGCCGATACAGCCTTACCGCACAGCGCTTCCCGGCCAACCCACACGGTAGGCGCGGTGAAAGGATGTACCGCACCGGCGATCTCGTGGTCTCGGATCCGGCCGGACAGCTGCGCTTCCTCGGCCGCGCCGACGATCAGATCAAGATCCGCGGTTTCCGCATCGAACTGCGCGAAATCGACCATGTCCTGCGCGCCCATCCGGGTGTGACCGCCGCGCTCACCATTGTGCACACCGACGAACACGGCCAGCCCCGCCTGGTCGCGTACGTGACCGCGGACGAACCGATCGACGCCGCCGATATCACCGAGACCGCGCGTCAGCGGCTTCCCGGCTATATGGTGCCCGCTTCGATTGCGGTACTCGACGAGATGCCCGTCACCCAGGCCGGCAAGCTGGACCGAAAGGCGCTGCCCGCACCGATTTTCGCGGCGGCAGGTACCTCACGTGCCCCGAGTACGGAGCTGGAGCGGCGCGTCGCCGCCGCATTCGGCGAAATCCTCGGCCGTCCCGTGACCGGTGCCGAGGACAGCTTCTTCGACATCGGTGGCAACTCGCTGCTGGCCACCCGCCTCACCGCCGCGGTGCACGCGGAATTCGGCGTCGACCTGCCGGTGCGGCTGATCTTCGAGGCGCCGACGGTGGCCGGTATCGCGGAGCGGATAACGGAAGCGCCCCGGACGCAACGGTTGGCGCTGGCTGTGCACACCCCACGTCCGGGACGCATTCCATTGTCGCTGCCCCAGCAGCGACTGTGGTTCCTCAATCGATTCTCACCCGAATCGAGCGCTTACAACATCGCATTCGTCATTCGGATCGACGGCGATCTGGATGCGGCGGCACTGCGCGCCGCGCTGACCGATCTGGTCGAGCGGCACGAGGTGCTGCGCACCGTATTCCCGGAGGACGATCTCGGCGCCCAACAGTCGGTGCTCCCGACCGTCGAGGCGATGCCGGTGGTCGAGCCGGTCGCGACCGACGAAGGCGCCGCCGAACAGGCACTGCGAGCCCTGGCCCGCACCGGATTCGATCTCACCAAGGACATCCCGCTGCGGATCACCTTGCTGCGCACAGACTCTCGGCGGCATCTGCTCGGCATCGTGGTACATCACATCGCCGCCGACGGCTGGTCACTCGGCCCGCTGACGCGGGATCTGGCCACGGCGTATCTGGCACGGCGTGCGGGTGCCGCGCCCAGTTGGACGCCACTTCCGGTGCAGTACACCGATTTCGGGCTGTGGCAGCGCGCCTACCTCGGTGACGAGGCCGATCCGGACAGCCTCGCGGGCGCGCAACTCGAGTACTGGCGAACCGCACTCGCGGATCTGCCCGATGAACTGCCGCTGCCCTACGATCGGCTCCGGCCGGCCGAGCCGACGCAGGAGGCAGGTTCGGTGCGCTTCACCGTGCCCGAGCCTATGCAGCGGGCGCTGGCCGAACTCGCGCACGGACAGGGTGTCAGCATGTTCATGGTGCTGCGCTCGGCCCTCGCGGTCATGCTGCGGTTCATTACCGGCGGTCGGGATATCGTCATCGGCACGCCGATTGCGGGGCGCGCCGATACGAAGCTCGACGAGCTGGTCGGCATGTTCGTCAATACATTGGTGCTGCGCTCGAACGTCGACCCGGATATCTCGTTCGCCGTGCTGCTGCGCGCGGATCGGGATAACGAGCTGGCCGCCATGGCACACGCGGATATTCCATTCGAGCGTGTCGTCAACGAGCTGGGGCGCGATGCGCGCGGAAGCAGCCGACAGCCGCTGTTCCAGGTGGCGCTGACGGTGCAGGACGGGCCGGTGCCGTCGCTCGAACTACCCGATCTCGCGCTGCGTGCCGAGGAATTGGATATCGCGCTGGCCAAATTCGATCTGGAGCTGCGGGTCGCGGCCGCCGCTCGCGACGCCGGACCGGACGCGGGGGCGCATGCCTTCGAATTCGTATACGCCGCAGAGCTTTTCGATGCCGAGACGATCAGCACGCTGGCTGATCGCTTCCTGGCGGTACTGGCGGCCATTACCGCGACGCCGCAGGTGCTGGTCCGCGATATCGATGTGCGCACCGAATTCGAGCGTCGCCGGCTCACCCCGGCCACCGGCGGTGCGACCACGCCGCAGTGCACGCTGGCCGCATACTTCACCGCCACCGCGCATATGCATCCGCAGCGCACGGCAATTCGCGCGAGCGGCACCTCGCTGACCTACGCGGAGGTCGACGCACGCTCGAATCGGTTGGCACGGGTGCTGATCGAGCGCGGGCTCGGTTCGGGGGACCGGGTGGCCCTTGGCCTGACCCGCTCGGTCGACTCGGTCGTCACGATGCTCGCGGTGGCCAAGTCCGGTGCCGCATTCGTGCCGATGGATCCGAACTATCCGGCCGACCGGGTGCGGCATATGCTGATCGATTCCGGGTGCCGGGTGGGTGTCACGCTGGTCGAGCACGCCGATCTGCTGCCCGCGACCGCGGGCACCGACTGGCTGCTGCTGGATGCGCCCGAATTCATCGAGGAACTCGACGAATTCGAGGACTGCATGATCGACGGCTACGAACGCCTGCGCCCCGTCGAGATCGCCGATCTGGCATATGTGATCTACACATCGGGCTCGACCGGTAAACCCAAGGGTGTCGCTGTCACACACAGCGGCCTGTCGAACTTCGGCGACGAGCTCCGCGATCGGATGCGGATCGACAAGGATTCGCGCACGCTGCATTTCTCCTCCCCGAGCTTCGACGCGGCCATTCTCGATCTGCTGCTCGCGATCGGATCCGGTGCGACGATGGTGATCGTTCCGACCGATGTCTACGGCGGCGACGAACTGGCCGACCTGATGGAGCGTGAGTGTGTCACCCACATGTTCATCACCCCGGCCGCGCTGGCCACCATTGATCGGGAACGGTGGTCATTGCCGCACCTGCGTGCGCTGATGGTGGGCGGCGAGGCCCTCGGTCCCGAGTTGGTGGCCCGTTGGGCGCCGGGACGGCAGATGCACAACGGATACGGGCCGACCGAAACCACCATCGTCATCACGATCTCCGAGCCGATGGCGATCGGTGAACCGATCACCATCGGCACCCCGGTGCGCGGTGCGCGGGCAGTGGTGCTCGACGAGCGGCTGCGCCCGGTCCCGATCGGTGTGCCCGGCGATCTGTACCTCGGCGGATTCGGTGTCACGCGTGGATATCTCGATCGGTTCGAACTCACCGCGACACGATTCGTCGCCGACCCCTTCGGACCACCGGGATCGCGGATGTACCGCAGCGGTGACGTGGTGCGCTGGAATGCCGCGGGCGCGATCGTCTATCTCGGACGCAGCGACCATCAGGTCAAGGTGCGCGGCTTCCGCATCGAACTCGGCGAGATCACCAGTGCGCTCGTCACCCATGAGCAGGTGCGGTTCGCGCACACCGAGGTGCGCCATATCGCGGGTGCGGATCGGATCGTCTCGTTCATTCAGCCCGCCGACGCGACCGTACCGGATATCGATGCGGTGCGCGCCCATGTCGAGGAACAGCTTCCCGCGCATATGGTTCCGGCGAGTATTACTGTGCTGGACGGGATTCCGCTGACCCCGAGCGGCAAATTGGACGTCGCCGCGCTGCCGGAACCGCAGTTGATGGCGCGCACGGCGCAGCGAGCCCCTGCGACCGACTCCGAGCGGCTGGTCGCCGCGGTGATGGGCGAGTTGGTCGGTGCCGAGGTCGTGAACGCCGATGACAGCTTCTTCGAGATCGGCGGAAATTCGCTGCTGGCAACCCAACTCGTGGCTCGGCTGGCGGTAGCGACCAATACTCGGCTGGAGGTGCGCACCGTTTTCAGCACGCCGACGGTGGCCGAACTAGCGACGCTGCTCGATTCCGGATCCCGTGCGGACATCCGATCGGAGTTGGTGCGTCGTGAGCGGCCGGAGCGGATTCCGTTGTCGGCGGCGCAGTATCGACTGTGGTTCCTGAACCGGTTCAACCGGATCGGGGACGGCGCGGATCATGCCGACGGGGCCTACAACATCCCATTGGTGCTGCGGTTGCGCGGTGAGCTGGATGTCGATGCGCTGGTGCGGGCATTGTGTGCGGTGCAGCAGCGGCACGAGACGCTGCGGACGGTTTTCCCGGAGGTCGATGGGGTACCCACGCAGCGGATTCTCGACCCGGCCGATGCCGCCATCACGCCGTTCGTCGTGTCGATGTCATCGTCGGAAATACCGGGCGCGGTACAGAGTTTTGCCGCTCCGGGATTCGATCTCGCCTCGACCGTGCCGATGCGTGCCGCGCTCATCAAGGTCGAGCCGGACGAATCCAGCGACCCGCAACTGGGGGAGTCGACCGAGAACGTGCTGGTGCTCGTCGTGCACCACATCGCGATGGACGGCTGGTCGCTGGCACCTCTGGCCGCGGATGTGGCCGCCGCCTATGCGGCCGCACGCGGCGACTTGGCGCCGGACTGGCCGGAATCGGAGATCCAGTACGCGGATTACACACTCTGGCAACAGGATACGCTCGGCACCGAGGGCGATCCCGATTCGGTGGTACACCGCCAGCTCGACTACTGGCGCGGCACCCTGGACGGGATTCCGGAGCTGTTGAACCTGCCCGCGGACCGGTCGCGCCCGGCCGTGCCGACCTATCGCGGCGGCAACGTCGAGTGCGTGATCGACGCATTGACCCATCGGGAACTGCGAACGATTGCCGCCAGCAATAACGTGAGCATGTTCATGGTGCTGCACGCCGCGCTCGCGGTACTGCTGCATCGGATGACCGCGACCGACGACATCACCGTCGGTACGCCGATCGCCGGCCGCGGCGGCCATCCCGAGCTGGATCGGATGGTCGGCATGTTCGTCAACACGTTGGTGCTGCGCACCCGGATCGATCCGGACGCCAGGTTCACCGACCTGCTGCACGCCGTGCGCGATACCGATCTGGACGCGTTCGCGCATGCGGATCTGCCGTTCGAGCGGCTCGTCGAGGTGCTGAATCCGGTCCGTTCGCAGGCCCATCACCCGATGTTCCAGGTGATGCTCTCGGTGCAGAACCAGCCGGTGCAGGTGCTCGAGCTGCCCGGGCTGCGCATCGAGGCGGAGGATGTCGACACCGGTATCGCGAAGTTCGATCTGCAGTTCACGCTGACCGAATCCCACACCAGCACAAGGGAACCCGACGGCATAAAGCTGTCGGTCAATTACGCGAGCGATCTGTTCGACGAGGAGACCGCGCAGCGGCTCGGCCGGAGACTGGTTCGGCTGCTGGCGGGCGTCGCCGCGAACCCGACCACCGCCGTGGGGGATCTCGAGCTGCTCGATCCCGCAGAATGGTCCGGGCTGGCCCCGGTGCGCGGCACCGAGGCGGACCGCCCGGTCACCTTCCCGGAGGTGTTCGAGGCCGCGGTGAATGTCGACCGCAACGCCATCGCGCTGCGCTCGGGCGATACCCAGGTGAGCTACGACGCGCTCGACCGGTGGACCAACCGGTTGGCACGGGTGCTCATCGAATCCGGGGTCGGACCGGAAACACTAGTGGTATTGGGGATTCCGCGCTCGGTCGAATCGATTGCGACGATGCTGGCGGTGGCCAAGGCGGGTGCGGCATTCGTGCCGGTCGATCCGCTGTATCCGGCGCAGCGGATCTCCTATATGCTCACCGATTCCGGTGCGGCACTGGGGATCACGCTCGCCGCGTACCGTGATCAGATGCCCGGCGATGCCGAGTGGATCGTGCTCGACGATGCCGAATTCCGTGGGCGAGTGCGGGATACGTCTGATGTGCCGATCCGGCCCGCCGAGCGGACCAGTGTACTGCGGGTGGACAATCCGGCCTACGTCATCTACACCTCCGGCTCGACCGGCACACCAAAGGGCGTCGTGGTCACCCACGGTGGTCTGTCGAACTTCGCCGCGGAGACCGCGGAGCGCTTCGAGGTACGCCCCGGTTGCCGGGTCCTGCATTTTGCGACGCCGAGCTTCGATGCCGCGATGCTCGACCTGCTGTTTGCACTGGGTGGGGCGGCGACGCTGGTGATCACACCACCGGGTGTGGTCGGCGGAACCGAACTCGGCCAGGTGTTCATCGACGAGGGAATTACCCACGCGTTCATCACCACCTTGGCACTGGCCACGGTCGATCCGACTGGCGTCACCGAATTGGCGCATGTGCTGGTGGGCGGCGAGGCGCTGCCGCCGGAACTGGTGACGCGTTGGGCACCCGGACGCAATCTGTACAACGTGTACGGGCCGACGGAGACCACGATTGTCACGGTGATTTCCCAGCCCATGACGCCGGGCGGACCGATCACGATCGGTGGGCCGATTCGCGGCGTCAACGCGACCATCCTCGATGGGCGGCTGCACCCCGCGCCGGTCGGGGTGGCCGGTGAACTGCATCTGGCGGGTAGTGCGTTGGCGCGGGGCTATCTGAATCGTCCTGGGCTGACCGCGCAGCGGTTCATCGCGAATCCCTATGGCAAGCCGGGTGAAAGGATGTACCGCACCGGCGATCTCGTGCGCTGGTTCGGACACTGCTCCGACTCCGCTCGCGAAATCGAATACCTCGGCCGCACCGATCATCAGGTGAAGATTCGCGGCTTCCGTATCGAACTCGGCGAGATCGACGCCGCGCTTGCGCGACACGAGGCGGTCGAGTTCTCGACGACCATCGGTCATCGGACCCCCGCCGGTGCGATGGCATTGGTGTCGTATGTGAAGCCGTGCAATGGAATAACGCTAAGCGCGGCCGAGCTCACCGAACATCTCGCCGAGCGGGTGCCGAATTACATGATGCCGCAATCGATCATGCTGATCGACGAGATTCCGCTCAGCCCGGTCGGAAAGCTCGACCGAAAGGCGTTGCCCGAACCGGTCTTCAGTGCGAGCGAGGGCTATCGGGCGCCGATTACCCCGACCGAGGTGGAGCTGTGCGCCGCCTTCGCGACGGTGCTCGGCGTTGAAACAGTGGGTGTCGACGACGGATTCTTCGAACTCGGCGGTAACTCACTGCTGGCCACCAAGGTCGTAGCACAGCTGCGCGCCAACGGGATCGATCTTCCGGTGCAGCTGATGTTCGGCGATTCCACCCCGGCCGCCATCGCGGCGCGGCTGGACGGAGCCGGTAACGCCGACGCGGCCATCGCCGCGGCGCTGGATCCGGTACTGCCGATCCGCGCCCGCACCGACGCGAGCCGGGCCCCGCTGTTCTGTATCCACCCCGCGATCGGACTGGCCTGGTGCTACTCGGGCCTGCTCGCGCATCTGGCTGCCGACCGTCCGGTGTACGGATTGCAGGCACCGCATGTAGCGGGCGAGGACGGGTTCGATTCGATCAGCGAGGCCGCGGAAAGTTATGTGGCACATATCAAGTCGGTCCAGCCCGCAGGGCCCTACCACCTGCTCGGCTGGTCGCTGGGCGGCCTGATCGCGCACGAAGTGGCGGTCCAATTGCAGGATGCGGGCGAAGAGGTCGCGCTGCTGTCGATGATGGACAGCTACCAGCTGACCGACCAATGGCTCGAGCATGCGATCCCCACGGTGGCCGAGATCATCGGCGAATTCGGCAGCGCCGCCGATGCCGCCGAACTCGACCCGCGCATGACCCTGCGTGACGCCGCCGAACTGCTGCGCTCGCGTCCCGGACCGTTCGCGGCCTTGACCGTCGAACACCTGGAGCACCTCTACGCGGGCTACACCAATGGCACCGTCCTGGCCCACGGCTTCCGGCCCCGGACCTTCGATGGTGACCTGCTCTTCTTCACCGCGGCCGAAGACGAGATCAACCACACCGACCCGACCCGCTGCGCCGCGGCGTGGGCACCCTTTGTTACCGGCACCATCCACAACCACGACCTGCCTTGCAAACATTCGGCCATGACGACACCGGAGTCACTCGCCGTCATCGGTCCGGTGCTCAACGAGCAGCTGGAAGGCGCACCGGGGCCGGAGCCACGGTCGTGAGAGAGCGTTACGCACAATCCACAAAAACAGCACCCGTACGCATCGGCGAAACCTGGTGTTACCAGGCGGATTCGCGCGAGATACCGCGGACTACTGCGCGGGGCCGCGACGTCGGTCGAGAGAGTTGGAGTAGGAGCGAGTCGTGAGCGAATGCGGTGAATCGACAGGCCATGAGCAGTTCGTGACAGGCCCGGCGAGAGTGTGGGCACAGGGGGCGATGGGTCGGCAGGTAGCGTCGTGAGTCTGGCGGTAGAGGTGCTCGGGCTGGTCAAGACTTACGGCCGGCTGCGAGTGCTGGACGAGATCGACCTGCAGATTCCGGCGGGCACGGTGATGGCGCTGCTCGGGCCGAACGGTGCGGGTAAGACGACGACGGTGCGCATCGTGACCACCCTGCTGCGGCCTTGTGCCGGATCGGTGCGGGTGGCCGGTATCGATGTCTTGCACGATCCGGCGGCCGCGCGGCGGCGCATCGGGCTGTCCGGTCAGTACGCGGCGGTCGACGCCAACCTGACCGGGTATGAGAATCTGCGCATGGTGGCGCGGCTGTACGGAATGTCGCAGCGGCAGGCTACAGCGCGCGCGGCGGAGTTGCTGAGCTCTTTCGGACTGGACCATGCCGCGCACCGCCGCGCGGGTACCTATTCTGGCGGTATGGCGCGGCGGCTCGACCTGGCCGGGGCATTGGTGGCGCGGCCGGCGGTGGTGGTGCTCGACGAGCCGACCACCGGACTGGATCCGCGCGGCCGTCTCGATATGTGGGGCGTCATCGGCGATCTCGTCGACGACGGCACCACGGTCCTGCTCACCACCCAGTATCTGGAGGAGGCCGACCAACTCGCCGACCGCATCACGGTCATCGATCGCGGGCAGGTCATCGCCAAGGGTTCGGCCGACGAGCTGAAGACCTCCATCGGTGGCGACCGGCTCACCGTCACGCTGGCCGCAGGCCAGGACGTGCTGCCCCCGCTGACGATCCTCGCGCAGGTCGGTATCGGTGAGCCGACCCATGATCGGGGCGCGGACGAAGTGTCCATCGTGGTTGCCGACGGCACCCGAACCATGGTCGAAGCGCTGCGCAGGCTCGACGATGCCGGGGTGTGCGTGGTCGACGCCAGGGTGCATCGGCCCAGTCTCGACGACGTATTCCTGTCCCTTACCGGCACCACCGCGCACGAACTCGAGCCGGAAACCGACGATGTACAAGAGGAGATCTTGTCTTGATGAGCACCGCAGTCGCGCGCGCCGAAGCGGAACCGACCGCGAAAACCGAATCCCCGCAGGAGATTCCGCAGCCCCACGCCCGGATCGTCCGGGACAGCGCCATCGTCGCCTACCGTAATCTGCTGACCATACTGCGGGTTCCGACCCTGCTGGTGACCGCGACTATCCAGCCGCTGATGTTCGTCTTTCTGTTCGCATACATCTTCGGCGCCTCACTCGGCGGCGGCCAATATCGCGAATTCTTGCTCGCCGGAATCTTCACCCAGACAGTCGCTTTCAACGCCGCCTTCACCACGGTCGGCCTGGCGGGCGATCTGGAAAAGGGCATCATCGACCGCATGCGCACACTGCCGATGTCGCGGCTGGCGGTGCTGATGGGCCGCACACTCTCGGATCTGGTGGTGAATATCGTGAGCCTGGCTGTCATGGTCGGCTGCGGCTATATCGTCGGCTGGCGTATCAACGGCGGGATCGCCGATGCCGTACTGGCTTTCGCGATAATCCTGCTGTTCGCTTTCGCCATGTCCTGGGTCGGGGCTATCACCGGTCTGCTCGCACCTACCATCGAGGTTGCGCAAAGTGCGGGCTTGATCTGGCTGTTCCCGCTGACATTCATCTCCTCGGCCTTCATCTCCGCGGAATCGCTGCCGGGCCCGCTGCGCGCCGTCGCCGAATGGAACCCCATTACCGCAGTTTCCGCCGCCGGCCGGAAGCTCTTCGACAATGGGGCACCACCTGCGTTCGGCACCCCAACCGGTTGGCCTGCCGACCACTGCATCGAGTACGCGGTGGCGTGTTCCCTCGCCATCCTGGTGGTGGTCGTGCCGTTGGCTCTGCTGCGCTACCGCAAGGTCGCCAGCAAGTAGTGCTCGCGGTGGCGGTGCGCCGGCAGCGAGTCGAATGAAACGGTGACGCCTACTGCCCCAGCCGCCATGCAGCGTCAGGTCGGTGCCGAAGGCCGGTCCCCAGCACGTCTTCTGGCAGCTGCGCGCCTGCTATACCGGTGTGCAGCTGCCACAAACGGCATCCCAAACCTCGGGCTCGAGGGAAATACGTTACCCGCCACCGGGACTGGGGTACGAGAAAGGCCGCCTGCACCAGCTGATACAAGCGGCCTTCTCACGTCTTCGAAGGTTCCTGCGCAGTTCCGCCCACAACCTCCGTCACGAAGATCTCGGAGAGCCCGGAGGAAACCTAAACCCGACGCCGGGTCTTCAACAGGTCGAGCCGCTCTTTCAGCAGCTCCTCGAGCTCCTCCTTGCTGCGACGCTCCAGCAGCATGTCCCAGTGCGTGCGCGGCGGCTTGACCTTCTTGGTCTCCTGGGTGGTGCCCTCCATGAGGGTGCCCTCCTGGCCGTTGCGGCAGAGCCAGGTCGGGGGGATCTCGGCGTCGTCGGCGAAGGGGACGTCGAACTCCTCGCCGTTATCGGTCCGGTACCGAGCAACCCGTCGTGGGGCCAGGTCGTGGTCGCGATCGGTTTCGTAGCTCACCGCTCCGAGCCGACTTCCCCGGAGTACGCGATCTGCCATGGTGTGCCTCTCCCTGTGTGCTCGAGTCTTGTTGCGCTGCGACCGCGTCCTTCGTCGGTCACTACCGGACGAACGCGTGACGCTCGCTGGACCTTAGATGTAACGATCGTGCCTGCGCCAATAGTTCCCCATCGGCGCTGGCCCTTTCGAGCGACCTGCAAGCAGTCGCCAGCGCGGGGCCAACCGTTGCATTGTAGTGGGTGTCCCGGCCGGACTCCGCCACGCCCGCGCCGCGCCGGCAAACCAGGGTCGGGCGTCTCATTCGGTCGGCATAACCATTAGGGTTCTGCGTCATGTCGCGCCGCGTGCTGTCCTGCTGCCTGTGGTGTGGGCGGGAGATCGTCGAATCGGAGGCCGGACGTCGTCGCCGGTACTGCCGTCAGTCCTGTCGCCAACGCGCCTACGAACACCGCAACAGCCTGAAGGGAACCGGAATTCCGGAAGATTCGGTGGTGCTGAGCGCCCAGGAGGCGGCCGATCTGGCCGACCGCTGGTTCGCCGCCCGCTGCGCCGCCGAGGACGTCGCCACCGCAATCGACGAGGGTGCCGATACCGAAGAGCTAGCGGCACTGAGCGCCACGCTGTTGACTCTCACCCGCGAGGCCGAACGGCTACGGTGACCGTCGACAGCTAGCCGAGTCCGCGCTCTTCGACCGATGTGCTCAGGCCAGTGCCATTGAGATCCAGGTACAGCAGTCGTTCGGTAATCGAGAGCGTAACCGCGTTGCGGCGTTCGATCGCGGCTACCGCGGAATCGATGAAGTCGCGATCGAAGCTATACAGCGGAATCGTTTCGGCGCGGTGGATCCGCTTACCGGCGAGCTGCGCGAGCACCTTGGCCGGGTCGCGATGGGTATAGATGGCAACGCGCTCGGCCGATTTGCTGCCGCGGTGTACGCGCTCGGCATCGGGTGCGCCGACCTCGATCCAGGCGGTGAGCCGTCCGGTGAGATCGCGCACCAGCACCGCGGGCTCGTCGGTGGACGAAACGCCCCCGTCACTGAAGGCAATGCCCTCCTCGTACTCGAGGCAGTAGGCGAGCAGTCGCGTCAGCATGAACTCGGCGGATTCGGACGGGTGGCGCGCAACCCGCAACTCCAACTCCTGATAGACGGCACGGTCGACGTCGGCGAGTTGGACGGCGAAGTTGTGCAGTGTCGCGTTGAGGGCCATAGGAGCAGGAGCTTAGTGAACGTCGCTACTACCCGCGGATGTGCGTGCCCGCGGCGAACGGTCGCACCGCGCTCCGGGCGTTGCCGCCGCGGTGTGCGCCCGCCAGTAGACGGCGAGGGTCAGCAGCGTAACCACCGAGATCAATACACCGACGGCGAACAGCGTTCGACCGTCCGGATGCACCAGTGACTGCGCCCGCATCGCCTGCCAGAGCACGATCGCGAGCAGCCCGGTATAGCCCGATGCGAACACACCGATCAATGCGGCGCGCGTGCGTTCGTCCCGCAGCCACGGATTGCGCGGCGCCAACCAGGCCAACGCGACAACCGCGAGCAGTAACACCTGAATGGCGTGCAGCCCGAGGAAATGCGGGATACGCAGATCGCCCCCGATGGTGCTCCAGCCCGTGATCGGCATACCGCCGACACCGTCACGTGCATTCAACGACGCAATGTCCAGCACGGTGTGTCCAGCCACCAACTCGACCACATTGCCATCGGCGTCGCGCACCAGCTGTTTCCCGGTGAACCCCATCAGGTACCCGAGGGCCATTCCGGCGACAGCAAGACCGAGTCCGGTGTGAATGGCCCGCGCGGTCGGCCGGTCCACCAGCCGCTGCCATGAAAGGATCAGCACGATAACGAGATTCGCGAAGAACAAGGCCGGCACACCGGACGCGAACACCAGCTGACCGATTGAATTCACCGCGTCGGTCTCGTCATTGAAATGGCTGTAGGTGCCGCGGGCGGCCTGCACCACGATGAACCCGACGTCCATGACTCCGGTGACGGCGAACACCGTTCCCATCCACCAGGTGACCCGACTTCCCCTGTGCGGCAGCGACAGCAGCCACGCCAGCGTGATTCCGTAGAGCACGAATGCGAGCCCGAACTTGAACGGCTTGAGCCACACGGATTCGTCGAGCAGCATCCGAGTGTCGAACACCATGCCAGCGGCCGAGAACAGGACCAGCGCGGCCATAGTGGCCACCATCCAGAGCAGTGGGCGGTGCAGGCGGCCACCGCGCGGCAGGTAGGGGGCGACAGCGGGACGGCGGTGGCGCGCGGAATTGCCAGGGGCGGAAAGGGTATCGATCGTCGGCATGAACCGACGGTAGAAATCCACGCCGCTCGGTCACGTCCCGCTGCGGCGCCATTCGCAGGTAGTACCGAGGTACTGGAATTCGGCCACCGGGTGCATGTGCAATCTGCTCATCGAATCGCGAATGCGCGGGTGGCCGAATCGGACGAGCCCGCTATTCCGAGGCGATGCCGACGGCGATACCGCGCGCGCCGAGCCAGGGCCTCGGATCGATCGGCGTGCCGTTGTCCGAGTGGATTTCGTAGTGCAGGTGCGGGCCGGTGGAGAAGCCACGGTTGCCGACGGTCGCGATGACATCGCCCGCGCGCACCTGCTGACCGACGGTGGCGAGAATATCGTTTACATGGCCGTAGATGCCGATGGTGCCGTCATCCTGCTGCACCCGCACCCACTGACCGAACCCGGAAGCCGGACCCGCATCGATGACGGTGCCGTCAGTGACCGCGGCGATCGGGGTCCCGATGGGGTCGGCGAAATCGAGGCCCGCGTGTTGCGCACCCCAGCGCATGCCGAAGTTGGATGTCAGCACGCCCTGGATGGGACGAACGGTGCGCGGCCGGGCCGCCTCCGCGGCTATGCGGTTCTGCTCCCAGACCACGGCCTCGGGAACGGTCTGGGGTATCTGGGCCTCGGGCGGGGTGAACGCGGTTAAAGTGGCGGCGCCCTCGGCCTGATCGGCCGACTGATCGGTCTTGGCGGTACTCCGGGGCTGTGTGTCGGGGTCCGCGGCGGACGTTACGCCGAGCGATGCGCTGACGATTGCGGCCGCGGCAACAACCCGGGTCGCGGCGCGGTTGCGGCGTGAACGGGTCCCGCCGAGACAATAAGGTAACGGTACGGTCACGGGCATGGCTTGAAGCTACGGGACCATCGTGAGGGTTCCGCTATCGTGTGGCAACCGTCACTTGTCGGCAAAAGCCCAGTTGGTTGATGACGAATAGGTAACGGAACGTCGTGGTGGGTGGTCCGCCTGGCGATATGTCGAATACTGCGGAATTGACCAGCATGATGTCAGGTGGTCACACTATTTCAGTGGCGACTAATGGAGTTCGTGCCATCGAGGCGCTCGCCGACCCGACCCGCCGGGCCATCTTCGAGGCATTGCCGACCGCTCCGCTGTCTGTCGGCGATCTGGCGAAGCTCGTCGGCGTGACGAGTTCGGCGGCCTCCCAGCATCTACGTGTACTGCGCGAGGCTCGCCTGGTGATGATGCGCCCGGACGGGAATCGGCGGTGGTACTTTCTGGATCCTCGCGGACTGGGCGATGCGCGCGATTATCTGGAGCAGTTCTGGCCCAGCGCGCTAGCGGCCTATGCCGCCGCTTTGAGCAACGCTCGCGCCGAGGGCGACACCTGAATATCGCTGTGAGGTCAACCCACGCGGCGATACGCCGTTCGCCCGCGATTGTTTCCGCTACCCGGCCACGCTCGCTTGGCGAGCTGCTTGTCGACTGCGCTGATCACCTCGGTGACGCCGATCCGCAGCAATCCGGGGTCAGGCGTATCGGCCATCGGATCGCCGAGCTGACCGGCCCACAGCATCGCATGCCTGCCGAGAAGATGCGGTGGCGGACCACCCCAGTGTGGCGGTGTCGGACCGAACAGCAAGACGGTGCGGGTGCCGAACGCGGTGGCCAGATGTGCGACGCCGGTATCGCCAGAGATGACCAGCGCGGCCTCGGCGACCGTGGCCGCGAGTTCGATGAGATTCTGCTCGCCGGCGAGCACCCGGTCCACGGGCAGCCCGCCACGGGCGGCGATATTCAGCGCGGTATAGCGCTCGGACTCGTCACCGGTGAGCACCACCTCGCGGCCGAGCACCAGCAGATGCCGTACAACCGCGGCAAACCGGTCCGGCGGCCAGCGGCGGGCCGGTGCACCCGCACCGACGTGCACCACGACACAATCGCGACGACTGGTGGTCGCGACCGGCGGGACGAGTCCGAGATTGCGGCGATCGGCGACGATGCCGTCGGATTCGAGCAGATGGCACCACCGCTCGACGTGGTGCATATCGGTCTGCCATTCCGGGCCGTCGAACTCCGGGAAGGCCGGATTGCGGTAGGAGAGGATGCGCCCGGGATCGGTCTTGGTGAGCGCGACGATGCTCTCGGCGCTCGGCCCGTGCAGATTCACCGCGAGTGCGGGTTCGGGAGCGTCCCAGCGCAGATCGCCGAGGTCAGCGGTGGGGATCATGGAGTCGACGGAGGCGATGAGGTCGACGATCGGCTTCAAACGGTGCGGAGCGGCTAGGATGATCTGATCGTGCGGTTTCGCCCGTCGCAGCGCGCGCAACGCGGGAACCGCGGTGAGCAGATCACCGAGGCCACGTGCCTGCAGCACGAGAACAACCGCCACCCTCTTCTCCTAGCCACCCGAGATCGCGAACCCGACCCACCCGCTTCACCTCATGGGTGCACACGACGAGAGCCACTGAGGGATGACTACCCGAGCCCCGTCGGCGATAAACGTGAGCGGGTAGCTCGTTATCGAGCCCGTGGTCGAGCCGGAGGACTAACCTCAGCGATGGCGGCCACTACCACCTAAGGAGCGTTTCCATGACCTCCCGACTCAATCCGTACATCAGTTTTTCGGACTCGGCGCGGACCGCATTGCAGTTCTATCGAGATGTGTTCGACGGCACGCTGACCATGCAGACCTTCGGGGATATGGGGGATAAGGACGCGCCTGGCGCGGAGCTGATCATGCACGGCATGCTGCAGACGCCGAGCGGATTCACGTTGATGGCTTCGGATACCCCGCCAGGTATGGAATACAAACCAGGAAGCAGCATTTCGATCAGTCTCAGCGGTGACGACGCCAAGGAACTGCGCGGCTACTGGGACAAGCTGTGCGCGGGTGGCACCGTGACCGTGCCGTTGGAGAAGCAGATGTGGGGCGACGAATTCGGCATGTGCCTGGACCGCTTCGGCGTCGCGTGGATGGTCAACATCTCAGCATCCGCCTAGTCCGGGCGGCCCGGTCAGGGCACTTGTCGAGCAAATCTCCAGAAAACCTCTGCTGCAAGTCCTAACATCACGTCATGACGACAAACAGCGTGCTAGAGGGTCCTCTGCAGTCGCTTGCGCGCAGTGCGTGGCAATCGGTTCTGGTCACCGGCATCCTGTCGGTGGTCCTCGGTGTGATGATCCTGGTCTGGCCCAATGTGACACTGGTGGCCGCTGGGATCATCTTCGGCATCTATCTGGTGGTGAGTGGCTTCCTGCAGCTGCTGGCCGCGTTCGGCACGCACACCAGCACCGGAATCCGAGTGCTGGCATTCATCAGTGGTGTCTTGTCGATCATCATCGGTATCTTCTGCTTCCGTAACGAGTTGGAGTCGATTCTTTTGCTCGGCCTGTGGATCGGCATCGGCTGGCTGTTCCGCGGTGTCGCGCTGCTGATGGCGGCGATCTCGGAGCCCGCGCTGCCGGGTCGAGGCTGGCAGGCTTTCTTCGGGATCCTTACCGCGATCGGTGGTGTCGTGCTGATCGTGTGGCCGGTCCAGTCGGTGGCGACGCTGGCGTTGGTCGCCGGGTGGTGGCTGATCATCCTGGGCATCGTGGAGATCGTCACCTCGTTCGGTGTCCGCAGGGATGCGAAGAAGCTCGCCCAGGTCTGAGATCTCGGATCGGCTAGCCGTCGCTCCCAGTGGCCGCCGCGGGCGTATTTCTGGTGCGGGACTGACCTTTTCGCCGCGCCTCCTCAGGGCTTTCGATGTGTGCCACGATATGGATATGCCGAAGACGCTACCTGCGCTCGATGTGTCCGCGCCGATCTGTTGCGCGCCGGTGGCGGCGGCTCCGGTCGACGAGCGGGTCGCGCTGGAAGTGGCATTGCGGCTGAAGGCGCTGGCAGATCCGGTGCGGGTCAAGCTGATGTCGCTACTGCTTTCCGAGCGGGACCGCACAGTCAACACCCGTGAGCTTGCCGCCGCGGTAGCGCTGGCGGAGTCGACGGTGAGCCATCATCTGGGGCAGTTGCGCGCCGCCGGGTTGGTGGAATCGGTGCGTCAGGGCATGACCGTTCAGCATGCGGCACGCCGGGATGCGTTGTCCGCCTTATGTTTCGTACTCGACCCGGAGTGCTGTCGCTAGCAGGAATCGGACACGCGTATCCCGATCCTGCCCATGGCAGCCATGTCCCCAACTGTCTGCTATGGGCACGGCTTTCTGGTGTTCGCTCTCGGTGAGACACGATGTGATCGCGTCGGCTCCGCCGTCGTCCGCGAGCACATGCGCCCGCGGTGCACACGGAATCTCCACAATTGGCGCGGCTTCTCTCCACAGCGGGTGGCTAGGGTTTCGGTTCATGGAACAGCACGGGGCGGGCAACGGGCAGGTGGCGCGACGGATTCTGGTGGTCGACGATGAGGTGACCATCGCGGAATCGGTGGCGGCGCGGCTGCGGGCCGAGGGATTCACCGTCGATCTGGCGCATGACGGGCCCGGTGCGGTCGCGGCGGCCGAGGCCGTTGTGCCCGATCTGGTCGTGCTGGATGTGATGCTGCCCGGCTTCGACGGTCTCGAGGTGTGCCGCCGCCTACAGGCCGCGCGCCCGATTCCGGTCTTGATGCTCACCGCGCGCACCGACGAAACCGATCAGCTCATCGGTCTCGGTGTCGGCGCGGACGACTACTTGACCAAGCCGTTCTCGCTTCGTGTCCTGGCCGCCCGAGTCCACGCTCTACTACGCCGCATGGACCGCGCCGCCGAACGCGACGTCGCCACCATCGTCGTCGGCGACCTGCGCATCGATGTGGAGCAGCGCCGCGTGTGGCGAGCCGATATGGAAGCCCAACTCACTCCGCTCGAATTCGACCTGCTGGCTCGCCTCGCCCGGCGTCCCCGCGTGGTACTGGCCCGGGAACGATTGCTCGAAGAGGTGTGGGACTGGGCCGACGCCGCGGGCACCCGGGCGGTCGACAGTCATATCAAGGCATTGCGCCGCAAGCTCGGCGCCGACGTCATCCGTACGGTGCATGGTGTCGGTTACGCGTTGGACGCACGATGAGCGGAGATTCCGGTTCCGATCGCGCTACCGGGGAGGTCGTGCGCGCCGGTGGGGCGTGGCGCGCGGCTGTTTCGCCGAAGCTGCGTGCGATATCGGACGCGGTCGCGGAGGTGCTGCCGCGACCGCTGGATCCGGTGACATCGATCAAGCTGAAGTTCGCGATTCTGATGCTCGGGTCGGCCGGGGTGGCATTCGGGTTCTTCCGGCTGCGGATCGGCTGGCTGCCACCGAAGACGACGATCACGGCGACGGTGATCGCGCTGATCACCTCGCAGATCCTCGCGCATGGTGCCACTCGGCCGCTGCGCGAGATGACGGCGGCGGCCAAGCGGATGGCGCAGGGTGACTACACCCGCCGGGTGCGGGCCAGCTCCCGCGACGAGATCGGGCAACTGGCCGTGGCCTTCAATCAGATGGCGGCCGACCTGGCCGCCGCCGACCAACAGCGCCGCGACCTGATCGCCAATGTCTCCCACGAACTGCGCACCCCGATCACCGCGCTGAATGCGGTGCTGGAGAACATGGTCGACGGCGTATCCGAACCCGACGACAAAACCCTGCGCACGGCACTCGCCCAAACCGAACGGCTCGGCCGCCTGGTCTCCGAACTGCTCGACCTGTCCACCATCGAATCCGGCGCTCGCGCGCTCGTCCGTGAAGAACTCAGCGTCGCACCGCTTTTGGTCGAGGTGGTCGCCGAGGCCGAGGTGGCCGCCGCAGCGCTCGGGCGTGGAGTGCGGTTCCGCACCGACGTGCAACCAAGCAGCGCAAGCGTTTTCGCAGACCGTGCACGTTTGCATCAGGTGTTGCTCAACCTGCTCGACAACGCCGCTCGCCACGGACCCGCCGGTGGGGAAGTCCGCATCGAGGCCCGCGTCGACCGCGGCGGTCTTGTCATCGACGTCCAAGACCAAGGCCCCGGCATACCGATCGCCGAGCGCGCCACCGTCTTCGACCGCTTCACCCGCGGCGGGCGCACCGATGGCGGTGGTACCGGACTCGGCCTTGCCATTTCGCGCTGGATAGTCGACCTACACGGCGGCACCATAGCCGTCGCCGATCCGGGCTCCCGCATTCGTGTGGTTCTCCCGGCCCCGTAACCGACTCCGAAATTCCGCTGCCCGGACCAACGACGTCCGGGACGATCCCGCACACCCATAGGAGGGACACCATGTCCGACGAACCCACAGCCGACCCATGGCAACCCGAATCATCCACGCCACCGATATCGCGGCCGAAGGTAGGAGCGGGATCGGCGCCGAGCGCTGCCGAGTCTTCGGCCGAAACAGGGCGGTTGAGGACACACTTGGCGTCCGACGACCAGTCCGCGTCCGAGTCCGTTGGCGATGAGCCGACCTCGGCCGAGTCCGCGAGTGATGTGATTCCGGACGAGCACACAGCTTCCGAGGGGGCGGCCGCATCGTCCGCTGCGCGGGTGTCGGACGCATCGGATCCGATGCGCGAGGACGTGGCACAGACGGAGTCGAGCGCACCCACGGGCCTGTCGACTGCGGATCGGGGAGTGTCGTCGAGTGGTACGGCGGATGCGTCATCGGGAATGCCGTCGGCCGCGCCGCCGAGCCCGCCGAACGTGTGGTCGAGTCCGTCGAGTCAGGTGAGTGTGCCGATGAGCCCGCCGTCGAATGCACTGCCGCCCGCCGCGCCGCCGGTTTCGCCGCTTGGCTCCGTGTTGCCAATGCCGAGACCCTGGCCTGTGCATGTGCCGAGGTGGCGGCGCATCGCTTGTCCGCCCGGCGTATTACCCGCAGCGGGCATCGCAGGTCTGGCGGGCGCGGTGTTCATCCCATTGGACCGCCCTGGAGTCGGTTGGGTGCTTGCCGGTTCGGTCGCAGCAGCCGCGGTATTCACGGTGGACCGACGCGCACGTTGTACGGCGGCGGAAGCGAGCCAAGGAGCGCTGCCGATAACGCATTCGGCCCCTTCCCAGGAGACGGCCCATGACACAGGACGTTCGACTGCTGAGGCGCCCGGCGGTCGGACGTTGCTCAAAGGTACTGGTGTGCAATCCGATCGATCCGAGGTGAACAGCGGCGACGCGGTGTCGATACCGGATTCGTCGGAATCGCCCGCCTCGAAGGCAGTGGAATGTGAGCCGGGGCATTCGGCTCCCGTGGCTGCCGGTGGTCGGATGTTGCTCAAGAACGTGGGGGCGGATCGGGCTGATTCGACCAGCACGGGCGAGGTTGCGTCGTCGACACCGGATTCGTTGGAATCGCCCGCATCGAGGGCGACGAAGCATGATCCCGGGCATTTGGTGACCAGCGGCCGGACGAGACTGGCAGATGGCGGTGCGGAGGCTGATCCCGCTGGATCGAGATTCGTTGTCCGCGCGGCGAATTGGGGTCGAGTGTGGTGGACGACCCTGGCGCTCACGCTGCTGGCGGTTGGGGCGGTGCGGGCTGCGGGGTGGCTGTTCGCGCTGTGTGTAGTGGGCGCCGGGATGGCTGGGTCGTTGGCTGTCGTCGGGCGGCGGTCGGTGCATGGCGCGTGGTACGACGTGATCGCGGTGCCGTTCGAGTCGCTTGCGGGCATTCCGTGGGTGTATTCGGCGTTCGGTCGGATCGGTGACGGTACGGCACGGCGGTCGTGGCGGGCCGGGATATCCGTTGCGGTGACGCTCGGATTATTGACGGTTTTCGTGCCGTTGCTGGGTGGCGCCGACGCGACATTCGCGAAACTACTCGCCGCCGTGACGCCGGAGCTCGACACGGGATCGATGGTGCGGTGGATCGTGCTGTTCGTGCTCCTCGGACTCGGCAGCGTCGGGGCCATGTATCTGCTCGCGGGGCCGCGGGCGACGGCGACCGGCGCGCCGTCCGGCCGATGCTTGCGACGGTTGGAGTGGGCACTGCCGGTGGGCGCGCTGACCATCCTGTTCGCGGTCTTCGTCGCCGCCCAGTTCGTCGCGCTGTTCGGCGGTGACGACTACGTCCAGCGCACCGCGAATCTGACCTACGCCGAATACGCGCGCAGCGGCTTCTGGCAGCTTTCGATCGTCACCATCCTCACCCTTGCCGTAATCGCCGTCGTACTGCGTTGGGCCGCACAGGATTCCGCCGCCGACCGGGCCTGGTTGCGCATCCTGCTGTGCGTGATCGGCGTGCTGACGCTGATCATTGTCGCCTCCGCCCTCGGTCGCATGTGGACCTACCAGCAGGCTTATGGCTTCACCGTCATGCGTGTGCTGGTCGAGGTATGCGAACTTTGGCTGGGGCTGGTGTACCTGCTGATGATCGCGGCGGTGCTCCGCCTGGACGGCACCTGGTTGCCGCGCGCCGCCATCGGCACGGCGATGTCGACACTGGTCGCGCTGGCAGTGCTCAACCCAGAAGGCCTTGTCGCGGAACGGAATATCGATCGCTGGGAGCACGGCGGGAAGCTCGACACGCGCTACCTCAGCGGTCTTTCTCCCGATATCGTCCCTGCCATCGGTCGGCTTCCCGAACCGCAGCGCAGCAAAGTGCTGTCCGCGATCCGCCTCGATCTCGATGAAGACACGTGGCAGGGCTGGAACCTGTCGCGCGCGAGCGCCCGCTAGGTCGGGCATACCGACTCAGCACCCATTTCTGTCCTGATCCTGCGGAATCCGGGGATTCGGGCGCGGGAATGCGAACGGTTCCCGGGTGGCCGATACTCAGCGGCTGCTGAGTGCTGCGTGGGCGCCGAATAGAGTTCGGCGCTCAGGTGAGGGCGCGGTGGACGGCGTCGGCGGGGTCGGCGGCGAGTTGGGCTGCGGGGATGGGGTTTCCGGTGGCGTCGTGGAGTTGCCAGCCGCCGAGCGAGATGACGGGGATGGTGCCGCGGTGGCGGGCGAAGGCGAGTTCGGAGAGGGTGCCCCAGGAGCCGCCGATCACGATGACGGCATCGGCGGAGTGGATGAGGATCGCGTTTCGGCCTTCGCCCATATCGGTGTACAGGACAGCGGACAGCCCGCGACAGGCAGCGGACCGGTCGGTATCAGGTCGGACCCCGATGACGAGCCACCCGCGCCGGAAGCCCCCTCGGCGACCGCGGCCATGACGCCGGTGCCACCGCCACACAGAACCGTGGCCCCGGCGCCCGCCAGCAGTCGCCCCACCTCCGCGGCCCATTCGGCCTCGGTATTTGTGCAATCACGCGGTCCACACACCGCCACCTGCAGGGGTACGTCGTGAGCCATGGCGTTGACGATAGTTGCCGCGAATCTCGTTCAGCCGTGTACTCCGTGCAGGTCGGCCCCAAGTCGCGCGTTGGTTCGGGGCCTACGCGGACTTGCGCAGCATTGAGAGGCGCCCTACGCCCCATGCGATGACGAGCGCGGCCAGGAACGACAGGAGGGACGCGCTCATCCAGGCCTGCTTGGTGAAGTGCAGCTTTTCCTGCACGTCTACCCAAAAGTCGGTCCACACTCCGGCGTCGCCGGGGTTGATCAGTTGGTAGACCGAAAGTCCTACCAGCCAGGCGAAAACCATGCCCCACCGCGATGGCGCGGTCGCCGAGGTGTCCCACTGGTCCCGTGCCCGCAGGAAGAAGTCCGCGACGAGCACGCCGAGCAGCGGCACGAAGACCGAACCGATCAGGCCGAGGAAGCCGAAGTAGTTCGCCATATTCAGCCGCAGCGCGAGCAGGGTGATGAGCGCGCCGAGACCGATCGAGAGCACCCGGCGGTCGACCCGAGGCGCGAGATTCTGGATTGACAGGGCCGTCGAGTACACATTCGCGAACGACTGGTCGGCTTCGCGAAAGACGAAGACGAAGAAGAAGACCGCGCCGAGCGTGACCTTCAGGAATGGCGAGTACACCCCGCCAGCGCCGGACGCGAGCGCCAATGCGAACAGTCCGAGCACATACGCGATGATCTGGGTGAACGCATACGCCCCACTGGCCGCGCCGAATGCCGCGCCGGTGCTGCGGGAGTGCCGAGTGTAGTCGGCCGCCACCGGCACCCACGAGATCGAAACCGCAAGCGCCGCATCGCTAGCGATCCAGAAGAGATTCCAATCCACGCCGAACGGCCCGCCGCCCGCGGGGCCGGGGTTGGTGGTGAGATCCGGCAGACCCGCGCGGACGAACTGGAGGTAGAACCAGATCAACGCGATCACCACGCCGACGGTTACGAACCGCCGCAGCATCCGTACCGAACCGAGCGGCCAGATCGTCAATACCGTCGTCAGCACACCCGCGGCGACCACATAGACCCAGTGCGGCCCACCGTCGAACAACTCCTCGGCCGCATCGCCGATGACAATCAGTTCGAAAGTGCCCCAACCGATCAGTTGCGCGATATTGAGCACCGTCGGCAGGTAGCTGAGCTTCGCGCCGAACAGTCCGCGCAGCAGCATCATCGCGGGCTTACCGGTCTGGGCTCCCGGCACCGCCGCCAGGCCGAGCATGAGTCCGCCGACCACCGTTCCGATGACCATCGCGAGAATGCCTGCGGCGATGGAGATCTGCGCGGCGCCATCGGTGTTCGGTGCCAGTACCGTGTACGCGCCGGAGAAGGCGAACAGGCTGACTCCGAGATTCGCCCAGAATGCGCTCTGGTCCCAGAACGACAGGACCTTCGGCGCGGGCTGGTCCAGGGTCAGCGGTGCTTCGCGCCGCTCGGACAGCTCGAGGGTAGGTGTAGACATCTTGGTACCGCTCTCCCTACGCCGGCATTACCCGGACAGGTTCATGCGGTCGGCGAAACGTGGGGTCCGCCCTCTCAGCCCGGCCGTGCCCGAGCTCCCGCGTTGGGGGTTTTCGGGCGAAATGCTACACCCGGGCACCGGCGCGCCGCGCGCCTTCGGACATTCCGGACAGGTTCCGCCGAGACCACCCGAAAGTCGTGGTCATCGACCATACTGTCCCGGTAGCGATTTGGTTTTTGCTCGGTTATCTGCCACTCATTGACCGCCTCAACCTGGAATGAGTACGCGCCCATGATGCTGATTACCTTGCACGAGACCGTTCTTGCTCAATTCGGGGATCCGACGCCCGAGGCGCCGCCGAACTCGGAGAAGATCCTGCAGATGGTCCGCTACCTGACTTGGTTTGTCCTGCTGTCCGGTGTCTGCGGCATCACCTACGCGGGCGGCCGCTTCGCCTGGGAGAAGTGGAGCGGCGGCACCCTGGACTCGCCGAAGATGCTCGCTGGCGCGATGGTCGGTGGTCTCATCACGACCAGCGCGGGCACCATTATGAACGCTATCGTCGGCTGAAAACCGTTGTGGGTGTTCGACTCACGGTGGCTCCGGCCGCGGCGGCGGTACGCGCGAAGATGATCGCGTCGCGGACCGCCGCACCACCCGGATCATTGTTGAAGTAGACGAACACCTCTGTGCGATCCGACCAGGTGTCGGCCAGCCGTCGCGCCCAACTGGTGAGTGCCGTGCGTCCGTAGCGTGGTGCGGGTTTCGCACGTCCGGAATGCAGTCGCAGATAACCCCAGTCCGCCGTGCGCCACAGCGGGGCGACCGGGCGGGACCGGACATCGGCCCAGCACAGTGCCGCACCGCATTCCGTCAGCACGGCACGAACTTCGGGAATCCACCAGGAATCGTGCCGGGGTTCGACTGCGATCCGGATCTCGGGCGGAAAACAGCGCAGGCAGGCGTCGAGCAGTGCCGGATCGACCCGCAGCGTCGGCGGAAGTTGCAGGAGCACCGGCCCCAGCTTGTACCCCAGCACACCTGCATGCTCGAGCAAGCGCCCGACCGGCTCCTCGGGGTCACGCAGCCGCTTGATGTGGGTGAGGAAACGGCTGGCCTTGACCGCGAAACAGAAGTCCGGCGGTGTGCGATCCCGCCATGCCGCGAAGGTCTCGCCGCTGGGCAGTCGATAGAAGGCATTGTTGCTCTCGACCGTCGCGAAGCCCGCGGCATAGGTTTCGAGCCACGCGCGCTGCGGAACGTTTCTCGGATACAGCACGTCGCGCCAGTCCCGGTACTGCCAACCCGACGTGCCGACGAGCAGGGGCATACCACAATCGAAGCACTTTCCCGTCACCGCTATCTCCACTGCGCTGTGTAGTAGATCAGTCGGGGAGGGTGCTATGAGCCACTAATCGATGGTCGAGCGGCGAATCGGATGGGCCAGTGGAGTTTCCGCAATGGGCCGTCTTCAGGTCGGGGTAGGGGCGTTGTTCTCACACCGCGTGCTGATCTTCAACTTCCCGAGCCATACCTCGGACGCGATCGAGCACATGATGACCGGTGCGACGCTGCTGGCGATCGTCGCCGTACAGATCGTCCGTGATGCTGGTCTGCGCTCGGTATTCGGCTCGTCCGGTCAATAGCACCCCTCGAGGGTCGCGGCGGCGACCACGTCGATGACATCGGTGACATCATTGTGTGCGTACAAAGCGGTGCGTTGGCGCCGGGCGCCGTTGCCGCGCGCCAGCACCGCATCGACGGTATCGATGACGAACTGCTGGTCACCCGACTGTTCGAGCGTGGGGGCGAGGTGGTCGACCAGCCCGGTGAGCAGGGTACGGGCCGGAAAGGCGTTGCCGCTGATGGTGTCGAGCCCGTATCCGTCCAGCCCGGATCTGGCGGCCTTCCAATACGCGGCCCGCAGCACCTCCGCGGGCACCGGGGGCGGTGGCAGCCCATCGTGTATCGCCGCCTGCGCCATGGCGACCGCGGCGCGAATCAGCGTCGCCAACAACGCCGTTTCCTCGACGGTCGCCGGTACATCACTCACGCGCACCTCGACGGTCGGGTACGAGGCCGAGGGCCGCACATCCCAATACACCATCGCCGTATCGAGAATGCTGCCGCTGGCGAGCATCATCCGCACCATATCGTCGAAATCCGCGGCGGAATCGAAGAAGGGCGGTGGACCGGAACTCGGCCACCGCTGCCACTGAATGCTGCGCCAGCTGGCGTATCCGGTATCGGTGGCGCGGTAGACCGGGGAATTGGCCGTCAACGACAACAACACCGGTAGCCAGGGCCGCAAATAATTCCCGACCAGCACCGCGATTTCCCGTGTCGGCACCCCGACATGGACGTGGCAGCCACACAAACCCTGCTCATGGGCGAGCATCCCGAAATTGTCCGCGATTCGTTGATAGCGCGGGGTGTCGGTAACCGGAAACGTCTCCGGTACCGCGGGTGGAACCGCAACCGCGAGCAATCGTGCGCCGTGCTTCTCGGCGCAATTGGCCACAGTGCGGCGCAGTCGACGCAGGTCGTCGAGTAATTCGGGGGTCCGGGTGTGCACGTCGGTATTGATCTCGACCTGACAGCGCGTCAACTCCAGTTGCAGATCGATGCCGACATCGGCGGCTGCTGCCGCGACCTCGACATTCCGTGGACTCGGCGCACCCGTGATCGGATCCGCCAGGAGGAACTCTTCTTCCACGCCGACAGTGGGCGGGGCCGCGGCCATTACTGGATTTTACTGCGCTTATCGCCGATCCGGACGGGTGCCGGAATCGTTTGAGCGCCCCGCGCCGGGGTAGGCCGACGATAGTAAAGGATCGGTGAGAAAGGGGTCCGGCATGTCCGAGGAATTGCGCGGTGTGCGCGCATTGGTCATGACCGCGAATACCGGCGTCGAACATGACGAGCTCACGGTGCCGCTGGACTGGTTGCGCGAACACGGTGCCGTCGCCGTGCACGCGACCCCCGAACGCGCCGAGGTCCAGACTTTTCGACACGATGTCGACAAGGACGAGGTCGTGCAGCCGGATGCGGCGCTCAACGATCTCGAGGTCGACGATTTCGATCTGCTCGTCGTGCCAGGCGGAACGGTGAACGCGGACAAACTGCGCGTCAACGATCGCGCCGTGGAAGTCGCCCAACAATTCGTGCGTGCGGGCAAGCCCGTCGCGGCGATCTGCCACGGCCCGTGGCTGCTCGTGGAGGCCGACGTCGTCGCGGGCAAGACCTTGACGTCCTACTACTCGCTGCGCACCGATGTAGTCAATGCCAAGGGACGCTGGATCGATCGTGCGGTGGTGCGTTCCGATGAGAACGGCTGGCCGTTGATCACCTCCCGCAGTCCCGGGGACCTCGCCGAATTCACCGACGCGATCGGCGCCGAGCTCACCGCGGCCCAGTCGGCCCAGGCCTTCGTGGGCGATGAAATCCTCTGACACCGGTGAGTTCTCCCGAGATCCGATCGTCCTACCGATATGGACACAATCATCTCGCCGACCGTTACGAGTTGCCGCCGATCGACTGGGACAGCATTCGCGAACGACCCGACGCGGGCATCGAACAAGCTCCCGGGTGGCCTCGGCCGGTACACCTGCTGGCTGACCATGATCAATTCGGACGGCAGGACGTCATCGCCGTCCGCGATCTGGGGGAGACGGCGCTTCTGGTTCACGACCGCACCCGCGGCAGCAAGGGCCGCGACCCGGCTCGGATCCGCGGTGCGGCGATGAGCGTGGCCACCCGTGAATTCGATCTGGTCGCCGTGGCCAGGATCGACGATCCCGCCGCCGTCGCCGATATGGCCCGGCGCTGGGCCGACGGTGGCTGGCCCTGACAGGTGGAGGTGCTCACCGCCGATACAGGGCCTCTTCGCTGGCCCGCCGCCGTGGCACGTTCATCGCCTGACCGCGCAAACCGCAACTGTGCGCAACCGGGCGGCGCGGGCGGTTCTGACGGCGATTACCTGTCAGGTAATCGTGTCGGGGTCGCCGGCTTCGTAGGATCGGCAGGGTGAGTACGCAAACAGCCGGTGACCTGCTGCGCCACTGGCGGCTCGAGCGCAGGCTCAGCCAGCTGGAATTGGCCGGGCGCGCCGAAACTTCCGCGCGGCATCTGAGTTTCATCGAGACGGGGCGCGCGAATCCGAGCCGCACCATGCTGGTGCACCTGTCCGAGCAGTTGGAGATTCCGTTGCGGGAACGCAATCGACTACTGCTCGCCGCCGGATTCGCACCCGCCTACGCCGAACCGTCGCTCGATACACCCGCGATGGACGCGGTGCGCGGTGCGATACGCCAGATCCTCGCGGGTCACGACCCCTATCCGGCGCTGGCGATCGACCAGAGCTGGAATATGATCGACGCCAATTCCGGTGTGGCACTGCTGTTGACGGGCATCGATCCGAAACTGCTCACCGCACCGGTGAACGCCCTGCGACTGAGCCTGCACCCCGACGGTATGGCGAGCCGCATCGTGAATCTGGCCGAATGGCGTGGCCATATCTTCGAGCGCCTGTCGCGCCAGATCGAAGTCACCGGTTCGCCCGAATTGCTCGAGCTCCGCGACGAACTGCGCGAATATCCCGGCGGCACAGTCGATCTCACCCTCCCCGAACCGGACCAGGCCGTCGTCCCACTGCGCCTGCGCCACGAAGACCACGAACTGTCGTTCATCAGCGTCACCACCGTTTTCGGCACACCGATGAACGTGACCGTCGCCGAACTCGCCATCGAATCGTTCTTCCCGGCCGATGCTGAGACGAAGAAGCGCCTCAACGCCGCGTCGTGATGTCCGGCGCGGCGACTTCGGATGTCGGTAGCGCGGTGTGGACCGTCGGCGGCCGCCATCACCAGGACAGCGCGCCTTCGACAATGGATTGCCGCGCCGCAGCGCACACTGGGCGACGATCTGTAGCGGGGTGTCATGGCAGCAACAGCTCGTCGCCCACCCGGACCCGCCGGACACCGCCTGTGCTCCGCAGCGGCAGGCCGATTGAGCGCGCTGATCCGAGGGCCATGAACTCAGCGGCGCAGGGCGGTTTCAGCCTGCATACGTGACAGCTTCTCGGGATTGCGGACGGCGTACAGGCCGGTGATGAGCCCGTCGTCGGTGCGCACCGCCATGACCGTGTCCAGCTCGCCGTCGAGCCGGATAACCAGCGCCGGGTAGCCATTGACCTGGGCTGCTTGTAGCGACAAGGCAGTGGTTCTGCCCCACAAGGCGCCGAGCAGGCGGCCAACCTTATCGGCTCCCGTGACAGGTCGCGGGAGCGCTTGTTTGATTCCGCCGCCGTCACCCAGCAACACGACATCCGGTGCGAGCATATCGAGCAGCCCCTGCATATCGCCGGTTTCGACCGCCCGCTGGAAGGCCGCGAGCACATCTCGGGTTTCGGCCGCCGAAACCGTCCCGCGCGGTCGGCGTGCGGCCACATGTGCTCGGGCCCGATGGGCGATCTGGCGGACCGCGGCGGGGGTTTTGTCGACGGCATCGGCGATTTCGTCGTAGGGCAGGTCGAATACCTCGCGTAGTACGAACACCGCGCGCTCGGTCGGCGCAAGTGTCTCCAATACCAGCAGCATGGCCATCGAGACGTTCTCGGCGAGTTCGACATCGTCGGCGATGTCGGGCGTGGTCAGCAGCGGTTCGGGGAGCCAGGGACCGATGTAGGACTCTTTGCGGCGCCCGAGGGTGCGCAGTCGGTCGAGGGACTGGCGGGTGGTGATTCGGACGAGGTAGGCCCGCTGGTCTCGGACGGTGTCGAGGTCGACGCCCGCCCACCGTAGCCAGGTCTCCTGCAGGACGTCTTCGGCGTCGGCGGCCGAGCCCAGCATCTCGTAGGCAACGGTGAAGAGCAGGTTGCGGTGGGTGACGAAGACCTCGGTGGCGGGGTCCGCACTCACGACTGCGCTCCCGGCATCCGGAAGTGTGTGGCCACGGGTGGCTCCTGTCTCTTCGATATCGACTGCGTCGCGCACCAGACGCCGGACCACCGCATTCTGTGACACCAGGTGCTTGTGACGGGCATCACCCGGCCGAGCCGTCACAGGTATCGGAGCGTCGTCGTCTGGTGCACGCCCCATAGCGACCCAGGGTTTCGAGTCCGAAGTCGCCGACTGCAAGGAGAAATATCATGAACCTCGCTCTGTGGATCGCCGCCGGATTGCTGGCCGTGGTCGCTCTGGCCGGCGGCATCAGCAAGACGTTTCGTGCCCAAGGAGAAGCTGGCCGAGATCCCTTACGCCGGATGGACCGAACACTACAGCGCAGGCTTCATCAAGACCCTGGGGATCCTCGAACTCCTGGCCGCGGCCGGGCTGATCCTGCCTGCCGCGCTCGATATCGCACCGGTTATGGTGCCGGTGACCGCGGCCTGCTGGATCTTGCTGATGGTCGGTGCGATGATCACCCATTTCCGCAATGGCGAAGCGAAGGTCATGGCGCTGAACCTGATCTACCTCGCCGTGGCCGCCTTCGTGGCCTCCGGCCGGTTCTGACCCGCGTCCCGCACCGGCTGACCCCCGGCCCGACACCCCCGGGCCGGGTCCGTGGGTGGCAGCGGCTCAGCTCGTCTTCGCGATGACCTTCTCCGCGAACCTGGACAGGTGCGCGATCTTGGTGTCCAGCGATTCGGTATCGGGCTCGGTGGTGTACGGGTAGCGGAAGCCGACGATCACATCGGTGACGCCCTTGTCCTCCAACCGCTTCACACCGTCGACGGTGAACCCGTCCAGCGAGATGACGTGGATCTCGAAATCCTTGCGGGTGCCGTATTCGGCGCGCAGCACATCGAGTTTCGCGAGCAGCCGGTCCAATTCGGCTGGATCGCCGCCGGCGTGCATCCAGCCGTCGCCGCGCTGGGCCGCGCGCCGCAATGCCGGGCCGCTGTGTCCGCCGATGAGGATCGGAATCGGCTCGGTCGGCACCGGGCTGATCTTGATCGGCGGCAGATCGTAGAACTCCCCGTGGAATTCGAAATAGCCGCCCGCGGTGAGTCCGCGCACGATATCTATGCACTCGTCCATCCGGGCACCGCGACGTTCGAATGGCACGTCCATGATGTCGAAATCATCCGGCCACGGACTGATGCCAACGCCGAAGCCGAACCGGTTTCCGCTCAAGGCCGCGATCGAGGCGGCCTGCTTGGCCACCAACACCGGCGGGCGGATGGGCAGCTTCACCACGAAAGGCGTGAGCCGGAGCGTGGTCGTGGCCGCCGCGATGGCCGCCGACAGCACGAAGGCCTCGATGAACGGCTTGTCCTCCAGGAACTCTCGACCGCCGTCCGGGGTGTACGGATAGGTGGCGTCGGATTCCTTCGGATAGGCCACACTGTCCGCGATCGTCATCGACGTATATCCGGCCGCCTCCGCGGCCTGCGCCAGCGGCACATAGAAGCTCGGGTCCGTCATCGTTTCGGCATAGGTGAATCGCATCTCGATCGCCTTCCATACTTTCGGCGTTGGCACATCCGCGGCCCGAAGTGCACGTCCTGGATGGGGAACCACTTCGCGACGCCGTAGCGCTCGGTGAACTCGCGCTGCGCCGCGTCCTTATCGCGCACCACCCACTGGAAGATCGGGCCCCGCGCGATGGCCATCGGATCACCTCGAGTCTGCGGCAACGGCCACGCCTTCGTTTTCGTACGGCCCAATTAAGCACTTCTGCTTAATATCGTCAATGCTCGGGTTTAGTACAGTGCTGATATGGCCGCCGAGGATCCGCGTGCCGCTCTGCTGGACGCGGGCGAACGACTCATCGCCGAACGCGGCGTGGACGTGCCGCTGCGCGATATCGCCGCGGCCGCGGGCCAGCGCAACAACTCCGCGGTGCACTACTACTTCGACTCCCGCGGCGGTCTGCTCGAGGCCATCGTCGACCGCCGCATGAACTGGCTCGAAGATCGTCGAATGGGGCTGCTCGCTCGATACGAGGCCGAGGGCACCGCACGCGAGATCCGCACACTGGTGGCGATGCTCGCCGCTCCCATCCTCGAACTCAGCTACGCGGCACAGGTCACCCACTACGGCCGCTTCCTCGAGGTGGTGCGCGCCCACCCTGTCATTGCCGACGCCCGCCGCCTCGCGGGCGCCGACCGTGCCGCCGTCCGCATCATCGCCACCCGCCTGGACGCGGCCCTGCCACAACTGCCACCCCGCCGACGCCGCCAGCGCCTGGAAACCATGGCGACAGTCATGTTCGCCCTGATCGCCGACTACGAACGCGCGCTGGAAGCGGGGGTGCGCACCGCGGACCCCGATAGCGACACCGCCGAGATCATCGACATGATCGTCGCAATGCTCACCGTGCCGGTGCGGGGGGCGACTTCGGGTGGTGCGTAGGGATTTTCGACAGAGCGCGACGCGGCACGCGCTGCGCGAACGCCCCGGATGCAAGGACCTCACCGGGAGGCAACTTTCCGCAAGCGCCGGTCGGAGGCGACCATCCACATCGCCCGCCTGCTGATCGCAAGTCCCCGTACGAGCGGCGAAGCTGCGCGGGAATACCGCGGCCACATCGGTCGGCATACGCAGTAGCGCTCCAACTCCGCTCCCCGCCGCTTCGGCTTCCGGACGACTGCTCGCGCGCATATTGATGGATTTGGCACCGAATTGATCGAGGAGATCGACGCGTGGCGAACACAGCCGGCGTCGGACCAAATCGGGGATCAGTAAGCGCACCTTATCGATGCTCGAGTAAAACAACCTGGACTTCCCGATAACCACAGTGGATTGTTGTGCGCATCACATGTTTGTGCATTCGGGTGAGATCGGAGTTGGAAAATGAAAGCCGCCCGCTATCATGGGGTTCGAGATATTCGACTGGAGGAAATTTCGGAGCCGGTGACCGGGTCCGGCCAGGTGAAGATTCGAGTGCATTTCAACGGGATTTGCGGAAGCGATCTCCATGAATATTTCCATGCACCGATGATGTCGCCCATGACGCCGCATCCACTGACGGGAGTTACCGTCCCCGTTGTATTGGGCCACGAGTTTTCGGGCGAGGTCGTTGAGGTCGGCCCAGCGGTTGCGGGGCTTTCGGTCGGCGACAAGGTGGCGGTGGAACCCACCGTTAATTGCCGCCGCTGTGCCGCGTGCCTTGCCGGCTCCTACAACCTGTGCAGGGAAATCGCCGCGGTGGGGTATAGCTGGCCGGGCGGCGGCGGGCTCGGTGAGTACGCGGTCGTCGACGCCGATCACTGTTACCAGTTACCCGCGGGGATGAGCACCCGCGAAGGTGCGTTGATCGAACCGCTCGCCGTTGCCCTGCACGCGGTGCGGCGGGGTGAGGTGCAGGCCGACCATGCCGTCGCGGTCCATGGGGCCGGCCCCATCGGAATCGGCGTCTTCCTGACTCTGCGGGCTTACGGCGTCGACAACATAACGGTGATCGAGCCATCCGCGGCACGACGCGCTGCCATCGAGGCGGTGGGTGCGACCGACATCATCGATCCGACTGCTTCTGACGTCGTCGCTGAACTGCGGGAACGCACTGATGGAGCCGGCGTCGCGCGATCATTCGATACCGGGGGCGCCCCGGCCACATTCCTCAACGCGGTTCGCTCGACAGCCGCCCGCGGGCGCGTCGTCGTTGTCGCGGTCCATCAGCGACCGGTCGAATTCAATCCCACCGAAATATTGTTCGGTGAATGTGAAATTGTCGGTTCGATCGCGTACTGCCACGATTATCCCGAAGTGATCGATTTGATGGCCCGCGGGGCTTTTCCCTACGACAGCTGGGTCCAAACGGTGCCGTTCGAGGACGTGGTTACCGTCGGCATGGAAGCGCTGCGCAACCAAACGGCCATAAAGATCCTGGTCGATATGACGAACCTTTCCTGACCGCGTAAACACCGTTCACCGAAAGAAGGAAGAATTATGGAAACCAAGGAAAATTTCGGACCCCAGTTCTGGATGACCGACCCCGGCGTCACGCCCAAGGGGATCAGGAAGGAGTTCGTCGATCCTGAGACCATCCCCTGGACCGACTGGCTGATGCCCGGAACGCGTTTCAAACTGCTGTACTGCAATCTCGTGTCCGGCGCGTTCACGCTCATCCTGCAGGTCGACCCCGGTACCGTCGCTACACCCCATTGGCACATGGGTAACGTCCAGGCGTACCTGCTCGAGGGCGGGTTCCACTACACCGAGGATGATCCCGGAACCGCGGGCATGTACACCTGCGAGGTCGCCGGGGCCGTACACACGCCGATTTCACCGAACGGGTGTGTCATGTTCGCCATGATCGACGGCCCTATTGCGGGGTATCTCCCGAGTGGCGAACTCGCGGTTGTCGCGGACGCGCGCCTGCACTATTACATGGCACGCGATAACGATGCCGTGGGCAGTCTGCAACTGGTCGACTATGCCACCGACCCGTCGCAGCACATGCACGGCGCCGGGCGGTCGGGAGCGATCGTCTAGTCTGACGGTTCTCGACCGTTCGATTCTGTTGGTATTGAGGTGACCTGTGTATATCCCGCCGCAGACCCTCCGGTGCTTTCTGGCTGTTGCCGACGAACTGCATTTCGGCCGCGCCGCGGCGGTGTTGCACATGACGGGACCAGCACTGAGCCAACAGATTTCGCGATTGGAGAAGGACCTCCGGTTCGCGCTGTTCGAACGAAGTTCTCGGCGCGTCGAGCTCACCGAGGCCGGAGTCGAGTTGATCCCGCACGCGCGGGCCGTTGTAGCGGCGAGTCAGACCATCCTTCGGTGGCGTGACACGGTTCGGCTCGGCCAGCGGGGAATCGATATCGGGTTCATGGCCGCCGGGGCCGGTCAACTGACATCGGACGTGTTGGACCGGCTCCGGTGTGCCCATCCTGGCCTGCATATCAGACTGCGCCACCTGGAATGGAGCGAACAGCTGGCTCCGCTGCTGGCGGGGGAGGTCGACGCTGTCTTCGTGCGAGAGCCGTTTCCCGCCGACGGAGTTCGGCGCCGTCACGTTCTCTCCGAGCCGCGTGTCGCGGTGCTTGCGCACGACCACCCGCTGGCAGGCAGAGAATCGATCCGGTTCGAGGAAATTGCGTCGGAGCCTTTCCTCGGCAGCAGTGGCGGGCCGATGGAGTGGACCGACTTCTGGATGGTCAATCCGCGCCCCGACGGGACGAGAGTTGAACCGTGCATAGTCGTCTCGACTGTCGAGGAATTACTGGAGGAGGTGGCATGTGGTGCTGGCGTGACGACCACGCCGCAGTCGCTGCCTTCGTATTACCGCCATCCTCGGGTCAGCTTCGTGCCCATCGCAGACCTCAGCCCGAGTGTCGTCACTCTCTGCACCTTGGACGGGAATCCGCGACCAGAGCTGGACTTACTGTTCGAGGCCCTCGACTATGTCCAGCACAAAGCTGCGGGCGAATGATCCGGCGGTCGGAGGCGGGGCATCGGTGCGCCGCTTCATGATCGGCACTCGGACTCGATTGAGACCTGCGGCCGAAGGCAGTTCCGGCGTCATTGTCTGACTTGTCGGGCCTCGGCGGCTGGCCGAAATCGGCGTCGAACGCAGAGTGTACGGGCGATGGGTGCCGTAGCGGGCGAAATCGCCCGGCCGCAACGGCGCGTCGCGGCTGCTCTGGATCACCGAGCCGCGGCCGCGTAGCTGCGAGCCGAGTTCGAAGTAGCCCGGATCGGCTCGTTGGATGGTGCGGCCGGTGCGGGCCACGTCGACGGGTCCGCTGCTGACCTCATTGTCACCCCCGGCCGCGTCGTGCCTGCTGTAACCGAGATAGTCATCCATCTCACCTTCCGGAGCCGACTCGACCACCAGCTTGGTCAGCAGCCCGCTCTCACCGGTCAGCTGCAACCCCTCCGCCCGCTCCTGAGCGGCCAGAGCCCTCAGCGGCCGCTCACCGAAACCATCACCCACCAAACCGCTCTCGGCCTCACATTCGATGCTTTGCTAGGGAAGCGGTCTACGCAGTTCGGTGACCGCGATCCGGGCGGCTTCGGCGATGGCGGCGTCGACGACGGGCAGCAGCGGGTCCGCGCGTGCCGCGCGGGTGAAGATCGCCACCGCGACGGGGTGCTCCTGCGGGAATTCCACTACCGCAACCTCGTTGCGGATCACGCCGATGGTGCCGGTTTTGCTCGCTATCGATACGCCGCGATGGGGGAACGCGGATACGATGCGGTGCGACCAGATCTGTTTGCGCATGACGGTGCGGACGAAATTGGTTTGCTGCGCGGACAATACGGTCCCCGCCCAGAGGGCACGCAGGAAGCGGGTCATCTCCTCCGGAGTGGTCGCGCTGGTGTAGGCGGGGTCGTATGCCGATACCGACCAGGCTTCGTCATTGTCGGCGAGTGCGGCGAACGCCTCGGCAGTGGTGTGGGTGTCGGTATCACGGACGAGGCTGCGATGGACGTCGGCGGTGCCGCCGATGATGATGGTCTGTCGTAATCCCATGCTGTTCAGCAGGTTCGTCACGGCACCGATGCCAACCTCGCCGAGCAGTACATCCGCTGCGGCGTTGTCGGACACCGTCATCATCGATATCGCGAGATCGCGCCTGCTCATCGTTACCGGATCCATCAGCGCGGCGATTCCGGATGGGCCGGGTGTGCAGTCGGCCGGTATCACGGTTATCGGTGCCATCGGATCAATCAGTCCGTCGTCGACACTTCGACAGAACGCGACGAACAACGGCAGCTTGTATACCGATGCGGTGACGACGCGTTCGTGAGCGCCGATCGAGATTTCCTCGATTGAGTCGTCGCAACGGCGGGCATGTACCCAGCCGGTGCAGCCCGCGTCGGCGAAGACATCGCGAATCTTGTTCTCCGCGACTGTCGTCATCGCAGTCGCTCCCTGTGTAGGACGCGATCCACCGCGTCTGTGTGAGCGTCCGCGCCGGGACGGTGGATGATTCGAACGCGCAGAGCGACAGCGTCAGGCGCCATCCGCAGCCAGGTCACCCCGGGTGCGTTTGATGGTGGCGCCGTGGTGAGGCCGAAACTCGAACCCGCGGCGACGGCGGCCAAAAGCGTGCGGTCATCGCGCGCGACGATGGTCGGCGAGTCGAGCCCTCGCTCCCGCAGCAGATCCTGGACCGCGTCGAAGGCGGGCGGATTGGTGGCGCGTGCCGGAGCGGCGAACGCCAGTCCCGCGAGCATCGGGAAGGTGGGGCGCTCGGACTCGGCGATTCGATGATCAGACGGAACGACCACCCACCGCGGCAATTTGACGACAGGTCCCGCCACCACGCCGTCCACCAGAGCCGGATGCTCGACCACCGCAACCTCGCAGATGCCGGATCGAACATCCGATACGAGGTCGACGGTGGCACGCACCGTGGTGGACACCGTGCCGCCCGCACCGACCACACCGCGCAATGCCGTCACGCACGCGGTCACTACCCGATCCGGGACCGTCGCGGCCGCCCCCCAGTTCACGGTGCCGCGTGTCCGTGCGATCCGATGTGATTCGGCGACAAGGCGATCGGCGTCATCGACGAGCAGGCGGGCGCGGGAGAGCAGTTGCACACCGGCCGGGGTGAGCACCGCACCCTGCTGCGTGCGGTGGAGCAGTTCGACACCGAGATGTCGTTCGAGTCGCCGAAGACCTTGCGACAGGGGCGGTTGCGTCATGTCCAATGCGGCCGCCGCCTTGCCGAAATGCCTTTCGTCCGCGACCGCGACGAAGAAGCGGAGGTGGCGGATCAAATCCATGACCGTCATTGAACCAGCGGAATCGGCGACGTCCCTGCTGTTGGTGACTCGCCGCTATCTTCGTAGCGAACCGGAGCATGATGACCTGTGGCGATAGCGCCGCCGACTCGGTCACGCTCGGGTCGGGTATTGGCGCGCACCACACCCGCAATGTTGTTGTGCTCCGATGACGACGCCGCGAAACGCACTGCTTCTCCTATCACCCACCAACGCTTGTTCGCCGCCGCCCTCGCGGTCTCCGCGCTGTCGGCCGCCACTGCCTGCGGCGTCTTCAACGGGTCTGCGGCGAAACCGGATTCGGTCGGCGGAGCCGGCGTTCTTCGATCTCGGCCAGTCAAGTGTCGAGCGGTGCGAAACGGTCGTCGCTGCGTGCTGGCGCACCATCCCGGGTGCGGGCAATCTGCTGCGACGCCTCGGCGGCCCCTCAGCCGTGACGGCGTTCGCCCGGTCGCTCGGCGATGACGCGACACCGCCGGCCGCGATCGCGGCATCCGTGACCAGTTGAGCGCACACGTGCTCCGACCGACCGACGGGACTTATCACCCATGACATCGACGCAACCGACCATCACTCGTCGCGCTCTGTTCGGGGCGGCAGTACTTTTGCCGCTTGCCGGATGCGCGAAGACCCACTACCCCTCCCGCTCCCCCGCTCCCTCGCCCGCGCCGAATGAACATCACGAGAGTCTGGTCGAGTTGGAACGAAGGTTCGACGCTCGCCTCGGCGTATATGCCCTCGCCACCGGTACGGGCACCACGATCGCCCACCGAGCGGATGAACGATTCGCGTTCTGTTCGGCGTTCAAGGGGCTCGCAGCGGCTGCGGTGCTACAGCGAAACCCGCTGTCACACTTGGATTCCCTAGTCACCTACACCCAAGCCGATCTCATGAAGAATGCCGCGGTTACCGCGCAGCACGTGGCCACCGGGATGACAATCCGTGAGTTGTGTGACGCCGCGATCCGCTACAGCGACGGCACCGCGGGCAACCTCCTGCTCCGCGATATCGGCGGCCCGGCCGAGCTGACGTCCTACGCACGCAGTCTCGGCGACACGATCACCCGAATGGATCGCGTCGAGCCGCTGATCACCGAAGCCACCCCCGGCGACCCCCGCGACACCAGTTCACCGCGCGCATTCGGCACCAGCTACCAGAGAATCGTGCTCGGCGATGCCCTGCCACCCGACAAGCGCGACTTTCTGCGCGACTTGATGCAACGCAACGCCACTGCCGCAGGCGCCCAGCGCATCCGAGCCGGTTTACCACAGGACTGGACAGTGGCCGACAAGACTGGAACCGGCGACTACGGCACGCTCAACGACATCGCCATCGCCTGGCCGCCGAACTCCACACCACTTGTCATCGCGATGATGTCCAGCAAGGCCACCAAGGACGCCGAGTACGATCAGGCATTGCTCGCCGAAGCCGCCGCCTATGTAGTCGACACCCTCACCTGATCCGACCTAGGTAGCCGGGCTCAGGCGAGCTTGTTGTAGTCGAGGTGGAAGTCGAGTTCCCAAGTGGTGGCGTCGGCGGACCAGCCGAGGGCACCACCAGTGAGGCAGCGCGGACGATCCGCGAGCAGAAACGAAAGATCGCCGAACTGGAACAGATACTTTCTGCGCAACGTCTTTTTTCGCGCGGGCGAGCGACCCGCGGCAGCGGTAGTTTGCGCGTTCATCGCCGAGCATCGGGCTCGGTTCGGGGTCCGGTGCGGGGCGCGATACATCACTCCGACGCCGGGTCGCAATACGAGAAGATCGACTGCACCGCAACCAAAATCAACTACTGCCGGCTGTCCTACCTCATCATTTCCGTTGATCTGCGAGTGATGTCGGCGACCTACTCATCGACCCCGCTCTCCGCGCTCGTGGCGTACTGGAAACTCGAGCTGCGGTTGTCATCGCGCCGGCATGTCGCCGCTCGGTGCGTTACTTCGGGCGGCGATCCACGAGACGCCGGGCCTTGCCGAGCGAGCGCTCGAGCGAATCCGGGAGAAGGACCTCGACGGCGACATTGACGCCGATCCTTTGTTTGATCCGCTGGGTCAGCGCGGCGGACGCCGAGAGTCGCTCGTCTGCCGTCGCATCGGCTCTGCTTTCCACCCGAACGGTCAGTCTGTCCATACGTTCGGGCTGGTCGAGGACGCATTCGAACTGGGGAGCCAGGGCGGGGACGGTGAGGATGATTTCCTCGATCTGGGTCGGGAAGAGGTTAACGCCCCGCAGGATGATCATGTCGTCGGTGCGGCCGGTGATCTTCTGCATACGCCGCATGGATCGGGCGGTCCCTGGCAGCAGCCGCGTCAGGTCACGCGTGCGATAGCGGATGACCGGCAGCGCCTCTTTGGTGAGTGAGGTGAACACCAGTTCGCCTTCGGCGCCGTCGGGCAGCACCTGTCCGGTCTCCGGGTCGATGATCTCGGGATAGAAATGGTCTTCCCAGATGTGCAGGCCGTCTTTGGTTTCCGCGCACTCCATGGCTACGCCGGGTCCGATCACTTCGGACAGCCCGTAGATATCGACCGCGTCCAGGGCGAAGGTCTGTTCCAGTTCCAAGCGCATGGATTCGGTCCACGGCTCGGCGCCGAAGACGCCGACCCGCAGCGAGGTGGCGGCCGGGTCGAAGCCCTTGCGCACCATGGCGTCCAAGATGGTCAACATGTAGGAGGGCGTGACCATGATGGCGTCGGGCCGGAAGTCGTCGATCAGCTGTACCTGCCGGTCGGTCATGCCGCCGGACATGGGTATCACGGTGCAGCCGAGGCGTTCCGCGCCGTAGTGCGCACCGAGTCCGCCGGTGAAGAGTCCGTATCCGTAGGCGATGTGCACGATGTCTCCGGATCGCACGCCGGCCGCGCGTAGGCTGCGGGCGATGAGGTCGGCCCAGTTGTTCAGGTCGCCGGCGGTGTAGCCGACGACGGTCGGCTGGCCGGTGGTGCCGGAGGAGGCGTGGATGCGTGAAACCTGGTCGCGGGGCACGGCGAACATGCCGAACGGGTAGTTGGCGCGCAGGTCCGTCTTGCCGGTGAAGGGGAATTTCGCCAGATCGGCCAGATCCTTCAGATCCGACGGGTGCACGCCGGCGGCGTCGAATGCCTGGCGGTAGTGGGCGACATTCTCGTAAGCGTGCCGCACCGACCATTGCAGGCGCTCCAGCTGCAGGGCGGAGATATGGTCGCGGCTGGCGAATTCGATGTCGGCAGTGGGAATCTCGCCCGAAGGGGGAGCGACGGTGCTCATGAGTGGTGTTCCTTGATTTGTCAGGCATCGAAGTCGATGGCAAGGGCGTCGGCGGCCGGGTAGCTCTGGCAGGTGAGAACGAACCCCGCGTCCACTTCACCCGGTTCGAGGGCGTAGTTGCGGCGCATGTCGGCCGCGCCGGAGGTGACCTTGGCCCGGCAGGTGCCGCATACCCCGCCCTTGCAGGCGAAGGGCAGGTCGGAGCGGATCTGTTCGGCCGCATCGAGGATGGTGCGGTCGCGCGGTAGCTCGGCGGTGGTCGAGCGTCCGTCGTGGGTGATGGTGACGGTGCTGGCCGGGCCGGTGACGTCCGGTTCGCGGTGGGTGTCCGGGGGTGGCGGGGTGTCGCCGACGTAGAACAGTTCGCGGTGGATGCGCGCCGGTTCCACGCCGAGTTCGTCGAGCACGGCTCGCGCGACGGAGACCATTTCGTGGGGACCGCACAGCCAGACGTGGTCGATGCCCGCGGTGGGGACGACGGAGGTGAGGATTGCGCGCAGGCGGTCGGCGTCGAGACGACCGGTGAACAATTCGACGTCGCGAGGTTCGCGTGACAGCACGTGAGCGACCGAGAACCGGCTGCCATGACCGTCTTTGAGGTCGGCGATCTCGTCGGCGAACATTACCGATCCCGCGCGGCGGTTGCCGTAGAGCAGGGTCACTTCGGCGGCCGGGTTCTCCAGCACGGATGCGGCGATGGACAGCAGCGGCGTGATGCCGGAACCGGCACCGATGAGCAGATGACGTCCGCCCGCCTCCGGGTCGGCGATGAAGGTTCCGCTCGGTGGTGCGACGTCGATCCGGTCGCCGGGGGAGACCTCGCGGACCAGCCAGTGGGAGAACATGCCGCGCGCCACTTCTCGCACACCGACGCGCGGGGCGCGCCCGGCCGGGGCGCAGATCGAATAGGAGCGCCGGTGCTCGATGCCGTCGACTTCGCGGCGCAGCGTGAGGAATTGGCCTGGCCGGAACCGGAATTCGTCGGTCAGCCGGGGCGGTACGGCGAAGGTGACGGCGACGGCGTCGTCACACAGGCGTTCCACCGCCGACACGGTGAGCGAGTGGAATCGAGGGTTACCTCCCGCGGTGATGGCCGCTTCCGCTTCGATGGTCATATCAGATTTCCTTCACGTGATCGAACGGCTCGAGGCACTCGCGGCACCGGTAGAGGGCCTTACATGCGGTGGCAGAGAACTCCGAGATCCGTTCGGTGGCCGCCGATCCGCACTGAGGACAGGTCACACGGCGTGGCATGGGCGCGAGGGACAGCGGTGTCGGGCCGCGGCGCGGCGCGGGTCCCGGCGAGGAGTAGCCGTGTTCGAGGAGTTTGCGCCGCCCCGCGGCGGTGATCCAGTCGCTGCTCCAGGCCGGTGCCAGCACGGTGTCCACGCGAACGCTGGGGTAGCCGTGGCTGCGCAGGGTGTGCTCGATGTCGGCGCGGATCATCGCCATGGCCGGACATCCGGAGTAGGTCGGTGTGATCGTCACGATGACCGTGTCGTCGGACTCGACGTGCACGTCGCGCAGTACGCCGAGGTCGGCCAGGCTCATCATCGGCATCTCCGGGTCCGACACCGTTTCCGCCAGTGCCCGAGCCCTTGTCACGGCTTCGGCGGTCATTTTCACCACGTCGCCTCTGGATGGGCCCGGGCCAGGCTCTGCATTTCGCCGAGCAGCAGGTCCAGTGCCTCGGTATGCCCGCCGTGGCGGCCGGTGCGGCCACTGCCTGTCGCGGCCGCGCGCCCCGTGGGTGCGGTCAGCTCGGCCGCGCGCAGGATCGTATCCAGCACGAGGTCGAACTCCGCGCGCACGGTCACGGGGTCGACGCCGACACCCGCGGCGGCGAGTTCGGTTTCCTCCGCGGTCGGCTCGAACAGTTCGCCGACGAAAGGCCAGATCCGTTCGAGGCCACGCTGCATGCGGCGATGGGATTCCTCGGTGCCGCTGCCCAGCACCACGACCCAGCGGGCGGCGTAGTCGCGGTGGTAGGTCAGCTCCTTGACGCCCTTGTCGGCGATCGCGGACAGCACCGGATCACGGGATTCGCACAGGCGCTCGAAGCAGGCCAGCCGCCAGGCCGCGAAGACCAGCAGCCGCGTGATCGTCTGCGCGAAGTCGCCGTTGTCGAGTTCGCACAGCCGGGCGTTGCGGTACTCGATGGGGTCGCGGAAGAAGGCCAGGGCGTCTTCCGCCGGAATCGGTGAGGTGTCCGAAATATGGGGCACCACGGCGGGATCCGCGGCGGCGGCGCGGGTGAACAGCAGGCGGGTCTGCCCGAGGAGATCGAGCCCGATGTTGATGAGCGCAATCTCCTCCTCCAATTCCGGTGCGCGCGTGCTCCATTCGGCCAGCCGCTGCGCGCTGAGCAGCGCGTCGTCGGCGAGCATGAGGCAGTAGCGGGCGAGCGCCAGACCGTCGATGCCGTCGGGAACGGTGGTGTCGAGCCCGGCGAGCGGATCATCGAAATTTCCGCCGAAGGCCCATCGGCCGTGGTCGTCGCTGCCGAGCAGGCCGTCGAAGGGGTTGTCGTGATCGGTCATTGGATGCCTCACATGTGCGGGACGTGCTCGGGGATGTCGTAGAACGTCGGGTGGCGGTAGACCTTGTCGGCATTCGGCGCGAAGAACGAATCCTTCTCGGTGGGGCTGGTCGCGGCGATGGCGTCCGAGCGCATCACCCAGATGCTGACGCCCTCGTTGCGACGGGTGTACAGGTCGCGCGCGTGCCGCAGGGCCATCTCGTCGTCGGCGGCGTGCAGCGAACCGACGTGCACGTGGTTGAGGCCGCGCTTGCCGCGCACGAAAACCTCGTACAGCGGCCATTCCGACCGGACGGTGTGTTGCTCGGTGGTCATCGTGATGCTCCTTCTCGTCGGGCGAAGGCGGCTGCGGCCTCGCGTACCCAGGCGCCGTCCTCGTGCGCGGCGCGGCGCACCGCGATCCGCTCGGTGTTGCACGGTCCGTTGCCGGCGATCACCGTGGCGAATTCGTGCCAGTCCGGGGTGCCGAAGTCGTAGTGGCCGCGTTCGTCGTTCCAGGCCAGCTCCGGATCGGGGACCGTGACGCCGAGGGCCTGCGCCTGCGGGACACTCATATCGACGAAGCGTTGGCGCAGTTCGTCATTGGTGTGTCGTTTGATCCGCCAGCGCATGGACTGCTCGGTATTGGGTGAGGCGTCGTCGGGTGGGCCGAACATCATCAGCGCCGGCCACCACCAGCGATCGACGGCGTCCTGCACCATGTCTCGCTGTTCGGCGGTGCCGCCCATCATGGTCATGAGCAGTTCGTAGCCCTGCCGTTGGTGAAACGATTCCTCCTTGCAGACGCGAATCATGGCGCGCGCGTATGGGCCGAAAGAGCTGCGACATAAGGGAACCTGATTGCAGATGGCCGCGCCGTCCACCAGCCAGCCGATCACGCCGACATCGGCGAAGGTCAGGCTCGGATAGTTGAAGATGGACGAGTACTTCTGCGCTCCATTGATGAGTTTCGCGGTCAGGTCCGCGCGGTCCGCGCCCAGAGTTTCCGCCGCGGAGTACAGATACAGTCCGTGCCCGGCCTCGTCCTGCACCTTGGCCAGCAAAATGGCCTTGCGGCGCAGGGACGGTGCCCGCGTGAGCCAATTGCCCTCCGGCTGCATGCCGATGATCTCCGAATGCGCGTGCTGGGCGATCTGGCGGACGAGGGTGCGCCGGTAGCCGTCGGGCATCCAGTCGCGCGGTTCGATGCGTTGGTCGGCCGCGATGGTGGCGTCGAAGGCGGCGGAGAGTTCGCCGGTGGCGGGTGGTGTGGTCATGTGACGTCTTTCAGCGGCCGGTGAATACCGGGGTGGTCTTGGTCAGGAAGGCGGTGACGGCCGCACGGTGGTCGGCGGTCGCGCCGAGCAGTTCCTGTGCCCGACGTTCACGTTCCAGCGCTGCGGTAAGGGACGAATATTCGTGCGCCAGAATTGATTTGACCTCCCGATACGCCTGGGTGGGTCCGGCGGCGAGGCTCGCGGCCAATTCGCTCCCGGCTGCTCCGAGCTGGTCGTCCGGGACGACGCGGTGCACGAGCCCCCAGTCCTGGGCTTGCGCGGCGGTGACGCGATCGCCGAGCAGCAGCAGCGCGCTGGCGCGGCTGGGACCGACCGCTCCGGTGAGGCTGAGGCTGAGCCCGGAGTCCGCGGCCAGGCCGATGGCGGTGAAGGCGGTGGCGAATGTGGCTGTCGCACCGGCGATCCGGATATCGCTGGCGAGAGCCAGACCCATTCCCGCGCCCACGCACGCACCGTTGATCACCGCCACGACCGGCACGGTCAACGCGGCGAACGCGGTCAGCAGCGGGTTGTAGTGCTTGCCGACGGTGCTCATCGCGGTGGCCGGGTCGGCGTCGAGGGCTGCGCTGTGTTCGGCGAGGTCCTGACCGACGCAGAAGTTGCGTCCTTCGGCACGCAGCAATACGGCCCGCACATCCGGATCGGCAGCCACCGCGGACACGGTGCGCAGCAGCGCCTCTTTCATCCCGCTATCCAACGCATTGGATGCTCGAGGGCGATTCAAGGTGATGGTCGCCAGGCCATCGGTGACCGCGAGGGTGACGACCTCGGTGGGAGTGGTCATGCGCTGGTTTCCTTTCGCGCGGTCACGGACTCGGCGGTGGTGCTGGGTCCTGCTGTGTTGGGTCCTGCTGTGTTGTCCGGCCAGGGGTAGAAGCCGCTGCCGCTCTTGCGGCCGAGTTCGCCGCGAGCGACCTTGTCGCGCAGCAACTGTGGCGGTTCGAAGCGGGGACCGAGGGTGGCGGCAAGGTGCTCGGCGATGGCCAGCCGGACGTCGAGTCCTACCAGGTCGGTCGAGCGCAGTGGACCCATGGCATGCCGGTAGCCGAGTTCCATGGCGCGGTCGATGGATTCGGCGTCGGCGACGCCCGCCTCCAACATCCTGATGGCCTCCAAGCCCAGACAGACGCCGAGGCGGCTGGTAGCGAAGCCGGGGAAGTCGTTGACGACAATCGCGGCCTTGCCGAGCGCGGCAGTCCAGGTGCAGGTGGATTCGATCACGTCGGCGCGGGTGGCCGGCGCGCGCACGATCTCGACCAATGCCGAAGCGGGCACCGGATTGAAGAAGTGCATGCCCAGGAATCGGCTCGAATCCCGCAACGCCGCACCGAGTTCGGCGATGGACAGCGAACTGGTGTTGGACGCGATCACCGTGTCCTCCCCGACGTGATCTGCGAGAACGGTCAGCACGGCGACCTTGAGCGCCGCGTCCTCGGGCACGGCCTCGATCACCAGGTCGGCGTCCTCGGGCAGCTCATCGACCCGATCCACGGTGCGCACCCGTTCGGAGATCTCATCGATCTGCCTGTCGTCCAGGATGTTTCGCTGGGCCGCGGCGGCGAGTCCGGCATTGATCCGGTGCTGCACGGCGGCCCGGTCACCGGGTTCGGCGATCACCACGCGCGCACCGCCGGTGGCGAATGCCTGCGCGATTCCCGCGCCCATCCGCCCGCCGCCGGCCACGCCGACCAGCCGGGGAATCGTGGGGTATGTCATCGGGATTCCTTCTTCTCCAGGAACGCGGTCATCCGGTCGTGTTTGTCGGCGGTGTCGAACAGCACGGCCTGGGCAATGTCGGCGACGAACGGCTGCGTCCCCGGTGCGTCGGCGATCAGCTTGGTCAGCCGCAGCGCCAGCGGCGAGCTGCGGGTGATGCGGTCCAGCAGCGCGTGCGCCGCCGCCACGTGTTCGCCCGCGGGCACGACATCCATGACCAGGCCGCACCGCAGCGCCGTCGCGGCGTCGATGCGCGCGCCCGCCAGCAGCACCTGTTTGGCGATGGAAGCGCCGACGAGTTCCGCTAGCCGGTACGTGGCCCCGGCGGCGGCGATAATGCCCAGTGTGGGTTCGGGATTGGCGAATACCGCGGTCTCGGCGGCGATGCGGATATCGCAGGCGTAGGCGAGTTCCGCACCGCCGCCGAGGGCATATCCGCTCACTGCCGCCACGGTCGGCTGCGGCAGGCGCGCGACCCGGTCGAACAGGGTGCGGTTGATACCGGCCAGTGCGTCGTCGGCGCCCCGGTCGCGCAGCTGCCGGATATCGGCTCCGCCCGCGAAGTGCTCACCGGTTCCGGTGAGCAGCAGCGGTTTGGGCGTCTTCTCCAGGCGTGCGCAGACGGCGTGCAGTTCGGCGATCATCTGCGCGTCGATGGCATTGCGCTGCTGCGGCCGGTGCAACGCGACCACCATGCGGTCGGTGCGCTCTTCCACCCGCAGGTTGGTGAACTCGCTATTCACGCCGCCGCCATGAGCATCGAAATACCTTGTCCGACACCGGCGCACAGGCTGGCGAGACCGCGGCCCAGCATGGCCGTGCGGGCGATAGTGCGGTTGTCCTCACCGGCCTGATCGGCCGCGCCCAGGATCGCGTCGTCCCTGGCGGCCGGATCGACTCCGGTGCGCCGGATCGCTTCGGCCGCCGCGAGGGCGGCGAGATCATCGGGTCGCTCAGCGGCCAGAGTGCTGCCCTCTCGCTTTCGAGGCGTGTGGGCCTCGTCTATCAGAAACACTTCACGCACTGCTCGCTCCCATCTTCTGCCGGATAATAATTACCGAATATTCGGTCGGTAATCAAGAGTGTTGGGGAGCGGTTCTGTGAGAGCCGGTCCGGCAACTGGGAAGATGAGGCCATGACTTCCGCACGACCCGCCCGCAGGTCAGGCCCCGGCCGACCGGGCTACGACCTGGACTCCCTGCTTTCGGTCGCCGTCAAAGTGTTCAACGACAAGGGCTACGAAGGCACAAGTATGGAAGCCCTCGCCGAGCGGCTCGGAATCACCAAATCCTCGATTTATCACCATGTCTCGGGTAAGTCGGAACTGCTGGAACTGGCGCTGAACCGGGCTCTCAACGGACTGTTCGCGGTCACCACGGAGCCCGAGGTGACCTCCGGTCGCTACGTCGACCGCCTCGAGCACCTGGTCTGCCGCAGTGTGCATGTGCTGTGCACGGAACTGCCGTACGTGACCCTGCTGCTGCGCGTGCGGGGCAACAGTGCGGTCGAGCGACGTGCCCTCACCAAGCGCCGCGAATTCGACGATTTCGTCGCCGACCTGGTCAAACGGGCCGTCGCCGAGGGGGATCTGCGCTCGGACATCGAGCCGGGAGTGATCAGCCGGCTGCTGTTCGGCATGGTGAACTCGCTCATCGAGTGGTACCGCCCGCGGGGCGACGCGAACCCCGACGAGATCGCCGTCGCAGTGGTGCGCATGACCTTCGAGGGCCTGCGCACCGCCTGACCCCAGGTCTGCTCCTTGACATACCGCGACTCCGGCGCGATTGTAATTACCGACCGAATGGACGGTTGAACGGAGTTGTGGTGAGCAGACTGCTGACGAGTTACGTGAAGGGACGCTGGCATACCGCGTCCGATACGGGCACGCCCGTACACAGCGCCGTGGACGGCGCGGAGATCGCTCGGGTCTCATCCACCGGGGTGGATTTCGCCGGAGCGGTGGACCACGCCCGTGTCACGGGCGGCCCCGCGCTGGCGCGACTGACCTTCCATGAGCGCGCGGCCGCGCTGAAGGCTCTCGCGCTCGCTCTGAAGGAGCGCAAGACCGAGTTCTACGAGCTGTCCCGATCCACCGGAGCCACCGATCGCGATGCGGCCGTCGACATCGACGGCGGGATCGGGACCCTGCTCAGCTACGCCAGCCGGACCCGGCGAGAATTGCCCAACGACACCGTCGTCCTCGACGGCCCGGTCGAACAGCTGAGCAAGGCCGGCGCTTTCGCCGGCCAACACGTCTGCACGTCCCGCCGCGGTGTGGTCGTGCAGATCAACGCGTACAACTTTCCGGTGTGGGGCTTCTTGGAGAAGCTGGCGCCCGCCTTCATCGCCGGTGTGCCATCGATCGTGAAACCGGCGAGCCAGACCGCCTACCTGACGGAGTTGGTGTTCCGTCGGATCATCGAATCCGGGCTGCTGCCAGAGGGATCGGTGCAGCTGGTCTGCGGCAGCGCACAACCCTTGCTGGAACATCTCGGCGGGCAGGATTCGATCCTGTTCACCGGCTCGGCGGCGACGGCGAGCATGCTGCGCACCCATCCGGCGGTGGTGGCGAACGGTGTCCGGTTCACCGCCGAGGCCGATTCCCTCAACGCCTCGATCCTGGGCCCCGACATCGCGGCCGGCTCGGTTGAATTCGATTTGTATGTCGAACAACTGGCCACCGAGATGACGGTGAAGGCCGGTCAGAAATGCACCGCCATCCGCCGCGCCCTGGTTCCCGCCGACCGGGTGGACGACGTGGCGCGGGCAACCACCGCGCGCCTGGCCAGGGCCGTCGTCGGTGATCCCGCCGACCCGGAGGTCACCATGGGCGCGCTGGTGAGCACGACGCAGCGCGAGGAAGTACTGGACGCCGTCCGTACCCTGACCAAGAGCTGCGAGATCGTTTTCGGCGATGCCGAGGCCCCTGCGGGGCCGGGCGCGTTCCTGCCTCCGATCCTGTTGCGCTGCACCGACAACGACGCACCCGAGCCGCATGAGGTGGAACCGTTCGGCCCGGTCGCCACGATCATCGGCTATCGGAGCACCGCCGAGGCGATCGAACTCGCCGCACGCGGACAGGGCAGCCTGGTGGCGTCGGTGGTCACCGGCGATACCGCGCTCGCTCGGGAGATCGTCCTCGGCCTCGCGCCCTACCACGGTCGGGTGCTGGTTCTCAATGCCGAGGATGCCGCGGAATCGACCGGTCACGGATCACCGCTGCCGGTACTGGTGCACGGCGGCCCGGGTCGCGCCGGCGGCGGTGAGGAACTCGGCGGCATCCGCGGCGTGCTGCACCATATGCAGCGGACCGCGGTCCAGGCCACGCCCAACATCCTCACCGCCGTCGGCCGCCGCTGGGTCGCCGGAGCCGATAGGGTCGAAGACACGGTCCACCCGTTCCGCAAGACCCTCACGGAGTTGCGGCTGGGCGACACCATCGTCGCCGGGCCGCGCCGCGTGACCCGCGCCGATATCGCGCATTTCGCCGAGTTCACCGGTGACACCTTCTACGCGCACACCGATCCCGTCGCGGCCGCGGCGAATCCGCTCTTCGGCGGAATCGTGGCGCACGGCTATCTGGTGGTGTCGCTGGCGGCGGGTCTGTTCGTCGACCCCGCGCCCGGTCCGGTGCTGGCCAACTTCGGCGTGGACAACCTGCGATTCCTGACGCCCGTCAAGGCCGAGGACGAGCTCACCGTGACGCTGACCGCCAAGCAGATCACCCCACGCAGCACCGCCGACTACGGCGAGGTCCGCTGGGACGCCACCGTCGCCAATCAGGACGGCGCGGTGGTCGCCGCCTACGACGTTCTCACCCTCGTCGCGAAAACGAACGGAGACAACCGATGAGCTACGAGATAGCGGTCTGCTACGGAAGGCCCGACGATCCGGCCGCTTTCGACGACTACTACGTCGCCAGCCACATCCCGCTGGCGATCGCGGTGCCGGGACTGGCCGGCTTCTCCTGGTCCAAATGCACCTCCCTGGATGGCGGCGAACCACCGTACTACGCCATCGCTCATCTGGCGTTCGAGACCGAAGCGGCTCTGCGCGAAGCGCTTTCGTCACCCGAAATGAAGGCGGCAGGTCGCGATGTGCGCAACTTCGCCACCGGCGGCGTCACCATGTACACCGAACAGATCCAATCCAGGGGAAAGCTCTGACTACCGGCATGAAAACACAAGCCGCTCCGGCGGCCGTCGACGATGCGTCACTTCGACTCGCCCACAGCATGTTTCAAGCAGACGCGGCCTCCATGGCACTCGGCATAGAAATGGTCGACATCGGCCACGGACATGCCGCCGCCACCATGACGGTAACCGCCACGATGGTCAACGGACACGGGATCACCCACGGCGGTTACGTATTCCTGCTCGCGGACACGACCTTCGCCTTGGCCTGCAACAGCCATGGCCGACCGGCGGTGGCGGCCCGTGCGGACATCCGATACATACGGCCCACCAGGGTCGGCGATGTTCTCGCCGCCACCGCCGTGGAGCGAACGAGATTCGGCCGCAACGGAATCTACGATGTCAGCGTCACCGACAGCGCGGGAAACCTGGTGGCCGAATTCCGCGGCGACAGCCGCGTCGTCGGTGCTACACCGGCATCGGACGCTTCCTGAGTGATCCCTACGGGGGCCAAAGCAAATCCGTTGTCCGGTCGACTGATTCGGCTCCGTGGTGCCTGTCAGCGGCGGGACCGTGTGGAGGCAAGCCGCCAGCAGGCGACGGTGAGGGTCAAGGCCGCGGCCAGCACAAGTCAACTAATGCGACTGTTCGGGTCAGTCGAGTTGTGCTGCGCGCCGCCATGCGGATTGGCGCAGCAGCCGCAGCCCGTTGAGACCGACGATGATCGTGGAGCCTTCGTGCCCGGCCACGCCCAGCGGCAGCGGCAGCGTGCCGACGAGGTCCCATATCACCAGTACCCCGATGAAGCTGGCTGCGATGGCGAGATTGGCGATCACCACCCGGCGGGCACGGCGGGACAGATTGATCACTGCGGGGATGGTGGTGAGATCGTCGCGGACGACGACCGCGTCGGCGGTCTGCAGGGTCAGATCCGATCCGGCGCCGCCCATGGCGATGCCGGTGTGCGCGGCAGCCAGGGCGTGAGCGTCGTTGATGCCGTCACCGACGACGGCGACCTTCGCCCCGCCGGCCTGCAGGATCCGCACGGCGGCGACCTTGTCGTCGGGCAGCAGCCCCGCGCGGACGTCGGTGATGCCGACCCGGACGGCGAGCTGGTCCGCGGCGACCTGGTTGTCTCCGGTCAACAGCACCGGCGCGGTGCCGGTCACCGCGCGAGAGGCGGCCACGGCGGTGGCCGCCTCGGCGCGTTGCTGGTCGGTGATGGCCAACACCCCGATCGGCTGGCGTTCGCAGGTGACGACCACGGCTGTGTAGCCACGGTTCTGCAGCGCATCGACGGCAGCCGCCGCTGTGGTGGCGGTCCGGCTGCCGTCCGGTTCGAGCAGCGCGGCCGGCGCACCCACACCGACGAAGCGGTCGCCGACCAGCGCGGAGACACCGCGGCCGGGTTGCGCGGTGAATTCCTCCACCGCCGACCATGCCAGGCTGCGAGTGTGGGCGGCACGCACGATCGCCGCGGCGAGGGGATGCTCGCTGGGGTGCTCGGCGGCCGCGGCCAGCCGCAGCAGCTCGTCCCGGTCGAACCGAGGGTCGAGGACGCGGATGTCGACGAGTTCGGGGGTGCCGCGGGTCAGGGTGCCGGTCTTGTCGAACGCGATCTGGGTGACGGTGCCGAGCTGTTCCATGACGACGGCGGACTTGGCGAGCACGCCGTGGCGGCCGGCGTTGGCGATCGCAGCCAGCAGTGGCGGCATGGTCGCCAGCACCACCGCGCACGGAGACGCGACGATCATGAACGTCATCGCCCGCAACAGCGCACGATCGAGCGAGTCCCCGAACAGCAGCGGCGCCACGAATACCGCGATCGTGACCGCGACCATCCCCACGGAGTAGCGCTGTTCGACCTTCTCGATGAACAGCTGCGTCTTGGCCTTGGTCTGGCTGGCCTGCTCGACCAGGGCGGCGATGCGCGCCACCACCGAATCGGCGGCGCGGCGATCCACCCGCAACCGCAGCACACCGGTGCCGTTGGTCGTTCCGGCGAACACCTCGTCGCCGGTGGTCTTGTTCACCGGCAACGGCTCGCCGGTGATGGTGGCCTGATCGACCTCGCTGCCGCCGCCGATCACCGTGGCATCGGCGGGGATCCGCTCACCGGGACGCACTATCAGCAGATCTGTGACCTCGAGGTCGGCCGCCGCCACCGTCTGCTCCCCACCGTCGGCGTCGACGCGGGTCGCGGTCTCCGGCGCAAGATCCAGAAGCCCACGCACCGAGTCCTCGGTGCGGGCGGTGGCGAGGGCCTCCAAGGCGCCGGAGGTGGCGAAGATGACGATCAGCAGCGCACCGTCGGTGATCTGCCCAATCGCTGCCGCGCCGATCGCCGCGACCACCATCAGCAGATCCACATCCAGGGTCTTCGCCCGCAGCGCCTGCAGCCCGGCCAGGCCGGGCTCCCAGCCACCAGCCCCGTAGCAGGCCAGATACAGCGCCCACCACACCCAGGCCGGGGCACCGGCCAGCTGAGCGACCAGGCCGAGCAAAAACAGGCCCAATGCCAGTGCAGCCCACCGCATCTCGGGCAGGGCGAACAGTTTCGTGCGGCGCACCGGCACCTGGGCGGGCACGGGTCTCGGACGGGCGGATGTGCGGGTCGGCGCGGCCACGGTTCACCTCCAGAGTTGATTGCGATGGAACCCGGCTACCATAACAGAAGAAATGAACACGTCTTCATGTGTCATGTGTGAGGTAGGCTGCGCGAGTATGGGACACGGAATCGAGGGCCGCGACCGCCCCGCCGCGCGGCTGGACTCCGAGTCCGCCGCCCACGTCGCCACCACCCTGCAGGCGCTGGCGACCCCGAGCCGGCTGCTGATCCTCACCGAGCTGCGCCACGGCCCCCGGCCGGTCACCGAACTGGCCGACGCGATCGGGATGGAACAGTCCGCGGTCTCCCACCAGCTACGGCTGCTACGCAACCTAGGCCTGGTCGTCGGCACCCGTACCGGCCGCTCCATCGTCTACAGCCTCTACGACAACCACGTCGCCCAACTCCTCGACGAAGCCGTCTACCACAGCGAACACCTCCGCCTGGGGCTGTCCGACCAGCCCGAAACCGCCGGGTGAGACATCCGAGACTCCTTGCCATGAGCCATGGCGATCCCGGTCGCGGCCAGCCCTACGCGGTGGTCGCCGGCGTGGCACTGGCGAAGGTGCAGCGCAAATGATCAGGGATTTCGAAGGCATCCGCCAGCTCCGGGAATGCGGCGGCCTGGCTGCTGCTGACCGACGATCGGAGCCGACTTATCCGGTCGGGTTGGGGAGCCGGAGTCGTTTGAGTGCCAGGGCGTTGACCGCGACGATGATGCTGGACCCGGACACTGCATGTGGTTCGTGGTCCCGGTGAGTACATCGGGCGGTTGCCGTGGTGGCTGTCGCGCATCGCTCGGGGCGGACGAGTGCTCGTTGAATCGGCGAAAGTGCGTTCGCCACAACGGGTTTGGCCGCGCGGATCGAAGGGTGATACATAAGACGTGGGTATGGTGGTTGGCGTATGCGATGGTGCGGGATGCTGTCTGGCGAGTTCGCGGATCGGCCTTCGGTACAGGCGTTTCGGCGGAACGGCTACGCGCTGATACCCGCGGTGAGGATGGCGGCCAATTCGCGGTAGGCGGCCGCGTCGTCGAGACCGGTGTATTCGCGCACTCCGCCCTGCTGGATACGGGCCATCATGGTGGCCGCGAGGTCACCGGCGAAAGCTGCGTGCACACCGCGGAATTCACCGCTTGTGACGCCGGCGTCGATCAGCTCCCGGACTCGGCGGGCGGCGATGCGAGTGTTGCGCTCATAGATTTCGCGTGCGGGTGCGAAGGCGTGCAGGTCGGCCATGAACTGCGGCGAGGCGGCCGACAGGGCGGCTCCGACGGCAGACAGGTAGTCGGTGATGCGTTGGCGGGCCTCGGTCACAGCCGCGATGCGGGACTCCACATCGCCGGTGGCGCGCCGGAAGAAGTGCACCGTCGCCGCCCGGACCAGCTGCTCCTTACTTCCGGCGAGGGTGTAAAGCGTCGACTTGGAGCAGCGCAGGCGGGCGGCGATCTCATCGAGGGTCAGATGCGCGAACCCCTCGGACAGGAACAACTCGACCAGCGCGTCGAAGAGTTCGGTGCGTCGACGAGTGGCGAAGCCACCGCGGGTGAGCTGGTCCATGTGATCCGATAGTACTGAGGCTCGGCTTGCAGTACTGCTCCACCGGACAGTACTGTGAGCGGTAATTCAGTACTGCTATCCGTAGCCAAGGAGTCCCGTGGCCGTCGAACGCCTGCTGCCCACCGAAGAGGCCCGTGATCTGATCGAGCTCACCAGGGAGATCGCCGACAAGGTCCTCACCCCGATCGTCGACGAACACGAGCGAGCCGAGACCTATCCTGAGGGCGTCTTCGCCACCTTGGGTGCCGCGGGATTGCTGAGCCTGCCGTACCCGGTCGAGTGGGGCGGCGGGGGACAGCCGTACGAGGTGTATCTGCAGGTGCTCGAGGAGATCGCGGCCCGATGGGCCGCGGTGGCGGTTGCGGTGAGCGTGCACAGCCTGTCCTGCCATCCGCTGCTTGCGTTCGGCACCGAGGAGCAGAAGCAGCGCTGGTTGCCGGATATGTTGGGCGGCAGCCTGATCGGCGCCTATAGCCTGTCCGAACCACAGGCCGGCTCCGACGCCGCCGCCGTCGCATGCCGGGCCACCCCGGGCGACGGCGGCTACCGGATCAACGGTACAAAGGCATGGATCACCCACGGCGGCATTGCGGACTTCTACAACCTCTTCGCGCGCACCGGCGAAGGATCGCGTGGCATCTCCTGCTTCCTGGTTCCGCGCGAGACCCCCGGGCTCACCTTCGGCAAACCCGAAGCGAAGATGGGCCTGCACGCCGTGCCCACCACGACCGCCCACTATGACGACGCATTCCTCCCAGAGGAAAGCCGCATCGGCGCGGAGGGCCAAGGACTCCAAATCGCCTTGAGCGCACTGGATTCCGGGCGACTCGGTATCGCCGCCGTCGCGACCGGCCTGGCCCAGGCCGCGCTCGATGAGGCCGTCGCCTACGCGAAGGAACGCACCGCCTTCGGCAGGCCGATCATCGACCATCAAGGTCTGGGTTTCCTGCTCGCGGATATGGCCGCCGCCGTCGATTCGGCCCGCGCCACCTACCTCGACGCGGCGCGGCGCCGAGATGCCGGTCTGACCTATTCCCGGCAGGCGAGCGTGGCGAAGCTGATCGCCACCGATGCCGCCATGAAGGTCACCACCGACGCCGTTCAGGTCTACGGCGGTTACGGCTACACTCGCGATTTCCGCGTCGAACGCTATATGCGTGAAGCCAAGATCACCCAGATCTTCGAGGGCACCAACCAGATCCAGCGCCTGGTCATCAGCCGCGCACTCGCACACTGAACCCTGGCAGTGCGCGAGGTCACGTCGTGACCCGCGACCTCCGAGGGGTCAGCTCGGGTGCGTGTGCGAGCCCGGCCCGACGTCGGGGTCGGGCAGGCTCTTGTCCAGCCACCAGGCGGTGCGTATCCCGGCAACCAGGATCGGTGCGCGCTGCCGCGCGATTAACCGGCTCCAGCCGAACGGAGCGGCGGCTGCGGCCGATCCGCCGCTAGCGGCGCTTACGGGCAGAACGTGACGTCCGCAACGGCGACCAGAGCCCCCACTCACCATCCGCGCGTCGTCACACCTCGCGGGAGCGCCGCGTCAACTCGACTGTCGCGGCACGCAACTCGGCTGCGGAATCGATCGCCGTCGCATAGCCCACCCGTGTTCGCGCCACGCCGCGCGGCGTCACGACCCGCAAGTCCAGCCCGTACCGGTCGGCGCGTTCACAACTCGCCTCGGTCGCATCCGGATACCCGCCCAAAACCTGCGCCATCGACAGCAGCGCTTCCGCGTGATCGTCGTTCAGATGCGTGATCGCCCGCCCCGCCACCGGAACGACCGGATCCGGCGCGGCTGCCAGATACTGTTCGGCGGTCGCGGAATCCATCCGCCCATACCCACCGACCCACCGAACGCGCCGCACCCGCAACACCCACAGCGAGAAATCGCTGTAATCCACGTAGTACTTCGCCGCTGGCACCGCGGTCAGATGCGCCTCGCGCGCGGCCGCAGCCTCATCACCGACCGGACGCTCCACCACACCGGCCAGCGTGATCCGGGTTCCGGCCAGCGGATCCGCGGGCACATCGGGCGATACCACCGACAGGCTGGCTCGCGGATCCGTTGCGAGGTTGCGCCCGTGCTCGGCCATCCGCGATACACACAGCACCGGCTGACCGTCCAGCAACCCGTAGGTGACGAACGACGCCCACGGGCCGCCGTCCTCGCTCAAACTCGCCAAGGTCGCGATATTCGTCGCGGCCGCAACGGTTCTGGCCTCCTCGGCCGCCGACGGGCGCGCGGGATTCACCACCGGTGCGGTCGGCTGTGGAATCGAAGGCGCGTCGCCCGGATCACCGTGATCGAGAGTCATACTGTCCATCCTCGCAGGTATCCCACTGCCATTCAGAGTGATACCGCCCTGGACGCGGTCGAGCAGCGAGACCACGCAGCGATGCCGAACAGCTGACATCGGACAATCGAAACGCCGACGACCGGATATCGAAGCGATCGATCGCGCGCACAACGGCCGCGGATCGGCGAGACTGGCGTGCGTGACCCGATATGCATTCGACGCCGATCGCAACGCCCTTGTCGCCATCTGGGCGACCGGACGTGGCGATCTCGCGACAACGGTGGCCGAGTTGCCGCCGATAAACCATGACCAGGCAACGAGTTTGGCGTCGAGTCTGACAATCCTGTCCCGGTTCCAGTGGCGCACCTATACCCATCCGGCAAGTGCCGCAGGCGATCCCGACATTCCTAATAGTGAGGCCTGGCGGCGCGCGGAGGAGCGCAGCAACTTCAAGGAGGTCGAGGCCGCAATCCGCACCCCGAACCTGCCGACCGATCACGGTCTCGTCGTTTCCTACAGCGGCGTGGTCGAATCCGCGCACCGCATCGGACGCACCCTGCATGCCATCGACGACTCCGCCCTGCGAGACACCATCGCCGCCGAGGTCCGCGCCGAACAAGCCGCCATCGAATCCGCCGAACTCGGCGATCTGTCCGCCCGCGCGCGCCAAGCGGTCGAACTCTCCCGCCCGGATGTCTCACCGGCCCAGGTACAGGCCGCCGACGAACTGTTGCGCGCGGACCCGCTCGGCACCGCGGAGCTGTTCACCGAACTCGATCCCGCCTCCGCGTCCGTCGCGGCCGCGCATTGGCTCTACGCCGCCGCCGAGGTCGCGGGCGAACTCGCCGGCGTGCCGACCGCCGATGTGGTCGTCGAAGCCGACGATATCGAGGTACTGCAGGTCGAAACCCCGACCCTGGTGCTGGAGCGGCTGACCGGCGGCGAAACCCCGACCGACATCGTCGTCGACCTCATCGCCGAAGCCATGTCCGTTTCCGAGGGACACGTGCCCGCGCCATGGGGGGTGGTAGCCCGAGTCGCCGAAATCGAAGAGCAGGCCCACAAATTCGATCTCGACAGCGCCTCCCGTGCTGCCCTGCTCGACGAGTTTCGGATCAGCCGCCTCGACCCTACCCGCCCGGCTCTTGACCTACTGGAAGATCTTCTCGACGGAATCCGCGGCTGCTTACTGCTCTACTCGGCTCACACCGCGGGTGCCGACGCGGAGGTCGAAGCGCAGTTCGCCGCCGATGTCAGAAGGGAAGCCGACGCCCACCCCGACCAACTGTTCTGAACCGATCAACCGCAGCGCACCCAGCCCTGGTGCACATCGGCGGCGAGCCGTCGGAGCAGCGCCTGGTACACGGCGTCGTGGTTGACCGGGTGAGGTGGTTGGTTCTCGATCAAGCGGTCGAATGTGCCCGCTTCCGGCCCGGTGAGCCAGTAGCGGGTCACGCGGCAAGCGCCGGTTTCCGCGATGAGCGCGCAGGAGCCGTCAGGGGAGCGGACCACGCCATCGGCGAATGGCATTCCGTCGGTAAGAGTTTCGGGCTTGCCGGTCGGATCGAGGCGAAGCAGGCGGCCGGTGCCGGAATGCTCCAGCAGATCATCCATCCACTGGTCCAGCGGATGGCAGCGCGCCGACGAGGAGAAGTAGATAGTGCCTTCCTCGGCGAAGGGGAGTGGTTCGCCGTCGACTTCGTCCACGAGCACCCTCGCCACCGCCCTCTCGCTGTCCAGTCGCAGCAGGCCGCGATCGAAGTCGCAGACCAGTAGCGCCCCATCGGCGTCGGCATGTGCACCGAGCGGGCGGCCACCGGGTTTCGCCAGCAAGTTCACCGCACCATCCGCAGGATCGATGCGGTAGATCGAACCGTCATCGGCTCCCGCAATGATCCGCCCCTCGGCGGTGCGCACCGTGTCCTCGGGTGCCGCACCGCGCAGTTCCAATCACGTGACCTGGGGAAGTGTTGTGGCACTACATGTTTCGCCAGCTGGGGGGCAGGCGGTGCGGACCAGCGCTGCGGCCGCATTGTCGATCCGGCGACCATGGCTCACCTTATCCCGACGCCGACAACCATCCGCTCGTGAATTCAGATTGACATGTCCATACGTAGATATGCGCATCTAAACATGTATGCTCACCATTGAACCGCAAGCAACACGTCCGGCTTCGCTGAACGGGCACGGAAAGGGTAGGGGAGGGCTGTTCGGATGCGTCGCGGGTGGAGGCCCGTCCATAGCCGATCCTCATGCCGCGAACTGTATCGAGAACCCTCGACAACGAGACGTTGAAGCGGACACGGCAGGTGAGGCATTCCGGACCTGGGCGGACATCTCGTCGCTACATAGCGTCTCGTCAACGAACGTTATACCGAGTCAGCTAAGGGCGACGCTCGGATGGACACCGCCGCCGTAACCATTTTGGGCCTGTCGGGTTGGCAGTCGGCTTGCGAACGCAAGCAGCCTGACCGGTGTTCAACTCGATTCGGAAGCGAGACTGTCGGTGGCGTGTAGGCCCGCGCGGGCGACTCGGTCGAGAAAGTCGGCCAGCAAGGCCAACTCCTTCGGAGAATAGTCGCCGCACAACTCCGCCACCGATCGCCGCGCGGTAACCGTGCGGTCCCTCCCAGACCGCCTCGGCGAGATGTACGGTCTGCTGTCGGGGATGAACACGGCCCGTCGACGACGCGTTCCGGCGTGGTCTCGGTCGGCAGGGCCCTCATCGCATGCCAGCTCTGCGGTGGGTCGGCCCCCGAAATGTCGGTGGGCGGCCTGTTGGCAAGCCGCGTTTCAGCGATGCAGGGTGGTCTCATGCTGCAAACGTGACAGCTTCTCGGGATTGCGTACCGAGTAGATCCCGGTAATGCGACCGTCGTCGATGCGCGCCGCCACGACGGAGTCGATCTGGCCGTCGAGTCGCAGGATCAGCGCCGGGTAGCCGTTGACCAAGGCAGGCTGCGCCGACCTGGAGGTGAGGTTACCGAGCGCGACCGCGAGCAAGCCGGCCACCGCGTCGGCTCCGACGATGGGCACCAGCGCGGCCTGTGCGACTCCGCCACCGTCGCCTAGGAAGACGACATCCGGTGCGAGAATGTCGAGGAGATTCTGCAGTTCGCCGGTTTCGACGGCTTGCTGGAACGCCGCGAGCGCGTCTCGGGTTTCGTCCGCGGAAACCGCCCCACGTGGTCGCCGTGCAGCGACATGCGATCGTGCCCGGTACGCGAGCTGGCGGACCGCGGTCGGGCTCTTGTCGACCGCCTGGGCGATCTCGGCATACTCCAGATCGAATACCTCGCGCAGTACGAACACCGCACGCTCGATGGGTGTGAGGGTCTCCAATACCAGCAGCATCGCCATTGAGACGCTGTCGGCCAGCTCGATGTCTTCGGCGACGTCGGGTGCGGTGAGCAGTGGTTCCGGCAGCCAGGGGCCGACGTATGACTCTTTGCGGCGCCCGAGGGTGCGCAAGCGGTCCAGGGACTGGCGGGTGGTGATGCGGACCAGGTAGGCCCGCTGGTCCTGCACGGTATCGAGGTCGACGCCGGCCCACCGTAGCCAAGTTTCCTGGAGGACGTCTTCGGCGTCGGCGGCCGAGCCGAGCATTTCGTACGCGACAGTGAACAGCAAGTTGCGGTGTGCGACAAACGCTTTCGTCGCCGAGTTCGGACGGTCGTCGCGGTTGCTGCTCTCGCCGCGGTCGGCGGGTGTCTGCGACATGCCGGGCATGGGCGGCTCCTGTTCACTCTCGGCGGTGTCGCTCATCAGACGTCCTATCCGTTCGTTTTGTAACAGCGGGGCAGTGGTGGTGTGCGTCACATCGACGCGCTGTTGCGCGGATAGGGGAGCGCTTCGATCCGCGACGACGAGCTGGACGATGTTGTGGTGAGGCTCGAAATCGGTTCACGGGGAACGTATCTGCTGAAACGGCGAGCCTCACCACAAACTACATCTCGATATTTAGATATGCATATTAAACTATCAATCTCACTAAATCTCCAACAAGCTCAAAAGACCGCAAAGACCCTGGGGGAGCCCAGCCGCGGGGGGCGGCGGCGCGCGCCCCCGGGCGGCGAGTGGTGGGGGGGGTACCACTAGGGGT
>NZ_JBFANN010000003.1:0-88426 GCF_040674855.1 Nocardia sp. NPDC049707 | reverse complement strand
CCCGGGCCGGCCCCCCCCCCCGGGTTTTACCGCCCCATAACTTCACACAAAACCCCACCCCCGCACAACCCCCCCCAACCCCCGGGGGGCCCCCCCGCCGCTGCGGCCGTCGACGGCCGCAGCGGCGAGACTTAGGGATTGACGGAGAAGACGTACCAGAGCACGGCAAGCGTGGCCACCGTGAAAAACGGTGACAGAATCCAGGTTTCGACCTTGTTCCCGGTCCGTTCGATCACGGGTATGCGGGTACGCAGCCGGAACGGCCAGAACAGTCGGCACCCCTTATCGGTGAGGCAATCACCGATAAGGTGGGCGAGTGCCCCGAGCCCGACGGAGAACGGCAACCATGCCGGTTTATCGGTGATCCAGTGATCCATCGCGAACGTCCCTGCCGCCGCGAGGATTACGACCGTGCCCCATGCCTCGATGCCCTCGCCGGAGGGGCACAGACGCAGTGCCCGCACTGCCAGCGCGAGCAGGAAGAACACCAATCCCAGCGTGAAATACCTGCCGAGCCAATGCTCACCCGCCCAGGTCCCACAGGCGATGGCGATGACGAAGGCGAATGAGTGCGTGGCGTGCCGATGCCCACCGGAGATCCGGGAGATCAACCGGCACAGGTGGTAGGAGATCGGACCGAGGACATGCGCGATGGTGCCGTTCGGATGGTCCGCATCGGGCAGCAGCGCGGCTCCCGCGGTCAGCAGGGTACCGAGCAATACCTCGACGGCACCGAGATGCGTGTCGCCAGTTGGCAATACCGGATAAACCAACACCGAGATGGGCAGCGTGGCCGCTGCCACCGACCAGGCGAAAGCGCCACTGGTCGCATGTGAATGTCCTAGCACCGCATGAAGGTTAGTTGACCACAACCAGTTTCAATCAAACGCGACCAACCAGCCGATGAAAACGTATCGGGGGGAGGGGATTTCACTGCGAGCGGCCAGGTGCCTGTGCCCGTTGCGCATCGAGCAGCCGGCGAACAGTCCGTTCGGGTCGAACAACTGACATGCGCATGACGGCGCCCCCACGAACCATGGGGTTCGTGGGGGCGCCGCATGAGGCAGACCGGCCGGGTCGGTCGGTCATTCTTCCTTCGTCATACCAGGTCGAACCGGTCCAGGTTCGACACCTTGACCCACGCGGCGATGAAGTCGTTGACGAACTTCTCCTTCGCGTCGTCGGTCGCGTAGACCTCTGCGAGCGCGCGCAACTGCGAGTTCGATCCGAAGACCAGGTCGACGCGGCTGCCGGTCCACTCGAGCGCACCGGTGGCGCGATCCTTGCCCTCGTAGGTCCCGTCATCGGCGGCCGACGGCTCCCACTTCGTACCCATATCGAGCAGGTTCACGAAGAAGTCGTTGGTCAACGATCCCGGGTTCTCGGTGAACACGCCGAGCTGCGACTTCTTGTAGTTCGTGCCGAGGACGCGCAGACCACCGATGAGGACGGTCAGCTCGGGAGCGCTGAGGGTCAGCAGATTCGCCCGGTCGATCAGCAGGTACTCGGCGGGGAGCCGGTTACCCTTTCCGATGTAGTTGCGGAAGCCGTCCGCATTGGGCTCGAGTGCGGAGAAGGACTCCACATCGGTCTGCTCCTGGGCGGCGTCCGTGCGACCCGGGGTGAACGGCACCTCGACGTCGTAGCCGGCGTTCTTGGCGGCCTGCTCGACGGCCGCGGCGCCGCCGAGCACGACGATGTCGGCGAAGGATACCCGGGTGTTTCCGGTCTGGGCGGCGTTGAAGGACTCCTGGATGCCTTCCAGGACGCGTACCACCTGGGCGAGTTCGTCGGGTTCGTTGACCTCCCAGCCGGCCTGCGGTTGCAGGCGGACTCGTCCGCCGTTGGCGCCGCCGCGCTTGTCACTGCCACGGAAGGACGCCGCAGCCGCCCAGGTGGTCGAAACCAGCTGTGCGACAGTCAGACCTGAGGCCAGGATCTGGCTCTTGAGTGCGGCGATCTCATCGGGCCCGATGAGGTCGTGCGATACCGCGGGCACCGGATCCTGCCAGAGCAGGGCCTCCTTCGGGACCTGCGTTCCGAGGTAACGGACGACCGGGCCCATATCGCGGTGGGTGAGCTTGTACCAGGCCTTGGCGAACTCCACGGTCAGCTCTTCGGGATGTTCGAGCCAGCGACGGGTGATCTGCTCGTAGACGGGATCGACCCGCAGCGAGAGGTCCGTGGTCAGCATCACCGGGGTGTGGGTCTTCGACGGGTCGTGAGCGTCGGCCACGGTGCCCGCCCCAGCGCCATCCTTCGGGATGTACTGCCAGGCTCCGGCGGGGCTCTTGGTCTTCTCCCACTCGTAGCCGTACAGGATCTCCAGGAAGCTGTTGTCCCACTTGGTCGGGGTGGTCGTCCAGGTGCCCTCGAGACCACTGGTGATCGCGTCCTTGCCGACGCCGGTGCCGAAGGCGCTCTTCCAGCCGAGGCCCTGCTCTTCGAGCGGGGCGGCCTCGGGCTCGGGACCGACGAGATCGGCATCGCCGGCGCCGTGGGTTTTGCCGAAGGTGTGGCCGCCGACGATCAGCGCCGCTGTCTCGATATCGTTCATGGCCATTCGGCGGAACGTCTCGCGGATGTCGACGGCCGCGGCGAGCGGATCCGGATTGCCGTTGGGGCCTTCCGGATTGACGTAGATCAGACCCATTTGGACTGCGGCCAAGGGGTTTTCGAGGTCGCGAGTGCCGGTGTAGCGCTCGTCGCCGAGCCAGGTCTGCTCCGGACCCCAGTACACGTCCTCTTCGGGCTCCCACTGGTCGACGCGGCCGCCACCGAAACCGAAGGTCGGGAAGCCCATGTCTTCGAGCGCGACATTGCCGGCGTAGACGATCAGGTCGGCCCACGACAGTTTGCGGCCGTACTTCTGCTTGACCGGCCACAGCAGACGACGCGCCTTGTCGAGGCTGGCGTTGTCGGGCCAGCTGTTGAGCGGGGCGAAGCGCTGCATGCCGGCACCGGCTCCGCCGCGGCCGTCATTGATCCGGTAGGTGCCTGCGGCGTGCCAGGCCATCCGGATGAACAACGGTCCGTAGTGGCCGTAGTCGGCGGGCCACCAGTCCTGCGAGGTGGTCATGACCTCGATGATGTCCTGCTTCACAGCAGCCAGATCGAGGGTTTTGAATTCCGCGGCGTAGTCGAAGTCCGCGCCCATGGGGTTGGCTACGGCCGGGTTCTTCTGCAGGATCTTGAGGTTGAGCTGGTTCGGCCACCAGTCACGGTTGCCTCCGCCCTCGGCTGGGGACTTGAGGCGACCGGATGTAACGGGGCAACCACCGGCGGTGGGTTCCGTATTGGCCTCTCCGATGGGCGGATGTTCCTCAGGCACGGCAATTCCTTTCGGGGGAGTGAGTGAATCGGGTTGTGATCACGGGTGTGATCCGGATATTCGTGCTGCCGAGCAATCGGGGCACAGACCCCAATAGATGACCTCGGCCTCATCGAGCACGAATCCGTTGTCATGCGATGCGGTCAGGCAGGGCGCCTCGCCGACGGCGCAGTCGACATCGCCGATGACGCCGCACGATCGGCACACGACGTGGTGGTGGTTATCGCCGACCCGCGTTTCGTAGCGCGCGACCGATCCCATCGGCTGGATGCGTCGCAGCAGACCGGCGGCTGTCAGTGCGCGCAACACGTCGTATACCGCCTGGTGGGATACCGCACCGAGAGTGCGGCGCACATGACCGAGGATCGAGTCCGTATCGGAATGCGGATGCTCGTGCACGGCTGTCAGCACGGCAACCCGCGGCGCCGTCACGCGCAGCGACACCCCGCGCAACATGCGCTCGAATTCCGAATTTGTGGACACATTCCAGAGTGTGACTCATTCAAGTCTGCAGGGGGAGTGTTTCGTGAAATCTCGAGACGATTCCACAACCGACAGCGCTCTTCAGGCCTGTCGTATCTGATGAACCCACAATTCGCTGCTGGTGGAGCCTTGGGTTATTTGGAGGAGAGCGGTGGATGAACTGCCAACGCTTTTACTGGTAACCCGCCATATTCGTTTTCTGCCGTATTCGTGCCCGCATGTGGTGGTGTTCCGCTCGTGAGCTTGCCCTGGAGCGCACTCGATCGCGAACTGTTTGTGGGTGGTAGCGGGCGTGCGCTGCTAGATAATTGAGTTTGCTCGGTTCGCTACGGGGAGACTCTAGGGGGTCGACCTGTGGCATCTGGGTGTGGCTCGGTTGAGGGTGGTAACGATCTCGGCGGGTCTCCTCGGGGAAGCGTGCGATCGAGGACGCGTTGCGGTGTACGCATCAAGGAAGGCTCACAGAGTGTCTACTTGACATAATGTTGATTATCGGCGTTACAACGGAGGTGCTGGAAGTGGGCGGCGCTGGTTGTATGACGTTGGCAGATATTGGTTTTCGGGATTGGGATTCCCAGGCGGCTGGCTGGCGGCTGGCCTGGCCATCGGCGTTCTGGGCGTAGGAATATGTGTTGCGGTTGCATGGCGCCCCTCGATGTTCGGTTCGCCTAATGTCCGTCTGATGTAAATATTCCGGCAAATGCCGGGTTTTGGCGTAGAAACATCGATTTGACTCGAGGGTCTCGGATGCGGGTCAATTGGTCCTGACTCCCCTTCGTGCTGCCGCCCTCATATCCCTCCAATCGTCACAGTGACGATTGGAGGGGTGCGGCGCGAAGGTGGAGCGGATCGGATTGGTTTCTAGCATGAGGCCAGTGCTTGGTGATTGGCTCTGTTTTGGGGGTCCAGTTGACGGCAGGCTGGGGTGATGTTTGTTCGGCGGCTGGTCGCGCTTTATGTCGGGTTGTGGTTGTACGGGTTTTCGATGGCGGTGATGATTCGGGCCGGGCTCGGGCTGGATCCGTGGGATGTGTTTCATCAAGGGGTGGCCGGGCATGTGCCGATCAGTTTCGGTGCGGTGACGGCGCTGACCGGAGTCGCGGTGTTGTTGGCGTGGATTCCGTTGCGGCAGTGGCCAGGTCTTGGCACGGTGAGCAATGTCGTGGTGATCGGTGTATCGGTCGATGTCGGGTTGTGGATGCTGCCGGACTGGGATGTGCTGCCGGTGCGGGTCGGTGCGATGGGCGCCGCGGTGGTTTTGAATGCGGTGGCCACGGTGCTGTATATCGGCGCGGGAATGGGGCCTGGGCCGCGGGATGGACTGATGACTGGACTGGTTCGTCGGACCGGATGGTCTGTGCGGTTGGTGCGGACGGGGATCGAGGTATCGGTATTGACTACCGGCTGGCTACTGGGCGGCAGCATCGGCGTCGGCACGGTGGTGTATGCGTTCGGCATCGGTCCGTTGATTCAGGTATTGATTCCGTTCGCGAATCGGTATCTGCCAGGATTTCATACGGATCGGAAGGCTGAGCCCGATGTCATCCCGGTGGCGCCTTGACCGTGACTGGTCGAACCGGCGAGGTGCGCCCCGGTCGGATGTCAGGTATCCTAATCACCTTGGGTCGCAAGAAGATACTGCTGAACCGCTCCCCTCCCCTTCCCCGCTCCTGCCGCAAAATCGTCACTGTGACGAATATCTGGCATGGCGTGATGGCCGAAAATGTTGATTTACTGGCCGCGGCGCTCTCTCGGCAACCACGGCGCCGTTCATAGAGTTATCGACATGACCAGCACTCCGTCCGTGCTCATCGTCGGCGCCGGATTCGGCGGCCTCGCGGCCGCCCTGGAGCTGAAGCGCCGCGGCCACGACGCATTCACCGTTATCGATAAGGCCGACGGGCTCGGCGGAGTCTGGCGGGACAATACCTATCCGGGCGCGGCCTGTGACGCGCCGTCGGATCTGTACTCGTTTTCCTTCGCGCCGAATGCCTACTGGCCGAAGCGATTCGCTGAGCAGCGCGACATCCTCGCCTATATGCATGATGTCGCGCGCCGCTATGACCTCGACAAGCATATGCGTTTCGGTGTCGAGGTCGATTCGGCGGACTTCGATGCCGACCGTGGCCATTGGCGGGTGCGCACGACCTCGGGTGAGCTGCTCGAAGCGGATGTGTTCGTGCCCGCGGTGGGTCAGCTGTCGCGTCCGGTGTCGCCGAATATTCCGGGCATGGATTCGTTTACCGGGGATGCGTTTCATTCGGCGCGGTGGGATCACGATGTCGAGCTGTCCGGTAAGCGGGTCGCGATCATCGGCACCGGTGCGAGCGCGATTCAGATCATTCCGGCGATTCAGCCGAAGGTCGGGCAGTTGACGGTCTTCCAGCGGTCGGCGCCGTGGATCATTCCGAAGATCGAAAGCTATTACGCGCCACCGAAACTCAATGCGCTGGACAAGCTGTCGATTGCCACGACGTTTCCGCTGATCCAGCGGGCGGAGCGGTTCGGCTGGTACTCGTTCTACGAGCTGGTGACCTCGGGTCTGGAAGGCAACGGCCGCATTGCCGATCTGATCTCCGGATGGGCGGACCGGCATCGGGCCGCGCAGATCTGCGATCCCGAACTGCTGGCCAAGATGACACCGGATTATGCGGCGGGCTGTAAGCGCGGGCTGATGGCGAGCAATTACTACCCGGCGGTGTCGCAGCCGAATGTGCATGTGGAGACCTCGCCTATCGCCGAGATCATGCCGACTGGTGTGCGCACCGAGGATGGCGTGCTGTCCGAGGTCGATGTGATCGTTTATTGCACCGGATTCAAGGCCACGGAGTTCTTGGCGCCCATGATGATTCGTGGGATCGGTGGCAAGGAGCTGCGCGAGGTGTGGTCCGGCGGTGCGCGCGCGTATGTGGGTCTCACCGTGCCGCATTTTCCGAATATGTTCATCATGTACGGGCCGAATACCAATCTCGGCGCTGGTTCGATCATCTACATGCACGAGCGGCAGGCGCGCTATCTGCGCCAAGCGGTCGAGCATCTGCGTGGGGCGGGCGGTTATCTCTCGGTGAAGCCGGAGGTGGAGGCGCGGTTCGACGAGGAGATCCAGGGGCGGCTCGAACATACCGTGTGGACCAAGTGCACCAGCTGGTACCGGGAGGCCAGCGGTCGGGTGACGACGAACTGGCCCGGTCGGATGAGCGAATACGACAGGCGGACGCATTTCGATGTCCGCGACTACGAGCTGGTTCGCACCCGAAGGTAGGGCATGACGCACTATGACGCGCTGGTAATCGGTTCGGGTTTCGGTGGCTGTGTCAGCGCACGCTGCGGTTGACCGAGCAGGGGTGCCGGGTCGGTGTGTTGGAGACCGGGCGACGCTTCGCCGATGACGAGGTGGCGCGAAGCAAGACTGTCGCCGTTTCTTCCGCCCTGTCACCAGTGCGTGTGCGTCGACGGGGTCAGGTTGGCATCAGGCGACATTCGCCGATGCCATGGCTTGCAGGAACGCGTGTATGCCCGCCAGTGTATGCGCGGGCATCATGATGTCGCAGTACGGTAGGGCCGCCGCCATTGCCCCGGTGGTCGGCTGGAATCGGGAGTCGCCCGCACGGGGATTGAGCCAGATGACGCGCCAAGCCCGGCGTCGGATCCGGGCCATCGCACGAGCGAGGACATCGGGGGTGTCGCTGTCCCAGCCGTCCGATGCGATGACGACGACGGCGCCTCGCACCGCGTTGCCGGATGGAGTCGCGAGCAGCGTGCCGAGGCATCGGCCGATGTGCGTGCCGCCGTAGCGGTCGACCACCTTGTCGTTGGCCCTGGCCACCGCGACATCCGGGGAACGGTGCGCCAGCACCGGGGTCAGCCTGGTCAGCGAGGTGGAGAAGGCGAACACCTCTGGGCGATCGGGTGATCGGCGCTGCATCGCGGCTCGCATCAGGTGTAGGTAGATCGTCGAATACGGCCGCATGGAGCGGCTGACGTCGCAGATCATGACGATTCGGCGCGGTCGGCGTCGGGGACGAGTGCGGACCAGCACCGGCGACTCCCAGCCGGTGCGACGGGAGTTGTTCATCGTCGCCCGGAAGTCGATCCGCTTGCCGTGCGGATGGTTTTCATAGCGCCTGCTGCGGCGCTTGGGCCAGTGTGCGGTCGCCTGCTCCAGCCATGTGCCGACCGTCCGTAGATCGTCCGGATCGAAGTGATCGAACGGTTCCTGTGCTCGTGCCGCGAACCGGCTCGGTAGTACGTCCGGCAGTGCCACACCGTTGTCGGTCGATCGGTCGGTGCCGTTCGTGGATTGCAGTGTCGCCCAAGGGACTTCACCGCCTTGATGAAACTGCTCTCGGCCGCCCGTACCCGGTGGCGAGATGCGTTCGGTCGGCAATCCGTGTGTTCGGCTCGGCGGGTCCACACCCAGCGTCGCGTCGGCGAACACCGTCGCGAAGACCGCGTCGAAGGCAGCGAGATCCTGCATGCGATCGACGAGGGTGAGCCGCGCGGCCCAGTAGAGCTCGGTGCGCGACCGCGGCGCCATGCGGCGCAATGCTTGCACGAACAGCGCGGGCCCGCTCGGCGCGACCGCGACGCCACCACGTCGCAACCGTGCGACCATCGCGACGGCGAATGCGGCCAAATCGACGCCGCGCAGCATGACCGCTCGTGTCATCGCTTTCCGCGTATCCGCCTACGTAGTAGGACAATTGCGAGCGCGGCCGCCAGCGCGAGCGCGAGCGCCGGCGCATACTTCTTGATCATCGCGGGTCCGACCAGATCGACGAGGTCGAGCGGTGCGGGCTCGGGTTGTGTGACCGGTTTCGGCTGCATTTCTCGGCTGTCCGGCCCGACCGCCACCTGCGTTGCTGCCGAATCGCCCGCCGCGAGTTTCGCTTCGAGGGATGTGACGAATTGACCGACCAGTTTCTCGGACACCTGCTGTAGCACTCCGCTGCCGAATTGGGCGAGCTTGCCGACGATCTTGAGGTCGGTGTCCACGGTGACGCGGGTCTTGTCGCCGTCTTCGCGCAGTTGCGTGGTGATGGTCGCGGCCGCGTTTCCGGATCCGCGTGAATCCCGGCCGCTGCCGTTGATGACGGCGCGATGGTCGTGTTCGTCGCGCGCGACGAATTTCGCCTTTCCGGTGAACTCGCTGGTCACCGGGCCGACTTTGACCTTCAGTTTGCCGAGGAAGTCGTTTCCCTCCCAGCCGATCATCTGTGCGCCGGGCATGAGCGGGACCACCTGTTCGAGGTCGGTCAGTACCTCCCATGCCTGTTCGACGGGTGCGTTGACGGTGAATTCGTTGGCGATCTTCATCGGAGTGTCCATTCATCCGGTGGCCAGGCTTCGGGTGTATTCGGCGAATGCCGCGTGGACGGTGGCGTGGTCGTCGGGTGTCTTCGCCAGTGCGCTGAGCGCGGCGACCGCCTCGGGCGCGGTGAGATCGGTGACGTCGAGTGTCGCCAGCGCGGCGATCCAGTCGATGGTCTCGGCGACGCCGGGTGGCTTGTCGAGGTCGAGATCGCGGGCGCGGCTGACGAATCGGGTGGCGTGCTCGATCAGCGCGTCGGTTGCACCGGGCACGGTGCGTCGCACGATCGCCACCGCGCGGGTCGGTTCCGGGTAGTCGATCCAGTGGTAGAGGCAGCGTCGCCGCAGCGCGTCGTGCAGGTCGCGACTGCGGTTCGAGGTCAGCACCGCCAGCGGCGGATGTTCGGCGACAAAGGTTCCGAGTTCGGGAACGGTCACTGTGGCCTCACCGAGGAATTCGAGCAGCAGTGCTTCGAATTCGTCGTCGGCACGGTCGATTTCGTCGATCAACAGCACCGGGGGCGTCGGACCGCGATATCGTGCACAGCGCAGGATCGGGCGGTCCACCAGGAATGCCTCGGTGAACAGGTCGGCTTCGGTGAGCTCGGCGCCGCGCGCCTCGGCGAGCCGGATGCTCAGCAGTTGACGCTGGTAGTTCCAGTCGTACAGCGCTTCGCTCACGGTGAGTCCCTCGTAGCACTGCAGGCGGATCAGCGGTGCACCGAGCACGGTGGCCAGGGTCTTCGCTGCGGTCGTCTTGCCCACTCCGGGTTCGCCTTCCAGCAGCAGTGGGCGACCCAACGTGGTGGCCAGATAGAAGGCGGCGGCGGTCCCGGTATCGAGCAGGTAGTCGTCGGCGTCGAATCGGCGCACCACATCCTCGATATCGTCGAATGGCGACATCATGGCGACGCCGCGGCGCGCAGGCGCTCGTAGTCGTCCCAGGTGTCCACATCCAAGGGCATCGGCGCGTCGACGTCGAGTCGAGACACTGGGACGCGGTCCGACTCGATGATCTTCCATACGGCTTTGTCGCCGTGTAGTTCGGCAAGCTCGCTGAATACGCTGCGGCTCAGCCAGAATGGATGCCCGACACCGTCGCGGTAATGACAGACGGTGATCGCCGTGGACGTTCCCTCCGCGATCAGTCGGTCGACGGTCGCCGCCGACAGACCTGGTTGATCACCGAGCATCAGCACGATTCCGGTGGCCAGGGGATGTACCGCGCTCAGGGCTGAACGCAGCGACGACGAACAGCCCGAACCGAAGTCGTCGGCCATGACCACCTCCAGCCCGGCGAGATCGACCTGCTGGCGGACCGCCGCGGCCGCGCCGCCGAGGGTGACGATGATCTGGTCGAAAGCGCAGGAACGCACCACGTCGAGGGTGGCGCCGAGAACCGTCGTATTCCGGTACGGCAGTAGCTGTTTCGCAGTGCCGAGACGCCGTGAGACTCCCGCGGCGAGTACGACTCCGGTGACGAACCCGATTGTCATGAGCCCGTGTTCGCGAAGGAGGCGCGGCAGCCGGAGCTGCAGAACCAGTGGTCGACATCGTCGATCGTGAGATGCGGTGTGTCCGGCCCGACCGTCACGGTCATGCCGCACACCGGATCGAGCGCCTCGATCGCGACATTCACCGTGCGTGGCGTCACGGCCAGACCATCTCTGCGGATCGCTTGGATCACTTGCGCGACAATCGAGACGGCGATCTCCGCGGAGGTCTTGGCGCCGATCGGCAAACCCACCGGGGTGCGCACGCGGGCCCGCTCCGCGTCGGTCAGTCCGAGTTCGTCGAGAATCGACGCCCCTCGAATCCTGCTGGCCACCAACCCGATATACCCCAGACCCGCGTCGAGCGCGGCGCGGATCATCTCGGCTTCCGGGCCACCGTGGCTGGCGATCACCATCGCCGTCGTATCGGCCAGCGAATCCGACGAGTCGGCTTCGGCAGCACGGCGCTGCACCCCGAATCCGACCAGTTCGCACATTTCGGCCAGGGCGTCCGCGATAGGTGTTGCGCCGCAGATGCGCACCAACGGCGCCGGGATCTGTGGTTCGAGGAATATCTCCAACGCTCCACCGGACAGACAGGGATTCACCACGACCGCCGCGCCGGGTGCTTCGGGAAACTGCAGATCACCGTCCGGTAGTACGCGTAGCAGTACACTTTCGTGCGACTGCAGGGCACCTAGCGCCGCCTTGCGGACCGAGTTCTGGGCGCACTGGCCACCGACGAATCCTTCGATCGTGCCGTCCTGCAACAGGATCGCCTCGTCTCCGGCGTGCGCCGAGGTGGGCTGCTGTGCGCGCACGACGGTCGCGTGCACGAACGGTGTGCGGGTGCGGACCAGCTGCCGTGCGCGGTCGCTCATCTTCATCGGTGATCCCATCGCTGGCACCCACTCAGATGGGCGGTGTGGCCCGCCCCTGCATCGCTTCCCACACCCGTGACGGCGTCAGCGGCATGTCGGCGTGCCGAACTCCGAACGGCGCCAACGCATCCACCACGGCATTGACCACCGCTGGTGGTGATCCGACGGTGGCCGATTCGCCTACGCCTTTCGCGCCGATCGGGTGGTGTGGCGACGGGGTGACGGTGTAGCCGGTCTCGAAATGCGGGACTTCGAGCGCGGTCGGGATGAGGTAGTCCATCAGGGATCCGCCGAGGCAGTTGCCGTCCTCGTCGAAGGCCATGATCTCCATCAGCGCCATGCCGATGCCGTCGGTGAGGCCGCCGTGCACCTGGCCCTCGATGATCATCGGATTGATGCGGGTGCCGCAGTCGTCGACGGCGAGGAAGCGCCGGACCTTGACCACGGCTGTCCCCGGGTCGATGTCGACGACGCAGAAGTACGCACCATACGGGAAGGTGAGATTCTCCGGGTTGTAACAGATCTGCGCGTCGAGTCCGCCCTCGATGCCCTCGGGCAGATCACCGGTGCCGTGTGCTCGCATCGCGATCTGCTGGATCGTCACTGCCGCGGACGGATCGCCCTTGACGTGGAACGAGCCCTTCTCCCACTCGAGGTCGGCGACGGAGACCTCGAGCATGCCGGACGCGATGATCCGCGCCTTGTCGCGCACCTTCCGCGCGACCAGGGCGGCAGCGGCGCCCGAGACCGGTGTCGACCGGGTGCCGTAGGTGCCGAGGCCGAACGGAGTCTGATCGGTGTCGCCGTGTACTACGTCGATGTCGTCCGGTGGTATGCCGAGTTCCTCGGCGACGATCTGAGCGAACGTCGTCTCGTGCCCTTGCCCCTGGGTCTGCACCGATAGCCGCACCACGGCCTTGCCGGTCGGATGGATGCGCAGCTCGCACCCGTCGGCCATCCCGAGTCCGAGGATGTCCATATCCTTGCGTGGACCCGCGCCGACGGCTTCGGTGAAGAAGGACATCCCGATGCCCATCAACTCGCCGCGGGCGCGCTTGTCCTGCTGCTCCTTTCGCAGGGCGTCGTAGCCGATCATGTCCATCGCCAGGCGCATGGTCTTCTCGTAGTCGCCGGAGTCGTAGACCCAACCGGTTTTGCTGGTGTATGGGAACTGGTCGGGGCGAAGCAGATTCCGCAGCCGCAGCTCGGCCGGATCCATCTTCAGTTCGTAGGCGAGGCAATCCACCAATCGCTCGACGAAGTAGACGGCCTCGGTGATCCGGAACGAGCACGCGTAGGCGACGCCGCCGGGGGCTTTGTTCGTGTAGACCGCGGTCATCTTGCAGTAGGCGGCCTCGATGTCGTAGCTACCGGTGAAGACGCCGAAGAAGCCTGCCGGATACTTCAATGGCGCGGCTTGGCCGTTGAAGGCGCCGTGATCGGCGAGCACAGTGGATCGGATGGCGAGGATCTTGCCGTCGGCGGTGGCGGCGATCTCGCCGACCATGATGTAGTCGCGGGCGAACCCGGTGCTGGTGAGGTTCTCGCTGCGATCCTCCATCCATTTCACCGGTTTGCCCAGCAACAGCGACCCGACGATGGCGCAGACGTATCCCGGATAGATGGGCACTTTGTTGCCGAATCCGCCGCCGATATCGGGTGAGATCACCCGGATCTTGTGCTCGGGCAGTCCGGCGACCAACGCGTAGAGCGTGCGGTGGGCATGCGGCGCCTGACTTGTCGACCACAGTGTGAGCTTGCCCGTCACCGGATCGAGGTCCGCGACTGCACCGCAGGTCTCCATGGGGGCGGGATGCACTCGCGGATAGACGATCTCCTGCTTGACGACGACGTCGGCGCGCGCGAACACCGCCTCGGTCGCGGCGGCGTCGCCGGTCTCCCAGTCGAAGCAGTGGTTGTCCTGCTTGCCCTCGAGATCGTCTCGGATCACCGGCATCCCGGGCGCCAGCGCGGTCCGGGCGTCGATGACCGGATCGAGCATCTCGTATTCGACGTTGATGAGCTCCAGTGCGTCACGCGCGGAGTAGCGGTCCTCGGCGACGACGAAGGCCACCTCCTGGCCCTGGAATCGGACCTTGTCCGTCGCGAGCACGGCCTGTACATCGTTGGACAGCGTCGGCATCCAGGCCAGTCCCTTCGCTGCGAGATCCGCGCCGGTGACAACGGCCCTGACCTTCGGATGTGCCTGTGCCGCGGAGGTGTCGACGCTCACGATCCGTGCGTGCGCGAACGGGGAACGCAGGATCGCCAAATGCAGCATGCCGGGCAGCGACACGTCGTCGACGTAATTGCCGCGTCCGCGAATGAACCGCGGGTCCTCCTTGCGCAGCATCCTGCCGTGACCACATGGCTTGTGGTCATTGTCGACACGGTCTTCGGGCCGGGACTCGACGGCGGTCATGACGTGCTCCCTACCGGTGTCGGCGTGGCGGCGGGTTCGGGCTCCATCGCTTCGCCTCGTTGCTTGGCCGCGGCCCACTGGATCGAGCGCACGATGGTGGTGTATCCGGTGCAGCGGCAGATCTGGCCCGAGATCGCTTCCCGGATGGTCTGCTCGTCGGGATTCGGGGTGCGGTCGAGCAGGGCGCGGGCGGTGATCATCATTCCGGGTGTGCAGAATCCGCACTGCAACCCGTGGCACTGCATGAAGCCCTCTTGCACGGGGTCGAGTCGACCGTCCACCTCGAGCCCCTCGACGGTGCGCACCGTGCGACCGCTGGCCATGACGGCCAGCATCGTGCACGACTTCACCGGTTCGCCGTCGACCTCCACCACACAGGTGCCGCAGTTGCTGGTGTCGCAGCCCCAGTGGGTTCCGGTGAGCCGCAACTGATCTCGTAGGAAATGCACGAGCAGGGTGCGTGGCTCGACCTGCGCGGTCACCGGCTCGCCGTTGACGGTCATGGTTACCTGCATGGCTAATTCCCTTCCAGCGCGGGGTCGTTCAGTACCCGTTCGACCGCGGTGCGTAGCACGCGAATCGTCAGTTCGGATGCGAGATGACGCTTGTAGTCCGCGCTGCCGCGGGCATCGGAGACAGGTGAGCACGCCGTGCTCGCTCGGCGGCCCGCCTCCGCGAATATTTCTTCGGTGGGTGGCTCACCGATGAGGATGTCCGCCGCGGTGGCCAGCGCCGCCGGATCGGGGTTGACCGCGGTCAGACCGATCCGTGCGGCCGCTATCGCCTCGCCGCGCAGGGTGACCGTTGCGCCGGCCGCTGTGATCGCCCAGTCGCCGACCCGGCGCTCCACCTTCGCGTAGGCGCTCGATGTCCGATGCCGCACGGGAATTCGGATCTCGATCAGAAGTTCGTTGTGCGACATGGCGGTTTCGTACGGGCCGACCAGGAAGTCGTCCATCGCGATCTCGCGGTCACCAGATGGTCCGCGCACCAGGCAGACGGCGCCGAGGACCGTGCAGACCGTGCAGAGATCTTCGGCGGGATCGGCCTGGCACAGCGACCCGCCGATCGTGCCGCGGTTGCGCACGACCGGGTCGGCGATGACACGCTCGGCGTCACGGAAGATCGGGCATGCCGCGGCGAGGTTGTCCGACTCGAGCGCGTGCCGATGCCGGACCATCGCACCGATGCGCACCAGGGTCGGATCGGTGACGATGTAACCCAGTTCGGCGGCCAGGTCGTTGATGTCGATGAGATATTCCGGATTGGCCAGGCGTAGCTTCATCATCGGCAGCAGACTGTGCCCGCCCGCGACGATGCGCGCCTCCTCCCCCAGCCGGTCCAGTAGTCCGATGGCGTGATCCACGCCCGTTGCGCGCTCGTATTCGAATGGCCCAGGAACTTGCATGTGATCGACCTCATGTAGGCGGGAACGGGCCAAGCGTCTGCCTCGCCGGAGCGGGCCGTCAAGACCGATTTAAGGAATCACTTAATTCGGTGTTCGCGCTGGTCGTGTGGTGAATCCGGCCGCCGGTTCTGGTCAGTGCGGCGCCGCGTCCGCCCCAGCGTCGCGCGATGATCTCGGCCGCGATGGACACCGCCGTCTCTTCCGGTGTCCGGCCGCCCAGATCCAGCCCGATCGGGCTGGCGAGTCGGGCGAGTTGTGCATCGGTGAGGCCTGCCTGTCGTAACCGGGCCAGCCGCTCGTCGTGCGTGCGGCGCGACCCCATGGCGCCGACATAGCCGATCTCCGGTGCGCGCAGTGCCACTTCGAGCAGCGGAACGTCGAACTTGGGATCGTGGGTCAGTACGCAGACGACGGTTTGTGAGTCGACCGCGCCGGCCGTGATCTGTGCGGCCAGGTAGCGGTGCGGCCAGTCGACGACGACCTCGTCGGCGGTCGGGAACCGGGCGGAGGTGGCGAACACCGGCCGCGCGTCGCACACTGTCACCCGGTAGCCGAGGAATGATCCCTGTTGGGCGACGGCGGCGGCGAAATCGATCGCCCCGAACACCAGCATCCGCGGCTGTCGGGCATAACTGGCGACGAAAACGCCCATGCCCTCGCCGCGACGCTGCCCGTCTGGACCGTAGGACAGCACTTCGGTGCGGCCCGCCGCGAGCAGTCCGCGTGCGTCATCGATGACCGCGTCGTCGGTGCGCGCCGACCCCAGCGTGCCGTGCGCATCGCTTGGCCGGATCAGCAGCCGACGCCCGACCCGGGCGGTGTCGGGGTGCTCGATGACGGTCGCGATCGCGACCGGCCGGTGCTCGGCGATATCTGCGGCGACCTCGCCGAGTTCCGGAAACGTCTCCGGCGAGATGGCTTCGACGAAGATGTCGATGATGCCGCCGCAGGTGAGACCAACGGCGAATGCGTCCTCATCGGAGAAGCCATACCGCTGCAGTACCGGAGAACCGGTCCGGATGACGTCGGTGGCGAGTTCGTAGACCGCGCCCTCGACGCAGCCACCGGAAACCGAACCGCCGACCGTGCCGTCGGGGGCGACGACCATGGCCGCACCGGGCGGTCGCGGCGACGAACGGAAGGTCCGCACGACCGTCGCGACCCCAGCCGTGCCCCCGGCGTTCCATGTTGTCATCAGATCCGTGAGCACGTCCTGCATAATGCGTCCTCCAGACGCGATGCAGCCGTCGGCGCTGCGTACACCTCCAAAGTAGACTCGGATTGTGACGCCCGCCCAGCTTCGGGCCTACTCGACCGTGGTGCGGCTCGGCTCCGTCCATGCGGCGGCCAGAGAGCTGGGGATGTCCGATGCCGGTGTCTCGACGCATATCGCCCAGCTGCGCAAGGAGCTCGACGATCCGCTGTTCACCCGCGCGGCGTCGGGTCTGGCCTTCACGCCCGGCGGGCTGCGCTTGGCCAGCCGGGCGATCGAGATTCTCGGATTGCAGCGCCAGACCGTCATCGAGGTGAGCGAGGCGGCGCACGGCCGTCGGCTGCTGCGCATCGCGGCATCGAGTGCGTTCGCCGAACATGCCGCGCCCGGCCTCATCGACCTGTTCGCGACGCGGGCGAAGGATCTGTCGGTGGAGCTGAGTGTGCATCCCACCAGCCAGTTCCGCAGCCTGATCGAGACCCGTGCGGTGGATATCGCGCTGGGGCCCGGGCAGGACGGCATCGACTCGACCATCACCACCCGGCCGTTTTTGAAGTATCAGATCATTTCGGTCGCGCGCCCCGACAGCCCACTGGCGGACATCGCACCGCATCCGGCGCTGCTGCGGGAACAGCAGTGGATGCTGGGTCCCAGCGCTGGCAGTGTCGACGGGCACATTGCGACGATGCTGCGCGAGTTGGCCATTCCGGAATCACAGCAGCGGATCTTCCAGAGTGATGCGGCCGCCCTCGAAGAGGTCCGCTGTGCCGGGGGCATCACCTTGACGATCGGTTTCGCTGTCTCCTCCGACCTCGCGACCGGCCGGTTGCGCCACATCAAGGGACCCGGCCTTCAGGTATCCGATGAGTGGTGCGCGACCACCCTGCCGCCTGACACCCGCCAGCCCGCGGTGTCGGAACTGCTGCGGTTCATCACCACCCCGCGATGCATCCAGGCGATGATCCGCGGGTCCGGCGTAGGGGTCAGTCGGTTCCGCCCGAAAGTGCATGTGACTTTGTGGAGTTGAGGCCCATGCCCGACCTCGAGGAAGTGATCAAGGAGCGCCATTCGACGCGGATGTTCCTGCCTGATCGACCAGTGCCGAGAAGATTGATGGACGAGGCGCTTGCCTTGGCTGTCCGTGCGCCGTCGAACTCCAATATCCAGCCGTGGCAGCTGGTGTTCGCGTCGGGAGCTGCCCGGGACCGTCTCGTGGCCGCTTTGCTCCATGAGGCTCGCATGCGGCCGCCCAAGATCCCGCCGCTGCCTCCTGCGTTCGCGCACCTGCGCCGGGAACTGGGCGCCCAGGTTTACGGGTCGATGGGAATCGCTCGCGAAGACACCGAGGCCAGGCGGGTCGCGGTGCTGCGCAACTGGGAGTTCTTCCGCGCGCCGTTGGCCGGTATCGTCTGCATGCACCGCGACCTCGGCACTGTCGATGCGCTCGGCGTTGGGATGTTTCTGCAGACATTGCTCCTGGCCCTGACAGCATGCGGCCTGGGAACCTGTGTTCAGGTCTCGATCGCGGGGTATCCCGAGATCGTCCACGCGCAGCTCGGTATCCCAACCGAGCTTTCGGTCCTGTGCGGACTGGCAGTCGGCTACCCCGACCCTGCATTCCCCGCGAACAATATCCGAATTGGCCGCCGCGCCATCAGTGAGAACGTGGTATTCCACGATGTCTGATCAACAGTGTGGATTCGTTGGTCGCCTTCGCTGTTCGGAAAGGCTCAGGGGGATGCCGTGGACCCGAGCGGATGCAATGACCAAGGCATCGCCCCGATCGGGACTGCCGTAGCAGATCTGTCCATCCCACTCGTCTTCGATCCGGTGGTGAATTCTGGATCGGTCCCCATAATGACGCGACCTTCGCTGTTGACCAGCACTATCCGTTGACCGGATGCCTGGAATCGCGGAAGCAAGGCCTGCTCGATCGCGGCAACCGGCACATCAGCGCCGGCGACTCCGAGGAATGTTCCCGATGTGGTCGTGACCGGTATCGAGAATGTGCACACGTATTCATCGGTGCACGCGTAATCGAGGTGCGGTCCCTGTACCCATCGCCGACCCTGCTCGCACGGAACCGTGAACCAGTCCATTTTTGTGTAGTCGTAGAAGTATTCATTGTGTGGATTCAATTCGAGCACCAGGCGTTGCGCGTCGGGAAGCCACCATTCCAGGTATCGGGGGCGATCTGCGAGCATGCTGTCGGCCATCACTACGCCCGCACCATTGAACAATTTTCCGCGCCGCTCGAGTTCGCCGAGAATGAGTTCGCGCAGCGGTGCCAGATCAGTCGACTGGGGAGCGGACCGCAGGTTCTCGGTGAGACCAGCCCACAGGGTTGTCAGTGCGGTCCCGATGGTTGCGAGCGACACGTAGACCTCGTCGGCCAGTTTTGTGACAGACTCGACCAGCGACTCGACTGTCGCCGGAGCCGAAAAGTTATCGGTGTCCCTCACTGAGTTCCAAGCGTAGGGCAACGAGGCGGCGGATGCGTGATTCTGCATGTGATTCTGCTAGTTCTCGTGCACGGCTATCGTCTTCGTGTTCGATCGCGTCCACCACGTCACGATGGGCGTTCGCCTCGGCAGCCGGGTCGAGTTTCAGCCGCGGCAGCCAGACCAAGGCGGAGAGTTCGGCCTGCAAACCGACCTCGGCGCGGGTCAGCCGGGTGGACTGTGCGCACACCGCCATCTCGATGTGAAAGCGGCTGTCGGCTTGGCGTGCCGAGACGAGGTCGGTGCTGTCCTTCAGTCGGTCGACCAGGGCGCGGAGTCCGACTATATCGGCCCGCAAGCTGCGCCGCGCAGCGAACGCGGCAACTGCCCCGGTGATGGCGAGGTGCGCGTCCCCCAGATCGCGCAACTCCTGGATGCTCATCTGCCGCAACCGCGCCAGCGAGGTGTTCTCGAAAACCTCCGCCGAGGCGCTGATGAAGCTGCCGCCCCCGCGCCCACGCTTGGTGTGCACGATTCCCTGCTGCCGAAGTACGACCAGCGCCTCCCGCAGGGTCATCGTCGATACACCCAACTGGTTGGCGAGATCGGTTTCACTCGGCAACTGTTGGCCGTCGACCATGACGCCGAGGCTGATCGCGGCAGACAGCCGCTGCACGACGGCCTCGGTTTTCGGACCACCCTCGAGCGGTGACAGCACGGCGCTGAGCGCGGTCAATCCGGCCCTCTCCTGTTGGGACAACGCGACTCCTGGGTGGCGGGACTTGACACGATTCTAGCCAACTAACACTTGAAATATGAACTATAAAGTTATACATAGTCCATAGATTGGTCTCGCCCAGGTGCTTCTGCGCATCTGCGCATCGCGACGTGGGTCTTGCTGGAACTGCCCGCAAACCAGGCGCCTGCGCGATGGGTGGTTGGAGTCGATGCGATCTTTACGGAAGAACGTCTTGAACTATGAAATCTAATGTCTTATGTTCATGGCTGTGACTACCCTCGCACCGACGTCACGATCGAAGCGGGACTTCCCAGTCCGAGAACGCGACCTGTCAAAGCGAGCACCTCTGGTGGTGCATCCGCGGCCGTGCCGCGAGTAACCGGCGGAGAAGGCAGTCCATAGCGGAATGCGGCCGGTCGAGATGGTCGGCGAATGCAGGAGGTAAGCATGCGGTGCCGGGGTATCGAAAAATGATTGAGACGCGCCGAACTGAAGTCGACGGACTGTGCGTGACGTGGCGCTTGGTTCAGCACCATCTGATCGCGATTGTCGCCGTGCACAACGCATGCGACGCGTCGCCAGTTGCATCTTTCAGTCCCAGCAACTATCCGGACCTCGTGCGAGCGCGAGAACTCCTTCCGGAACTGGCGAGGCTGTGGGATGCGGTCCGCCACGAATTCTGGACGGGAATGATCCCTCCGGTGGCCAGACAGCAAGTAATGGCATAACGTCGCCGAGCGCGCACCGTTCCGGTGTGTACTCAGCCCGAATCGCTTGCTGCTCATTCACACAACGTGCGTGAAATGCCCTGTCTGCATCGAGAGACCGGGGTTGCCGAAGTTGTAGTCCGTCCGACGGCGTCGAGACGGCGATGCGGTTGCGCTCGAGCGACATCGCTCGTCATGTCTCGGCACACACCCGGGCTTGCCGACACGGCCCACAAGGTGGTGGGCTGTTGGGAAGCGCCACATCACTCATGTCCCGATCCGCTCGCCGTCTGGTCGAGCAAGAAGGTTGCTCACCAGGCGATTACGTGCAATACCGAGGCCGGAGTTCAGCGCCGAGATGACGATGGAGCGACACATGGACGACGACATCGAACGCACGCCGCAGCTCACGGCGTTTCCGCGCATCGACGACTACGGTTTCATCTCCGACTGCGAGGTCACGGCACTTATCGCCCCCAGCGGAGCCGTGGAATGGATGTGTCTACCCCGCATCGACTCCCCTAGTGTCTTCGCGGCCATACTCGATCGTTCCGCCGGTTCGTTTCGGTTCGCCCCCGCCGACTTCGTGGTGCCGACCGATCGCCGCTACGTCCCTGGCACGATGGTCATGGAGACGAGTTGGCGCAGTGGCGAAGGGTGGGCGACGGTTCGCGATGTGCTGCTGGTCGGGCCATGGCGGCACCAGGTACCCGGCCGTAGCGCCCATCGTCGAACCCCCACCGACTACGACGCGGAGCATATTCTGCTGCGGACGGTGCACTGTGAGACCGGGCAAATCCAGTTCGTGCTCGACTGCCATCCGTCCTTCGACTACGGCAGGTATCGCGCTCATTGGGAGTACCTCGACAGCTACTACATCGCGCAGGCCCGCGCCGAGGGGATCGACCTGCAGCTGACGCTGACCACCGACATGCGTTTGGGGCTGGAAGGTACGCACGCGCTTGCTCGCACTCTGCTGAAGGCGGGCGACGCACGCTTTTGCGCGCTCTCCTGGGGTAGTCGTGACGCGCCCCGCGCCCTTGACGAGGCCGATGAACGGCTGTTGCAGACAATCCACCATTGGCGGCACTGGCTGGCCGGCGGGCGGTTTCCGGACCATCCGTGGGCTGCCCAGCTCACCCGCAGCGCGCTGACCCTCAAGGGCCTGACCTTCGCACCCACCGGCGCCATCAGCGCCGCCGCCACCACGTCATTACCCGAAACCCCAGGCGGACAACGTAACTGGGACTATCGCTACTCGTGGATACGCGACTCCGCCTTCGCGCTGTGGGGCCTGTACACACTGGGCTTCAGCTGGGAGGCGAACGACTTCTTCTCCTACATCATCAGCTTGACCGAAGACGTCCGGGACATGCAGATCGTCTACGGCATCGGTGGGGAAAGCGACCTCACCGAGCAGACCCTCGCCCACCTGCGCGGCTACGAAAACGCCCGCCCCGTGCGCATCGGCAACGATGCGTACCGGCAACGCCAGCACGATGTGTGGGGTGCTGCGCTGGACGCGGTCTATCTCTACGCGCGCAACCAAGACCGAATCGACGCGCGTTCCTGGCTGCTGCTGGGCCGGGCGGTCAAAAGTGCCCTCACCTACTGGCGCGATCCCGACCATGGCATCTGGGAAGTACGCGGGCAGCCCCAACACTTCACCTCCAGCAAGGTGATGTGTTGGGTTGCCGCCGATCGCGGTGCCAGGCTGGCCCGCATCCACCATGACTTCGAGCGCGCGCATCGCTGGCAACAGGCCGCAGACGAAATCCGCGCCGATATATGCACTCACGCGGTCGATTCCCGGCAGGTGTTCACCCAGTACTACGGCAGCACGGCGCTGGATGCTTCGACCCTGCTCATCCCGCTGGTTCGTTTCCTGCCGCCCGACGACGACCGGGTACGCAACACGGTGTTGGCCATCGCCGACGAACTGACCGAAGACGGCCTCGTACTGCGGTACCGCGTCAGTGAAACCGACGATGGCTGCGCAGGAAACGAAGGCGCCTTCACGATCTGCTCGTTCTGGCTGGTCTCGGCGCTGTCGGAGATCGGCGAAAAAACACGAGCCAAACAGTTGTGTGAGAAACTGCTCTCCTACGCCAGCCCTCTTGGCCTCTACGCCGAGGAGGTCGACCCCCGAACCGGTCGGCACTGGGGCAACTTTCCCCAAGCGTTCACCCACCTGGCCCTGATCAACGCCGTAATGCACGTCATCCAGGACGAGCAAGCCGTATTGCGGCAGGCGCTCGGCGGGGAATCGATCGCCCCACGACTGGACGATGCCTCATTCACGCTGGGATACATGCACCGCTGACCCTGATGCCGCGGCCAGGTGTGCGCAAGTGCGTGTCACCCTGTGTGGCCCGCTCGAGACGCATACGTCGCACCCGAACCGGCGGTATACGAAATCCGTTCGCGCATGACAACTTCCGGAAGTCGGTCGAATCGGATGACGGGGTCCGGGCTGGAAGCGTCGATACGTCTGGCCCGCGATTCATGGTGAAGGGAATTCCGGACCGGCCGAAACAAACATCTCGGTGACCGACCCGGTCTATGGGGCCGCGCGGCGAACAACGAGTTCCGCACCGACGCGATTCGTAGTGATGCGGTCAGGCGGAGGCGCAGTCGCTCGTGTCTCCTGGAGGAGAATGTCGACTCCGGTCTGCGCACAATCCGAAAGACCATCCGCCGACGATTACTGCGGCTCCGGCCGCGATGCCGATGGCCTTGTGCCGATACGCGGCCCGCCACATGAGGATTTGACCGGCCATGCGCACCCCCTGGGCCGCAGGTGGCATATGCGTGAGCACATATCGCCCGCGGCGGGTTTCACGCAGGTCCGACAGGTCGCGCCGGATCAGCACGGCCGAGGCCACGCCAGCGGGTATGTGTGCCGCCAGCAGCGCGAGCCCGACGCGGCGTTGCCACATCAGGACGGTGGACACCATCCCCGCGGTGATGTCGGTGGCGAGCTTTCCCGCGTGGACCTGGTGCAGTAGGTAGTTGTCGCGATCCATGACACCATCCTTTCGATACGACTGCCGCGGCGAGGGGTGATTACCTCGCCGCCGCAATCTGTTTCGCGGATCTACGCACTGCTGATGGACTGCACGACCTTCACCACGACCAGGACGACCGCCAAGGCCAGGTAGCCGCGCAGGGCGATCATGCCGGCCATGCGCAGCGGCGAGAAGGCCGGGCGCTCCAGGGTATCCAGCGCCGGGGTTCGCCAGCTGTCACGGTCCTGGTCCAGGATCGCCTTGCGTTCGGCCCGGGTCAACGCGGTCGAATCGAGCTCTTCGACCTGATCCGGATCCAAGCCGCCGAGGTCGGCCGCGGTCTGCTCGGTCTCCTCGCGTTCGGTGCGGGGGCAGCGAACGCGATCGCGAGTCCACCGAGCAGGCCTACAAAGGCGCCGATGCCGAAGAAGATCTCCAGCTGACCGGTCGTCAGGTCGGGGAAGAAGGTGGCGGCCGTGAGCGAAAGCGACAGCAGCACCAGCGTCCAGACGATGACACCGGCGATGATGTTCTGCCGCATGGTGTTCACCCACGGCCCGAGCACCGCCTTGTCGTTGCACAGCAGCACCAGGAACACCGTCGCCGAGGGCAGCAGCACACCGGCCAGCGCTTGCACACCCTGGGTGATCAGGCCCAGGACGTGGTCGGGGCTGAAGGCGACCGCGGCCGCGACGCCCAGCAGCGCGGCGTAGGCGAGGTAGAACGCCGGAGCCTCGGAGAGCTTCCAGTGCAGCGAGTGCCGCCTGCGGAAGGTGTCGCCGAGCGCGTAGGTGGTGGCAAGGCCGACCGCATTCGCCCCGACCAGGGAGGCATCCAGTAGCAGGATCGCGAACAGCGCGCCCGCGGTCTTGCCCACGTGATCGTGCAGGCCGTCGGCGATCGCGCCCGCATCGGTGAACCCCCCGGCCAGCTCAGGGGCCAGACCGAACGCCGCGGTCGCCATGATGCAGATCGCGCCGACCATGACGACGACGATGCCGATGCGAAGATCCATGCGCTCGTAGCGGATCCAACGCGGGGTGATGCGCTTGTCCACAATGTTGGACTGCTGGAAGAACAACTGCCACGGCGCGACCGTGGTGCCGACCATGGCCACCATGAGCAGTAACAGATCGACATTCAGGCCACCGGGCAGCGACGGGATCACGCCCTCGGCCGACTGCGACACATCCGGACCCACGAGGAACACCAGCGGGAACATGACCACGTTGAGAGCGATCAGCGCGAACAGGAACCGCTCCCAGCGGCGGAACGACCCGCCCGCGACGACCGCGAACAGCAGCACCGCTGCCAGCGGCACCCCGACGCTCTTCGGAAGCCCGAGATAGGTCAAAGCCAGGGATACGCCGATGAATTCGGTGACGATGGTCAGCGCGTTCACGATGAACAGGTCACCGACGCTGAACGCACCCCAGAACCTGCCGAACCGATCGAAGATCAACCGCGCGTGACCGACACCGGTGACCGCACCGAGCCGCACCACCATCTCCTGGTTCACATACAGCACCGGAATCAGCAGCGCCAGTACCCATACCAGGGCCATTCCGTAGTTCTGCCCGGCCTGGGCGTACGTGGCCACACCGCCGGCGTCGTTATCGCCGACCATGACGATCAGGCCGGGGCCCATGATCGCCAGCAGCATCCGGAAACGCTGCCAGCGGCTGCGCCCCTCGGTGGTGTCGTGCTGGCCGATGCTGCCGAGGGCGCCGACGATATCGCCGACGTGCGCGCTGTCGAGCACCGCCCCATTCGTGACGTTCACGGGCTCGGGCACCGTGGTGGTGCGGCGGCTCCCGCCGCCGGAGAAGAAGGCCATGGCCGTTCTCTCTTTCTATTTACATGCGATACTGCTGTTTTCGAAATGTGTGATCGATCAGCGAAGGTCGATGTGATGCCGGATACTGCGGTCCACAGCCGCTACCAGCGGTGCGAGTGGCCGCCCAGGGACGCGGTGTAGACCGCGGACCGTCCACGGGAAGCCCGCATGTTCGCGCGCTCCTGTTCGGTCAGGAACATCCGGGCGCGGATCCGGCGGACGGAATCAACCAGCGCCGCGGACAGTGACACGACATCGGTGTGCGCAGAGCCGATGGTGGCCATGACGTGCTCCTCGTGATGAAAAGCCGACCGCTGCAACGAATCCCGGGCACGCCGAACACACGGAGGGATACCCATCGACCCCCTCATCCGACGATCATGAAATCGCCGGTTCAGCCGATGCGCGATCTCCGCGGTGTCATGCAGTTACCGTGTCGCAGCAAGCCGGGAACGAACCAGATTTTCGAACCGGACTCGGATACGGACTATTGCCGGAACTCATGTCGTCCCTCACCTCCTTGCTGCCAGGACGCACGCGCACGTCGTTGCTCATCGCGTCAGATCATTGGGGTGAGGAGCCTGCACCGAAAATAGGCAGGTACGCACCCCTCTCGTCAGAGCTTCGGCACTGCACGACGTGTCCCACCATCGGGAAGCCACTTCGGATCACCCCTTAATCCGGGGAGACCTGTCCTAACCCTGGGCGTCTCTCGACGTCGTCGGATCAGTGGCCTGTGTTCGTACAGGAGCCTCGCCTAGCGAGGTGCTGACCGAAGCAATGTTGAACCCGCGAGCACGCAAAGTCAAATCCAGACCAGTTGGTTGTTAATTGCCGTCTGACCTGCACGAATGGGATCACGGCACGTATTCGGCGGGCGAAATCGGGCGTGACCTGGTTTTATGTGCGCACATACGCATGGATGTCCGGGTATTGCGGTCTGCCCATGCCGCCAGGAGATCGATCGTTGTGTGCCGCCCATTCCGCGGGGCGGCTGCCCGTTGGGTGGACCGGTCCGATGGGTCAGCGCCTCGGTGTGCGTGTCTTCACGCGATCATGGTGTTTGAACAGTGACGCGGTAGCTGAGGCGGAGTTCTCTGGCGGGGTGGGCGGCGGCGGTGAGATGGAGCCAGCGGTGCAGACCGGCGCGCGGGTCGGGGACGTAGGCCGCCTGGGTGTGCGTGATGCCGAAGGGGATGTTCGCGGATGCGGCGTTGGCGGTCATCAGATACATCTCCGACCACAGATATGGTTCGCAAGCGTCCTCGGGCAGGGGGTGAGTGTTCGGGAGGAAGAAGCCGAACTGTTCGGCGGGGGCCGTGGCGGTATGGATGAGCGTGTCGGGAACGAATAGTCGTACGGTTCCGGTGTGCACCACGCAGTGGGGTGTCAGGTGCAGCGGTGGGGCAGATTGCAGCTCGAGCCGGAAAACCATGCGCCGACTCTACGGTGCCGCCACGCGCGCGAAAAGCACTGGAGCGTCAAGAAGTTCGGTTGCTCACAGGCCGCACGTCATATCGGTCCGGATGGGTACGTGAATTGTCCGATCTGGGCGAATCTGCCGGGATGGCGCCAACGGGCGAACAGTTACTCCGCGCGAGCGGTTTCGATCACCGTGGCGCTGCCATGCAGCCATAGCATGGGACACCCCATAGCGTTGGGGGCTGTGTCTATTGCACGCGGCTGGTGTGGAAATCCAGTACCGCGGCCAAGGTGTCCCCGGGCGCTTCGAGCTGGGGATAATGGCCGACCTTCGGCAACTCGACCACATCCGGATCCGGAATCAGCTCGCGATAGCGGCGCACCATGTGCGCACCCGATACCGGGTCGAGTAGCCCGTCGATCAACCGGACCGGAACCGTCGTGTCGACCAGCGCGCCCACCCAGCGCCGCCGGTTCGCCCTGCGCTCACCCATATAGCGAATCAGCTTGTGCCCGTTGCTCTTCCCGTGCTTACTGCACCACAGGATCCAGAACTGATCGAGCTCTTGGGTGCTGGGGCGGGTATCGGGACCGAAGACCCCGGCGAGGCTGCGGCGGAAGACTCGCTCGGTGCCCAACACCCCGACCAGTGGTCCCAGTGGACTCGCCAGCAACTTCTGCGCCGGGCGCGCACGGTGGGTCTCCGGAAACAGTCCGCCGTTGAGCAGGCACACCGATTCGATCATCAGCGAACCGTCGCCGTCGGCGCGGCGCTGAGCGTCGCGGGCCAGCAACTCCTGGGTGACGGTATCGCCGTAATCGTGGGCCAGGATATGCGTGCGAGAGATCCCCTGCTCACGCAGCAGGTTCTCGTGGATATCGGCCTGATCGGCAATCCGGTAATCGTAATTGCGGGGTTTGGCCGACCAACCGAAGCCGATCATATCCGGGGCGATGACCCGCGCGAACCGCTCGCGCAGCCCCGGCCATATCGCGTGCCAGTCCCACGACGCGGTGGGGAAACCGTGGATGCAGAGCAGATTTCCGGCACCGTCACCGGTACTGTCCTGCCAGAAGATCTGATGGCCGCGGTGGGTGTGCCGCCGACCGTTCGCCCGCCAGGACGCAAACTCTTCCATGTCTACCTCCTCCGTGCCGACAACTATTGCGCGCGCACGCCACCGCCACAGGCGTTCCGAGGAACCGACCGCACTGTCCGTGTCACGTACCGCATGGTCTTTTTCGAGCCGAGTGTTTACTCTGCGAGAATGCCACAGTGCATGTCGCGATCGGCCTGGTTGTTCTAGTCGCGTCGGCGGCGTCGCTCGCGGCGCTCGCGCGACGGTTCGGGATATCCGAACCACTGGTTTTGACGCTGGCGGGGGTGGTCGCGTCATATTTGCCGCATGTTCCGGAGGTCCACCCGGATCCTGAGGTCATTCTGCTGGGTTTCCTGCCGCCGCTGCTCTACACCTCGGCGATCCGCACCTCCCTGGTCGACTTCCGGGCCAATGTGCGCACCATCGCGCTGCTGTCGGTGGGCTTGGTGCTGTTCAGCACGTTCGCAGTCGCGGCGGTCGTGTGGTGGCTGCTGCCGGTGCCCCTCGCGGTGGCGGTGGCGCTGGGCGCGGTGGTCGCGCCGACGGATGCGGTGGCCGCCACCGGGATCGCGCGCCGCATCGGCATGCCGCGCCGGATCGTCACGATCCTCGAAGACGAGTCGATGTTCAACGACGCCACCGCACTGGTGACGGTGCGTACCGCCATCGCGGCGGCCGCGGGCACGGTGTCGATATGGAAGGCCGGTGGCGATTTCCTGCTCGCGGCGGGCGGCGGTGCGGCGGTGGGCATCGTGGTCGCCTATCTGCTGGCGATGCTGCGCCGACGCATCACCGATCCGGTGCTGGACACCACGCTGTCGTTCCTGGCGCCGTTCGTGGCCTATCTGCCCGCCGAGGGAATCGAAGCCTCCGGCGTGATCGCGGTGGTGACCTGCGGCATGGTGCTGGGCCATGGTGCGCCGGTGTGGCAGAGCGCCGCCTCCCGGATCGCCGAACGCACCAATTGGCGCACCATCCAGTTCATTCTCGAAAGCGTCGTCTTCCTGATGATCGGGCTGCAGATGCGCGCGATCATCGAGGGCGCGTGGGACAGCGGCCTCGACCATGGCACTCTGATCGTGGCGGCGGTGGCGGTCATGTTGGCGGCGATGCTGTCGCGGCCGTTGTGGGTGTTCCCGGTGGCCGCACTTTCACGCATGCTCGGATTGTCGAATGCCGATGTGCCGGTGAGTCATCCGGTGGTGGTGTCGTGGGCGGGCATGCGCGGGGTGGTCACCCTGGCGGCGGTGCTGCTGCTGCCCGCCGATACCCCGCAGCTGCCGGTGCTCAAACTGCTCGCGCTCGTCGTGGTCGCGGGAACATTGCTGCTGCAAGGGACTTCGCTGCCGTGGCTGGTGCGGCGGCTGGATGTGCGCGGCCCGAGTCGTGCGGAAAACGCACTGCAGAAGGCAAATCTGCTGCACCAGGCGACCGCGGCCGGACTGGCCGAACTGGATAAGCACATCACCCCCGATACGCCGCAAAGTGTCATCGAGTCACTGCACGATCGGGTCACCTGGAAGACCAACGCGGCCTGGGAACGCCTGGGCCGCTCGGAATCGGAACTGGTGACACCGACCGCCGAATATCGTCGGCTGCGGCTGGAAATGTTGCGCGCGGAACGGGAAACGGTACTGCGCGTGCGGGATTCGGGAGGCGCGGACTACGAAATCCTGCAGTACGTGCTGTCCCGGCTCGATCTCGAGGAATCGATGATCGACCGCTACGACGAAGCCGAAGAGGAGCGCGTCGAACCGCTCGCCGCGCCGGCGGCGGCCGACATCTGCACGCATCTACAGAACGCACCGCTGCTGCGCGAGCCCACGGAACCCGACGAGTGCAAGGAATGCATCGCCGAGGGCTACACCTGGGTACATCTGCGCATGTGCCTGACCTGCGGGCATATTGCCTGCTGCGACTCCTCGGTGGGCAATCACGCGACCAAACACTATGGCAGCACCGGACATCCGGTGATGCGCAGCGTGGAACCGGGCGAGACGTGGCGGTGGTGCTACGTCGATGAGCTACTCGGCTGATCAGCGGGCGTGGGAGTAGATCAACCGCGCGTACTGGGCCAGCAGCTGGTCCAGGGAAATGTTCTCCCCACCGTCGGCGATCTGCTGGTAGCCGATCAGCATCGACATGCCGAGCGCGGTGACCACCGCGGCGGTCTCCTCATCGCCGACAACGCCTTTGATGGCCTTGTGCACGGTGCGGCGACGCGATTCGTCGACCCGCTCGAGCGCCAGATTCACCGATTCGTCATTGGCGGCCCAGGCGCGGATCGCTGCCTCGGCGGCGTGGTGCAGGCCGGAGGCGAGGTCGGACATGGCGCGGATGTCGTTATCGGGATTGCCCCGGTTGAAGTTCAGCGTGCGCAGGATGATGACCTGGCGGTTCTCCCAATGCTCGAGCAGCGCATCCGTGAAGCCCTGCCAGCTGCCGAAATGATGGTAGAACGAACCGCTGGTGACGCCGAGCCGACGGCACAGCACGCCGATATTGAGGCCCTTGAAGCCGAGTTCGGCCAGCATCTCCAGAGCGGTGTCGAAGTACTGCTCCTTGGTGACCACTGACATTCGTAGGCGCCGTTTCTGTTCGTGTGGGCAAGGCGGAGGACCAGACAGTACCTCATCGTATTGCCGCCGCGCTGAAGCGTAACGAGGTCCATGCATCGGTGTCGCCGCACCGCAAAAGTGTCCGTGACTGGAAGAAACATGCAGTGGCGCAGCGGGAAAGAGTTTGCCGAGGCGGTGCCGAACTATAACAGAGCAACTGCTCTGTTATAGTCGTGGCATGCCCCGCCCAAGGACCCATGACCCCGACATCGTGCTCGACGCCGCGGAGTCGCTGGCGGTGCGCTCGGGTCCCGCGGCAGTCACCATCCGGGCTGTCGCGGCAGCGACCGGTGTGTCCAACGGCGCGATCTACCACACCTTCGGCTCGCGGGCGGAACTGCTCGGGCGCAGCTGGTTGCGGGCGGCGGGGCGGTTTCTGCGGATGCAGACCGAGTTGGTCGAGGCGCATCTGGCCGTGAACGACGGCGCCCCGTGCTCCTCGGAGGTCATCGAGGCGGTGGTGGCCGCGGCCGAGACGCCGGTGGAGTTCGCACAGCGATACCCGGACTCCTCGAAGCTGCTGCTGACCGTCTCGCGGGGCGAACTGCTCGGCGACGAACTGCCAGAACAGGTAGCCGCCGAACTCGCCGGAACCGATGACGCGCTGGTGGGACTGATCATCCGCCTATCCCGCGCCCTGTGGGGCCGCGGTGATGCTGCCGCGGTCGATGTGATCACCACCTGCATCGTCGATCTGCCGACCGGCATCCTGCTGCGCCGCGACCGGATCGCGAAACCCATTGCCCGCGAACATCTTCGCGCTGCCGTGCGTGCGGTGCTCGCGGTCGGCCCACCTGATCGACACCCGAAGTAAGGATCATCATGAGCACCCTGCGATACCACGAAAAGATCGCCGTCCTGGACCTCGGCGATAACGAAAACCGCTTCACCCCAGACTTCCTCGACGCGGTCAACGCCCACCTCGACACCGCGCTCGCCGAAGGCGCACACGCGCTGGTGACCACCGCGAGCGGCAAGTTCTACTCCAACGGCCTCGACCTGGACTGGCTGCTCGCCAACGGTGAGCGCACCCAGTGGTACATCGGTCGGGTACAGGCCCTGTTCGCGCGCGTGCTCACCCTGCCCATCCCCACCGCCGCCGCACTGCCCGGTCACGCCTTCGGCGCCGGCGCCATGCTCGCACTCGCCCACGACTATCGGGTAATGCGCGCCGACCGCGGCTTCTTCTGTCTGCCCGAGGTCGATATCCGGATCCCGTTCACCCCGGGCATGGCCGCACTGATCCAGTCCAAGCTGACGCCCAAGGCCGCCGTGGCCGCGATGACCACCGGTCGCCGCTTCAGCGGCATCGATGCCTCGGCCCTCGATATCGTCGATGCCACCGCGGGTGAAGCCGCGGTCGCCACCGCCGCCTTGGCGATGCTCGCCCCGCTCGGCGGCAAGGACCCCGGGACACTGGGCGCGATCAAGAACACCATGTTCGGCCCGGTCGCCGCCAAGCTGACCGAATCCGGCTCGTAAACGGTGGGGGTTCGGACCCGCGTGGGTGGTGGCAGCGGCCCGTATGCGAACCTTGGGGTGTCGACTCAGGGAAAGGGCTGCTCATGACGCTCGGTATGGTCCTCGGCGACTTCGGTGCTCGCGCTTCGACGCGGGACCGCTAGTCCGTCCTTGCAGCCCCGGCTGATTCGGGCCGTTCGCTCGCTCCTCGTCGAAGTGCTCTCCGTGCCAACGCACGTCCGATCACGAGGAGCATCCCATGTCGACCATTCACTGGACCGAAGCAGATACCGACCACAGCGCGCAGTGGCATTCCGAAAGCGCGGTAGCGGTGCCCGAGCACGTCACCGTCGCCGATGACCGCATGCGCGCCGATATCGCCTACCGCCTGGCCTGCCAGGGGACAGCGCTGCTGTGGCGCGGCGATTTCCACAACGCGCGTCAACTGTTGCGGGCATTGGGCCGCCGCATCGACCGCAAACCGGTACCGAAGGGCGCAGGACCGGCCGAATCCTTTCACCTCTACCGACGGGCGCGCGGACAGCGGGCCCGGGTGTTGGGCCGACTGATCGTGCAATTGGAACCGGACCGTTCGCTGGCATTGCGGCGCGCGCCCGATGTGCGACGAGCATGCACCGAGGCGTACGGGTCCACGCGCGAGCCGATGGTGATCGCGTTGACCGAATTGCTCGGCGCGATCGGGGCACACCAGTGGCGTGAAACCGGTGTCGTGGTACCGGCTCTCGGCGCGCGGATCCACCCGCACTACGGGGTGTTCTCCCCCGTGCGCGGCGAATACGTCGATCTGGTCGCCCAGGCGCCGTTACCGGTCGAGCACCACACGGCATTCGACCTCGGAACCGGAACCGGCGTGCTCGCGGCAGTGCTGGCCCGCCGCGGCCTCGACCACATCGTCGTCACCGATATCAATCCGCGCGCACTCGTGTGTGCCCGCGACAATATCGACCGGCTCGGTCTTACGAACCGCATCGCTATCCAGGGCCACGGCCTGTACCCCGACGGCCGCGCAGACCTGATCGTCTGCAATCCGCCCTGGCTGCCGGCCCGTCCGAACTCCGCCATCGACCAAGGTGTCTACGACCCGGACAACGCCATGCTCAGCGCCTTCCTGAACGGCCTCCCGGCGCACCTCGAACCCGGCGGTGAGGCCTGGCTGGTCCTGTCCGATCTGGCCGAACGTTTCGGCTTGCGCACCCGCACAGAACTTCTCACCGCCATCGACTCGGCAGGCCTGCACATCGTCGACCGGATCGATACCAGGCCCCGCCACTCCAGACCCCGCGACACCACAGACCCGCTGCACGCAGCCCGAGCCGCGGAAGTGACCTCGCTGTGGCGCTTGACCACCCGAACGCCGTCCCAGCAACGAGAACTCCTCGAGGTTGCAAGCTGATCTCGGCGGCGGGTCCGGCCGAAGCATCCGACCGACGCCTCTGCTGGTTCAGTGTCCGTCGTACCAGCTGGACGCCACCACGCGCCTCGTCACAACGGCCATGTCCGACCAGGCGCCATGGCGAGTACGCCCGACGCGACGAGAATCCGAAATAGCACCGGCCCACGATCTCATCTGCGCGGAACACCGCTGCCGCGCAGAGCAGCCGCGGGATTACAGCGCTATGCCCAGCAGGCCGTCTACGGCAGTCGCGATCAAGGTCGGGGCCGCGGGGTCCTGGCCGCCGTAGTTCAGGGTCTGGTTGGCCCAGTTATCCACGGCAGCAAGGGCTTTCGGGGTGTCGAGGTCGTCGGCGAGGTGTTGGCGGAGGCGGGCGACAGTGTCTTCGGCGGCTGGGCCGCAGGTGCAGGCGGCGGCTCGGCGCCACAGGTCCAGGCGGGCAGTGGCGTCGGCGAGGACGGCGTCGGTCCACATGCGGTCTTGACGGTAGTGACCGGCGAGCAGACCGAGGCGGATGGCGGCGGGGTCGACGCCCGCAGCACGCAGCTTGGATACGAGCACCAAATTGCCGCGCGATTTGGACATCTTCTCGCCGTCCAGGCCGATGAGACCGGCGTGCACATAGTGGCGGGCGAAGCGGCGGCCCGCGATCAAAGCCTCCGCGTGTGCGGCGGAGTACTCGTGATGTGGATAGATCAGGTCGCTGCCGCCGCCCTGGATATCGAATTCGGGGCCGACGCGGTTGAGCGCGATCGCCGCACACTCGATATGCCAGCCGGGTCGGCCCGCACCGAATGGCGCCGGCCAGAACGGCTCATCGGGCCGCGCGGCGCGCCACAGCAGCGCGTCGATGGTGTCGCGCTTACCTGGACGGTCCGGATCGCCGCCGCGCTCGGCGAACAGGCGCTCCATGGTTGCGCGGTCGTAGCCGGATTCGTAGCCGAACTGTTCGGTGGCATCGGCGCGGAAGTAGATGTCCGGATACTCGGCATCGTCGACCGTGTACGCCGCGCCGGAGGCCAGCAGCTTCTCCACGAATTCGACGACCTCGTCGACGGACTCCACGGCACCGATGTAGTCGCGCGGCGGCACGATGCGCAGAGCGGACATGTCCTCGCGAAACAGATTGATCTCGCGGGTGCCCAGCTCGCGCCAGTCCATACCGTCGCGGTCGGCGCGCTCGAACAGTGGGTCGTCGACATCGGTGACGTTCTGCACGTAGTGCACCTCATGGCCCGCATCGCGCCACAGCCGGTTGACCAGGTCGAAGGTCAGGTAAGTGGCGGCATGCCCGAGATGGGTGGCGTCATAGGGGGTGATCCCACAGACGTACATGGTGGCCGTAGGGCCCGGGGTCACCGGGCGAACCTGCCGGTCGGCGGTGTCGTACAACCGCAACGGTGGCCCTGCTCCGGGAATGGTCGGTAGGGCGGTATCGGACCAGGACTGCATGATTCGAGGGTAGAGGTGCGGTGGCGGCCATTGCGCCGCACCCTGCTCCCAACGGTAGGTTGTCCGGCAACCACCGATGATCTGACCTGCCCCGATGTCGTCGAAGCCGGATGTCAATGATTGCCGTCCGGCAGATCGAATCACCGCGAGTGGCGCAGGTCACTATCGCCGAGTTCGTCGTGAGCGCCGAGCGCGCGAATTCGGCAGGGGGCGAGTGGGATCACGCTAGATTGGTCGGGTGACTGTTCTCGGTGCCGTGTCGATGCCCCATGTTTCCCCCGAACGCTTACTCGCGGTGGCGGCCGCGGCCGAGGACAGCGGTCTGGAAGAACTGTGGTTGTGGGAGGACTGTTTCTGGGCCGGTGGGATCGCAACGGCCGCAACGGTGTTGGCGCGAACCGAGCGGGTGCGCGTCGGGATCGGGGTGATGCCGGTGCCGCTGCGGAATGTCGCGCTCACCGCCATGGAGGTGGCGACCCTGCTGCGGCTGCATCCGGGGCGGGTGATTCCGGGTTTCGGGCACGGTGTGCAGGACTGGATGGGACAGGTCGGCGCGCGGGTCGAATCGCCGATGACGCTGCTGCGGGAACAGCTGGGTGCGCTGCGCGGCCTGTTGAACGGTGAGAAGGTCAGAACCGCAGGCCGATACGTGCGCCTCGACGATGTCGCCCTGGACTGGCCACCCACCACACCCCCACCGATCACCGCCGCCGCGACCGGCCCGCAGACGCTGCGACTCTCCGGTGAACTCGCCGACGCCACCATCCTCACCTCACGAACCACCCCTGACGGCGTCCGCACCGCCCGTGCGCGCATCGAGGAAGGCCGAGCGAAAGCCGCACGCACCGAACCACATCGGCTCATCGTCTACTTGCTCACGGCTACCGGCCCGGATGCCGCCGAACGCCTCACAGCTGCCCAGCAACGCAACTCCGGCGAGCACTCGCCCGCAGCAGGCGTCGCGGGCGACGCACACACCATCGCCGCCACCGTTCGGCGCTACGCCGAGGCGGGCGCCGACACCGTAGTCCTCGAACCGACCGACGACGATCCGGATCTGATCGAATTCGTTCGCTTCGTCGGAACCGAGGTCCGCCCGCTGGTGAGCTGAGCTCGGTTCGAGCCGCAGGATGCTTCCGGTCGCCGGAGCGTGTGTGGAACCGAGGAAATGCGTATCGAGTTCGAGGGATCCGAGCTCAGCAGGGGGAGCCTGCCCGCCCGCGGCGAGACCTGGGGATCGGTGAAGACGCGGCAAGTGTGGCCACCGGACAACCAAGCATCTCGTGCAGTTCGGCGTACGGTGCAACGTGGCACCGTACGCTGGTCGACTCAACTCAGAACGCGGGCCAGGGAATCGGCCGTGAGGTCCTCGGCATCGGCATCACCGGATTGTCCAGCAGCTCCTGCGCACGGTCGGCGAGCGCATCGATCTCGGCATCGGTGATATGTGGTGCGAGACCATCGGCGACCGCGCCCGGCAGCGCTTTGGTGAAGGCGGCGATATCGGCCATCAGCCCGTCGCAGATGGGTTTACCCGCCCACCCCCACAGCACCGTGCGCAATTTGTGCTCACTGTGCAGGCAGATACCGTGGTCGACGCCGTAGACCTGCCCATCGACACCTTCCAACGCGTGCCCGCCCTTGCGGTCGGCATTGTTGAGCAGCACATCGAGCACCGCCATCCGCTGTAGCCGTGGATCGTCGGCGTGGATCAGCGACACCTCGTTGCCCGCCGGATCCTGGGCGCGCAGCACCTCGCAGAACCCGTCCGGCACCGCGCCCAACGGCACCAGATCGACGAGATCGAGCCGGTTGCCCTGATCGGTGTGGTTGTCCACCGACTCCACCCAGCGCTGCACCATGCCCGGCCCGTACGGGCCATCGCGCAGGATCGTCTCCGGAATCACACCCCAGCCGAGCGCATCCGACACCTGATACGAGGCCACCTCGCGCCCGGCCAGGGTGCCGTCCGGGAAATCCCACAGCGGTCGCTCCCCGCGCACCGGCTTGTAGACCATGCGAACGCCGTCGGAGCCCTCCGAATCGCAGACGAGGGTGACATTGCTCGCGGTCGTCACCCGCCCGATCACCGTCAGTTCCGCGGTGTGCCACCGAGGCTCGGCCACGAACTACTCCTCTAGCTCGGCCGCGCCGAAAATATCCCCGCGCTTGTATCCATTGGTTCGCACACACATATGCCCGCGCGCCGAGAGCGGCTCCCCACACAGCGGGCAGGGCGGCCGACCCGCCGCGATCACCCGGGTGGAGCGCAACGCGAACTCGCGCGCCTGGATCGGGGTCAGGAACACCCGCACCGCATCGGGACCCTCCTCGGTGTCATCGAGCACCACCGATTCGTCGACCTCGGTTTCGGTGATCGCCAGCAGCTCTACCACCACCGCACCCGCATCGGCGTCCCAACCCAGGCCCATGGTGCCGACCCGGAACTCCGCGTCGATCGGGGTCACCAACGGGTCGCTGTCGGAGATGTCCTCGGCCTGTGGCGGCACCTCGGCGCCGAAGCGACGTGCGACCTCGTCCAGCAGCAGCCCCATCCGATCGGCGAGCACCTTTACCTGCTGCTTCTCCAGCAACACGCTGACCACCCGTGGTTCCTGCACGGCCTGCAGATAGAACGCGCGATCGCCCGGCTCACCGACGGTCCCGGCGACAAAACGATCGGGGGTGCGAAATACGTGGATTGCGCGAGACATCTGCACCTCCTGATACGTGACCCTGATCGACTACCCGTGGCGCTGGACTCCGCAACACGCCACCTACTCGTTTACAAGGAATCTCGAAGCTCCGCATTCCCATTATCCGCACTCGGGGTACCCCCCAGCTCGCCACCGGGAACCGGACCGGCCTCGGGGGCGGTGGAAGTCGCGGAAGCGGAGGCGGGCCGTTGCGGTTTTGCCGAACCGGACAGATCCGCCCCCGTGTCGTTGAGCCGAACCACGAACGGCGAGGTCGGGGTATAGCGCACAATGCTGATCGAGGCGGGTTCCACCACGATGCGCTGGAAACCGTCGAGATGCAGGCCGAGCGCGTCGGCGAGCACGGATTTGATCACGTCACCGTGCGTGCACGCCACCCACAACACATCGTGACCGGCCTTTTCGGCGAACCGTCGATCGTGCTCGCGCACCGCGGCCACCGCACGGATCTGCACCTGCGCCAAACCTTCGCCGCTGGGGAAGACCGCGCCGGAGGCGTGCCGCTGCACCACCTTCCACAGCGGTTCGCTGAGCAGATCCGCGATCGCCTTACCGGTCCAGTCGCCATAGTCGACCTCGATCAAGCGATCGTCGGATTCCGGTTCCAGACCGAGTTTTTCCGCGAGCGGGGCGATCGTGCGCTGACAGCGCAGCAGCGGCGAATGCACGATGTGCTCGATCGGCAGCGCGGCGAGCCGTTCGGCGACGGTGCGGGCCTGGGTATTGCCGTGCTCGGTGAGATCGACGCCCGCACTGCGCCCGGCGAGGGTGCGGGCGGTGTTCGAGGTCGAAACACCGTGCCGCAGCAGGATCACCGTCATGGCACCAGCCTAACGATCATGTCGCCGACACCACTCCGCCGGCGAGCAGGCCCATAACCGTCAGCCCGAGCACGATGCGATAGCCGACGAACCAGCCCAGGGAATGATTGCCGACGAACTTCAACAGCCACGCCACCGAGGCGTACCCGACGACGAACGCCAGAATCGTCGCGACCAGCAGCTGCGCACCGCTGGCATTGAGACCCTCACCCGCCGGTTCGAACGCGTCGGGCAGGCTGAACAGACCCGATGCGGTCACCGCGGGAATGGCCAGCAGAAACGAGAACCGCACGGCCGCTTCGCGCTCCAGCCCGAGGAACAGACCCGCCGTCGCAGTCGCGCCGGAACGCGACACACCCGGGATCAAGGCCAGACATTGCGCGAAGCCCATGATCAGACCGTCGCGGGTGGTCAACTGCTCGATCGGGCGGATCTTGCGTCCGTAGTACTCACCTGCCGCGATGACCAGCGCAAACGCGACCAGCATGAACGAGACCAGCCACAGATTGCGGGCACCGGTGCGGATCTGATCCTTGAACAGGAACCCCAGCACACCGATCGGGATCGTCGCGATGATCACATACCAGCCGATGCGGTAGTCGAGTTCACGTTGCGCCTGCTCGTCCAGCACGCGCTTGCGATCGGCGGTGATGACCGGGAGGCGCATGGTGGGCTGATCGTGCAGCGGCAGCTCCGGCTCGCCACGTGTGGTCAGCCGATCGCGCAGCCCGGCGAACCACGCGACGATGATCCGCCAGATGTCCTTGGCGAAGAACACCAGCACCGCCGCCTCGGTGCCCAACTGGGTGACCGCGGTGAACGAGGCGCCCGCGTCATCGCCGAAGAACACCGACGACACGATGCGCAGATGCGCCGAGGAAGAGATCGGCAGAAACTCCGTGAGACCCTGCACCAGACCAAGAATCAAGGCCTGCACCCAGGTCATCGACTCGCCGACCACGAACCCTCCACTTCCGCCCGAAATATGTGTTCCTACTAGGCAATTGGTCCGGCGATCGATCGCATCACTGTGACCACCGCCGCAATCACGCAGCGACAGTACAGTGTCGAGATGGCGGCAGCATGCCCGGCTCGACCGTGCGACCCACGCTGCTGGTGGACGTCGAGTTGCGTATCCACACTCTAGGCTTGGCGCCGTGACGATTGTGCGGACACGGTGATGGAACAGCGGACGGTGGGCCGCAGCGGCCTACGGGTGTCCCGGATAGGACTTGCCACCCACACCTGGGGTGCGCATACCGATACCGACGATGCAGCGGTGCAGCTGGTGGCATTCGCCGAGGCGGGCGGAACGCTGGTCGATACCTCCCCCGCCTACGCCGGCGGTGCGGCACAACGGATTCTGGCCGAACTGCTCGGCGATCTGGTCTCCCGCGACGATCTGGTACTCAGCGGCTGCGCGGGTGTCGCGCCGCGCAGCATGCCCGCACCGGTCGGACCGACCGTGCCCGAGCTGGAGCCGGTGCGTCCGTCGGTGGACACCTCGCGGCGCGCGCTGCTGCGTCAGCTCGATCGGACGCTGCTCGAACTGGGCACCGACTATCTGGATATCTGGCATGTCGCCGCCTGGGATCCGGCGACCCCGCTCGATGAGGTAGCCGCCACCCTCGAATTCGCGGTGCGCTCCGGACGCGTCCGCTATGCGGGTGCGCGCGGGTTCAATGCCTGGCAGGTCGCCAGCCTCGCCGCGGTCGCGCCCATCACTGTCGCGCAGACCCCGTACTCACTGCTGACCCGCGACACCGAAACCGATTTCATTCCGGCCGCGCAGCATCACGGCGTGGGGCTGATCGCCACCGCGCCGCTGGCGGGGGGCATTCTCACCGGCAAATACCGCGACGGGGTGCCCGCCGATTCGCGCGGCGCGGATGAGGCGACCGCGGCCGAGATCCGACACCGGCTCGACGACCACGCGACCCGGGTGGTCGAGGCGCTGGTCACCGCTGCGGACGGATTGGCCACCTCACCGTTGGCCGTTGCCCTGGCCTGGATCCGGGACCGTCCGGGCATCGCGAGCATGATCGTGGGTGCGCGCGATATCGGGCAGCTCACCGGAGTGCTGGCCGCCGAGACGCTGGAACTTCCGCGTGCCATCGCGGCCGCGCTCGACGATGTCAGCGCACGCACCGCGGGGTGAGTCGATGAGGGAGGCTAGCCTTACCTGCATGAGGTTTCTCGACCGTGTCCGATCCGGCGGGGTGTGTTCCCTCCTGGCCGTGCTGGCACTGACCCTGTTGGTCGGTTCGGCCTGCGGCACCGGCAGCGATTCCACGAGTAATAGCGGCCGCGGGCCGATCACCGCGAAACTGGAGAACCTCGATCCGGTGCCGATCGGGCCCGAACCCACGCCCACGCTGCCCGCGACCGTCCGATCCTTCGACGGGACCGAGGTGACGGTCACCGATGCCGGCCGCATCATCGCAGCGGACCGCTTCGGCACACTCGCGCAGACGGTCTGGGCATTGGGCATGGGTGCCAAACTGGTCGGTCGCAGCACCGCGGCCGGGTTTCCCGCGGTGGCGAATCTGCCCATCGTGACCGGTGGCAGCGGTTCCCTGAACGTGGAATCCGTACTGGCACTGCGTCCTTCGGTCTTTCTCACCGACAGCACCAGCGCCGCCCCTCAGGTCCGCGAGCAGCTACGCGCGGCTGGGGTGACGGTCGTCTACTTCGATCCGCAGCGCACCATGGACGGGGTGGTGCCGCAGATCGAAGCGGTCGCCGCCGCACTCGGCGTGCCCGAGCGCGGCCAGGCCCTGGCACAGCGCACCCGCGACGAAATCGCCGCTGCCAGCGCCGCGGTGCCCAAGCAGGACAAACCCCTCACCATCGCCTTCCTCTACCTGCGCAGCACCGCCATCACCATGCTCGCCGGACCCGGCTCCGGCGCGGACGCGCTCATCGCCGCACTCGGCGCACGTGATGCGGGCACCGCGGCCGGGTTGACCGAGCCGTTCGTCGCGACGACCAGTGAGGCCATGATCGCGGCCGCGCCGGACGTACTGCTGGTGATGTCGGACGGGCTGAAATCGGTTGGCGGTGTCGACGGGCTGGAAAAGGTGCCCGGCATCGCGCAGACACCCGCCGGGCGCAACAAGCGCGTTGTCGATATGGCCGACTCGGTGGTGTTGAGTTTCGGCCCGAACACCGGGCGGGTGATCGCCGCCCTCAGCGAGGCCGTCTACGGCACCGAGCCCGCATGAGCAGTACGTCATGGTGCGTGGCAGATCGCAGCGATCGGGTCATAACCGCCGGCAATGAGGACGACGCCAACGGACTCGGCGATGCCGTGCGGTCGCTATCCGGTCGAGCCGAGGTCGCGGAGGCCCGGGGGCACCGCGATTGTGTGCAGGCAGTGATCGGGCAGGTGCTGACGTGAGCGAAGGGGCTACCGGTACGACCGCGACGGACTCTGCGATGCCGCACAGTCCGCATCCGATTGCGCCCAGGTCGCGCGGGTGGTCGCGGACCGCGATCGTGTTCGGGGTCGCGGTGGCCGCGCTGGTGGTGTTGGCGTTGGCGTCGGCGGCGATCGGGCAGGTGCCGACCACGCCCGCCGAGGTGGCGGGCAGCGTGTTGCATCGGATCGGGTTGGACTGGGGGCCGATGCCCGCGCATCCGGCGGGTGAGGTGACGCTGTGGGAGGTGCGGTTCCCGCGCGTTGTGCTCGCGATCCTGGTCGGGGCGGCATTGGCGACAGCCGGTGCATTGTTGCAGGGGGTGTTCGCGAATCCGCTCGCCGAGCCGGGCGTGATCGGAGTGTCGGCGGGGGCGGCGGTCGGTGCGGGCACGGTGATCGTGGTGGGTGGCGCGTTCGTCGCGGCGTGGTCGGTGGCGGCGGCCGCATTCGCGGCCGGGCTGTTGACCACACTGCTGGTGTATCTGCTGTCGCGCTCGAACGGGCGCACCGAGGTGGTCACGCTGGTACTGACCGGTGTCGCGATCAACGCCTTCGCGGGTGGGCTGATCGCTTTCCTGCTGTTCATCGCGACCCCAGCAGCCCGCGATCAGATCGTGTTCTGGCAGCTGGGCAGTCTCAACGGAGCCACCTGGGATGCGGTGCGCGTTGTCGCTCCGCTCGCAGCTCTCGGCATTCTCGCCGCTGTGCTCATCGCGCCGCGCCTGGACCTGCTCGCCCTCGGTGAATCCGCCGCGCGGCACCTGGGTGTCGATGTCGAGCGCTTGCGGCGCAACGTCATCGTGGTGGTCGCCGTCCTCGCCACCGCGGGCGTCGCCTTCACCGGCATCGTGCTGTTCGTCGGCCTGATCGTGCCGCATGTCGTCCGCATGCTGGTCGGACCCGCCCACCGCATTCTGGTCCCGTTGAGCGCCATCGTCGGTGCGGTCGTGCTCCTCGCCGCCGACGTCGCCGCCCGCTCCCTGGTTCACAATGCCGACCTTCCCCTCGGCATGCTCACCTCCCTCATCGGCGGCCCCTTCTTCTTCTGGCTTCTGCGCCGCACCCGCGCCCGCGCCGGAGGTTGGGCATGAGCCGTGAAAACACCTGGTACACCACCGATCCGCACGTGCTCCGAAGGTGGCGTCGCGCTGCTTGTCGTACCCCCCGGAGCATTCGCGCGGCTTCTCGGAATTCACAGCGCTTGTCGGCGCCCACAATAAATGCGAACCAACAGAAGGAGTTCGGCTGTTGCGGTGACGTGACGGCCAACCGGTGTCGCCGAGCCGCGGGGGCCGTCAGCGGGTTGGTGGCTGCGCCGTTGATCACAGAGTTCAACGCCACCCACCGCTGGGCGGGGACGACAGAGCCCGCGGGTAGGGCGGAGGTGTGAGTGGGGTGCTGGAGGGTTTGAGTTCGGTGTTCATGCGGACGCACGAGTTGCCGGTGCCGCCGAAGCGGGGTGCGGTGACGCTTCGGGCCAGTGGTGTGAGCGTCGACCGGCGTGGTGCTGCGGGGGCACGTACCCGCCGGGTGCTCGAAGCGGTCGACTTCGATGTTGTCGCGGGCGAGATCGTGGCATTGGTGGGGCCGAACGGGGCGGGTAAGTCGACGTTGCTTGCGGCGCTCGCGGGTGAGCTGGAGCTGAGCGAGGGCACGATCGAACTCGATGGGCGGGCACTGGGCCACTGGTCGCATGTTGATATGGCGCGACGCCGGGCGGTATTGCCGCAGAGCCATACCGTCGGATTTCCGTTCACCGCTCGCGAGGTGGTCGCGATGGGTCGTGCCCCGTGGGTGCGCACCGAGCGGCGGAACTCTGATGACGAACAGATCGCCGCAGCCATGTCCGCCGCCGATGTGGAACACCTTGCCGCCCGGGCATTTCCGACGCTGTCCGGTGGTGAACGCGCGCGCGTTGCCCTGGCCCGTGTCCTCGCCCAGGACACCGGAACCCTGCTATTGGACGAACCCACCGCCGCCCTCGACCTCGGCCACCAGGAAGCGGTGCTGCGCCTGGCCACCGCCCGGGCCGCCGCGGGTACCGCCGTTGTCGTCGTCCTGCACGACCTCGGCATAGCCGCCGCCTACGCCGACCGCGTCGCCGTCCTGGAATCCGGCCGCATCGCGGCCGCCGGCCCACCCCGCAAAGTCCTCACCACCGAACTCCTCAGCCGCGTCTACCAACACCCCGTCGAAGTCCTCGACCACCCGGTAACCGGCGCCCAACTGGTCCTGCCCGTTCGCCGCTGAGCTTTGCGCACCGAAGGTTTCGCGTCGAGGGTAGAGCCCCGGATAGCCGCGCCGGCGAGCATCCCGAGCTCCAGCAGACACATCAGGGCCGAATTCGTGCCCCTGAGCACGATCATTCTCGATCCTCTCGCCCACACAGCGGTCCACTCAACGCCAGACCAGCTTCAACGCCGCGGGCGTCAACAGCATGCGGACCACGGACGCGTCCAGGACCAGCGCCGCGATCATGCCGTAGGCGATGTATTTCATCAACACCAGATCGGAGAAGCCGAACGCGCCGGTCACCACGATGAGAATCGCGGCGGCAGAAGTGATTACGCCGCCGGTGTGGGCGATACCGTATCGGATGGCCTCCGGTGGCGACGCGCCGTCCGCGCGTGCCTCGGCCATCCGCGACAGCAGGAACACCTCGTAGTCGGTGGACAGCCCGAACACGACCGTCACGATGAGCGCCAGCACCGCGAACATCAGCGGTCCGGGCGTGAAGTCGAAGATTCCGGCCCCGTGCCCCTCAACGAACACCCAGGTGAGCACGCCCAGGGTCGAGGCCAGACTCAATGCGCTCATCACAACGGCCTTGAGCGCTAACACCATCGATCGAAATGCCAGATACAGCATCACCAACGCCGCGCCCGCCAGCAGACCGACCAGCAACGGCAGTCGCACGAGCAATCCATTGATGCTGTCGCGCTCGAGCGCGGGCACCCCGGTCACCATGATGTCCACCCCGTCGGGCTCCGGAATCGCCCGCACCGCATCGATCACCGCATCCGCATTGCGTTTGTCGGCGAGACCGGCGGTGAGCACATTGATCCCGTCCTTGGTCGACGCACCGGGTTCGAAACGACCCGTCAGACCGGGAATCCGGCTCGCCTCGTAGCGAATATCGCTGAGCTGTTGCGGATTCGCGCCCACCACCACCAGTTTGAGCGGCTCGGTGCGAAAATTCGGGAACAACGTGTCGAACCGTTCCTGCGCGACCCGCGCCGGATTGTCCTCGGACAGATACCGCTCGCTGATCCCGCCGAACTCGATATTGCGAATCGGGATGATCAACGCGAGCAGCCCGAGCACGATCGGCACCACCACCGCCCACGGCCGACGCATCGCCCGCGTCGCCAACCGCGCGAAGAATCCGGCGGCGATTTGTGCTTCGGTCTTGGTGCGCGAGAAGCGCTGCCAACCCCACAGGTCGATCCGCCGCCCGACGATGCTCAGCACCGCGGGCAGCGCCGTCACCGACAGCAGTGCCGCGAGCAGCACTGAACTGATGCCGCCATAGGGCACCGACCGCAGCACCCCGTTCGGGAAGATGAACAATGCCGCCAGGCTGATCGCGATGATTGCGGCCGAGAACAGCACGGTGCGCCCGGCCGTGGCGACCGTGCGCGCCGCCGCATCCTCGACGCTGTGCCCGGCGGCCAACTCCTCCCGGAACCGGGTCACGGTGAACAGCCCGTAGTCGATCGCCAGCCCCAAACTCACCAAAGTGACGACCGCACTGGCGAAAACGTTGACCTCGATGTGATCGGTGAGCATCCGGATGGTGCCCTGGGTGCCGAGCACCGTCATCCCGCCGATCAGCACCGGCAGCAACGCCCCGACCAGGCCGCCGAAAACGAAATACAGCAGGATCGCCACGATCGGCAGCGCGATGATCTCGGCCCGGCGAATATCGTCCTGCATGCCCTGATTGATGCCCTCGACAATCGGCTGTAGCCCGGCCAACTGCACCGTGGTGCCACCGGGTCCACCGCCCGCGTGCCCCGCACCCAGCTCACCCTTGATCGCCGTGTAGTTCTCGACCGTCGTCGTGCCCTCTCCGCGCAATCCGACGCTGGCGAAGGCGTGGGTGTGCGAGGGATCGGTGGCCCGCGCAGCGAAGGGGCTGTCCCAATAGCTATCGATCTTCTGGATCCGGTCGGGGTGATCGAGCAATAGTTGCTTCAGTGAACTGGTCACTGCCGCACGCACGGTCGGGTCGTCGACGGTCATGCCCTCGGGCGTGGTGTAGAGCAGGATGATGTCGCTGTCGGTATCGCGGCCGAAGGTGGCATCGGCGATCTTGGCGGCGGCCACCGATTCACTGTTCTCGTCGAACCAGCCCTCTTGGGTCAGCCGGCCCGCCGAGTCCCGGCCGTACCAGCCTGAGAGCAACACCGCGACAATGGCGATTCCCAACACCAGATAGCGGTGACGGTGGATGAGACGTCCCCACCGCAGCGAACCGGATTCGATCATCTAGCCGCAGGCCGGGGTGCGGTAGTCGGCCGAGCGCAGGATGCCGCACAGATCGGTGCGTGAGATCTTCCACTTGCCGTCGAGCAGCACGAAGTGCACGACGGTGGTTCGGACCGCGGTGCCAGTGCCGTCCTTGTCCAGGCGCATGGTCGCGGTCAGTGTGCCGTCGCGGTTGTCGAAGACCGGATCGGTGACCCCGTAGATGGCGTGCGGATTGTCCCGCAGCGCCTTGTACATATCGGGGATGGCGCCGCGGAATGCCGCACCGTCCTCGATGAGGTCGGTGCGTTCGGAGTCGGGCAGTGCCGGATCCAGGGCGCGTTTGATCTGCGCGTCCAATTCGGCGGCCGTCGGCAGCGGCCGGTGCGCGGCGCTCGAGGAGGCCGCGATCGAGGACGACAGCGAAGTATTGGCCGAGGAACGGGCGGCATCGACCGAGGCCTCGTCCGGTCCGGTGCTGCATGCCGCCGCCACCGCGACCAGGGCGGCCGCGGTGAGCGCGGAACAGACGAATCGTGTGGTTGCCATCCCCATCTACATACCATCAATAACCGAACTGATCCGGCCCAGCAGGGCCCGCACGGTTGTCATGTCACGATCCGGGGCAGTCTCAACCGGTTGCGCATCCGGAATCATGTCGCGCACCAGCGCCACGACGCTGCGTTCGTCGTCGAGGTCGATATCGGTAACCCGGGCCTGCGCGACGGCGACCACATCCTCCGGTCCGGGCACAGCACTGTCGAGGTCGGCGCGGTAGATCTCCAGCTGCACGGTGGAGCGCACGGTGCGGAAGGCGTAGGGCCTGCCGTCGGCCGTGGTGCCGAATCCGTGAGCAAACGGACCAACGGTTATGTCATCGATGGCAAATCCCGATGGATGGTCGGCTTTCAACCGGATCTCCTGAACTGGACACTGTTTCAAACCAACCGTAACCCCGATCACCGGCATTCTCGGTCAGCGACCACCCCCGGTAGGCCGGACAGGTGCACCATCATGGTCAGATGGTGCGGTAGCGGATGATTCGTCCCAGTAAGGAGTTCGGTGGATGGGCCCACATGGTTCGCTGTCCGCAGCGCTCGCAGGTGTGGCGGTGTTAGCGCTGCTTGCCGGATGCTCTTCCGACTCCGATAGCGACAAGCTGCAAACGCGACCCGCGGCGACCGCGGCGGTCGCGCCCGAGCGGAGTGCGCAACCTGCCGGGGATGTATGGGGGCTCGACAACCCGGTCGGCGCACTGTTCGTCGAGGCGGGCACCGGACAACTGGTTGCGCTGGAGGCGAGCCACGACACGAGCAGAATGTTGTTCGTTATCGACCCCGCGACGTTCACCCGCGTCGATCCCACCGGCGTGCCGGATCCGGAGATGCGTACCGTCCTGCTGCCCGCCCACGGTTTCGGCTTGGCTCAGGGCAAGCCGGGTGAACTGCTGATCCCCGCCGACGGCCGAATCATGCGTGTCGACATCACCTCAGGCGTCACCACCGAGGTGCCCGTCGACGGGGATGCCCGATCGGTGCGCTACCGTGACGACGGCACGATGTTCGTCGGCACCGCGGACGGCAAGGTGCGCGAGCTGTCCCCCGAGGGCAAGGTTACCGACACGATTTCCGGGCTCGTCTCCGCCGACGCCCTTGCCCTCACCGGCGACCACGTCTCGGTGCTGGACCGCCGCCAGACCTCGCTCACCCAGCTCAACCTCGGCAAAGACCGTCTCGGCCTGTCACTTCGCGCAGGCGACGGCGCAACCAACCTGATCACCGATCCGTTCGGCCGCATCACCGTCACCGACACCGCGGGTAATGAACTGTTGGTCTACACCGCCGGACCGCTCGTCCTGCGACAGCGATTCCCGGTAGGATCGTCGCCTTATGCGCTTGCCTACGATCAGCGGTCCGACACCGTGTGGGTGACGTGTACGCAGAGCAATGAAGTCGTCGGATTCGACCTTTCGTCGGGTATACCGAAAGAGGTGGGTCGTTATCCGACGGTTCGCCAGCCGAACTCGGCGACCATCGACGAGCGCACCGGTGACCTGTTCGTCGGTTCCGCAACCGGAGACGGTCTGCAACGGATCCGCGCGGACCAGCGGAAGAAAGGGCAGTGATGGCGCCACAATCACGCACAACGCTACCGGCGAGCTGGGAAACCACCAGTGACGACTACGAATACGTGCCACTGCGGCTCCCACCGGAGGTGACCCGAGTGACGGCGTCGATGCGGCTGGCCATCCAAGCCGAATTCGGCGGCTGGGAACTGTCGCGGGTGCGGGCCTACACCGACGGCAGCAGGCGGGTGCTGTTGCGGCGTCGAAAATCCGCACTACTACCCCAGCCCGAACCGGGAATGTGAGGCCATGTATTCACTGTTGCTGCGCCTGATGTTCCTGCTGCCGACGGAACGCATACATCATCTGGCGTTCACGGCCATGCGGCTGGCCGCTCGGCTCGCGCCGTCGCGTTGGGCGATGACCAAGGTGCTCACCACCGACGATCCGATCCTGCGCAACCAGGTCTTCGGCGTCGACTTCCCCGCCCCGCTCGGACTGGCCGCCGGATTCGACAAGAATGCCGACGGTGTGAACGCCTGGGCGCCAATGGGATTCGGATTCGCCGAAATCGGCACCGTCACCGCACAGGCGCAGCCGGGCAATCCCGCGCCGCGGCTTTTCCGGCTGCCCGCCGACCACGGCCTGATCAACCGGATGGGCTTCAACAATCACGGCGCCGCCGCCGCGGCCGAACATCTGCGCACCCGCCGTGCTGGAATCCCGATCGGTGCGAACATCGGCAAGACGAAAATCGTCGAACCCGCCGACGCAGCAGCCGACTACGCGGTGAGCGCATCCCTGCTCGGGTCGTTGGCCGACTTCGTCGTCGTCAATGTCAGCTCCCCCAACACCCCCGGCCTGCGGGATCTGCAGGCCGTCGAATCCCTGCGCCCAGTCCTACAGGCCGTCCTCGACAGTGTCGAGGTCCCGGTGCTGGTGAAAATCGCCCCCGACCTGTCCGACGACGATGTCGACGCCGTTGCCGACCTCGCGGTCGAACTCGGCCTGGCCGGGATCGTCGCCACCAACACCACCATCCGCCGTGACGGCCTGCGTAGCGCCGCCGCCGAGGTCGAGGCCATGGGCGCTGGTGGGCTGTCCGGGCCCCCGGTCGCCGAACGGTCTCTGGAAGTGCTGCGCCGCCTCTACTGCCGCGTCGGCGACCGTCTGGTGCTGATCTCGGTCGGTGGCATCGAAACCGCCGACCAGGCCTGGGAGCGCATCCTCGCCGGTGCCAGCCTGCTACAGGGTTACACCGGTTTCATCTACGGCGGACCGTTCTGGATGCGCCACATCCACCACGGCATCGCCCAGCGCCTGCGCGACGGCGGCTACCACTCGATCGCCGAAGCGATCGGCGCGGAACACGTGGCGCACACCTGATCCCGACCGGTCGTTTCGTGCGGCCGATGCAGTGTTGCGGGACATGCTATTTCGCATGTGTGCGGCCTGAGCTGGTGTGCGGCAAGTCGAGAGCATCACAGGGGGTGGCGCATAGTCACCGACGCCGAACCGTGGCAATCGCGCGGCATGCTCACCGTCACCGGTGACGCGGTTATCGATCACATGGACCGCACGGACGCCTCCCCTCCCGGCGGCCGATGCGTCGCGGTGCCGCGCGTTATCGGAACACCCACGGTGTCCGGCCGGCATGCAGCGACATCCGGTGATCGGAGACCGAGCGTCCCGCGGTCGTACCGTCCTGCACCGGATCGTCCTGCACCGGATCGTCCGGAATCCCATGGGGACGCTGGTGCAGTCGGGCCAGGATCCGCTTCGACAGCAGGATCACCGCCTGCTCCCAGATGATGCCGACCCGCCCGGCCAGAATGGCCGCGTCTGCGTGGGCATGCCGATCGTGCACGATGTTCGGATCGCTGAGGATCTCGTCGAGTTCCATGCCAGCGAGCGCCTGTTCACGGGTCAGCAGCTGATCCGGCAGCCAGCTCAGTCGCCAGACCGCGGCCCCCGACCCGGTCTCGCGGTATGCCGACTCAGGGGTGATATCGCTGATCATGGTCCAGTCGGTGGTGTCGACGGTCATGGGTGCCTCCGGTGGAGCAATTCGAGCCCGATGAGCTCGAGGGGTATTCCGATCTGACCGGCGCAATAGCAGGCCCGTGCTCGAGCCGTCGAGTCGTGCCGGAAATCCTGGGTGTTGCAGATCTCAGCGAGATCCATCCCCGCCAAGGCCTGTTCCCGCGTCAGCAGCCGTAATGTCGTCCCGGCGAACTCGATTCGTTCACCTAGGCGGTGGTGTGGTTCGGATCGAGTTCGGTTTCGGTGCCGCCGGCCCTTGGCTCCCCGCGCCGCCGTGCGTGCCGCATCAGCAGAATCACTTTCATCACCAGGCCCTCCCGAGTCATCTGGCGGACGACGCTTGGTCGCCGTAACTCAGTGTGGCATTTGCCGTTCACTACGGTCAATTGCCGTTGTAAGTTGGTAATTGCCGGTTCACTCGGCGGCTAAACCCCGGACGATTGGGCATATCGTGAGAGCGGCACGGGGAACGATGGCAGCGACAGGGAGGACAGACTCACCTATGGTCCAGCAGGACTCACGCACGGTTGCCATCCGCAACATCCTCACCAGGCTCAGCAAGCGCTCGGGCTTGAGTGCGGATCGGTTGCGCACCACGGAGATCGACGTCGCCCCGCTGTTGGATCTACCGGTCATACAGGAGCGCGCGCAACAGGATGGTAAATCGCCGCAGGAGGCGGTGCTGCCGGTTGTCACCGAGCTGGCGCGGCAGTTGGATCCCACCAACCGCTTGATAGCCGACGCGGAACTGTCACTCGGGCTGCTCCGTGAAAAGCACCCGGCCGGAATCGATCTCGCCCGTCTGTATGCCGCGGACCTCGGTGAGCGACGCGAATACCTGACCGCGCAGTGGCGGTCGTTGCATGAGGCGATCGGAGCCGAATCCATCCCCGACGCGCCGTCGGTGCGGTCGCTGCGAGCAACACCTGAACGCCGTGCGTTCACCGCGCTGGCCGGTCGACTCGCCGCCGCATCGACGTACTCGCTGTCGAACTACCGATTCACACCCGAGCCGAAAGTCCGTATCGCACTGCCCGACTCGCCATCGCACCCAGGGGTGGTCACGGTCATCGGATCCGCGGTGATCGACCATATCTACCGCGTCCACAACATCCCGTCGGCGGGTAAATCCACGCCCGGCAATTTCGAGGTGCACGCCGGCGGTAAAGGGCTGAACCGCGCGGTCGCCGCCGCTCGCCTCGGACTGCGCGTGCGCTTGGTCTCGGCCGTCGGTGACGATGACGCGGGCCGACATATCCTCAACTACCTGGCCGCCGAGAATATTGATACGGATCTGGTCACGGTGGTACCCGAGGCACAAACCAACGTGACGGCGGTCATGATCACCAGTACCGGTGTGTCCAGCAAAATCGGTTGCGAGGACGACCGGCTCTGGCAAGGTGCACATGATATGCGGGACCCGAGACTCCGCGACGAGCTCGAATCCTCCGACGCGATCCTGCTGACCTTCGAACAGCCCGCCGACGCGATCCGGCGCGTACTTGCCGCGGTTCGCGGCATGACACACCCGCCCGCTCTGGTGGTGCATCCGTCGCCACCGGTCGAATCGCCGCAATACCTGTATGAATATCTCGATGCCGTCGACTATCTCGTCGGTACGCCGTGGGAATTGCACAGGATGATGCCCGTCGGCTCCGCCGCGGGACCTGACGATGCCCAGCGGCTGCTCAGTCTCGGGGTGCGAGCGGTTTGTCTGACCGACGGGTTCCGGTGCACCGTTCGATCCGCGGATGTCAATGCTGATATTTCGGATTTCCCGGTCGCGCTGGAGGATTCGCCGGGCGCTGCCGCGGCGTTTTCGGCGGCGCTGGCGTATCAGCTCGTCACCGCGCGTCGACCGGCCGATGAACCGGCATTCCGGTGGGCGACCGCGGCCATGGTCGCGACCCAGTCGTTCGGCGACATTCCCAACGCGATGCCATCGATTCGGGATATCGATCGCATCATCCAGCTCGCCGGGGAGCGGCCGGCGGGTGCTTGACAGCCTCGGCGGCGCGGTCTACCGCGCCGACATCAGTGATCGCTTGGAGTGTGCGTTATTCGCAGGGCAGCCCGGGTATTCTCATGCCGCAAGCGTCGGCAAAACCACTATCCCGTCGTCTTCGGAGGAGCATTGACCACAGCTGTGCCGACGCGCGGTGAGACCGCCCATCGGCTCACCCGCAAGGGGCAGGATCTGCAGGTTCGTGTGATTGAGGTGGTCGGCGGCGCCGAGTGCGGGCATGTGCTCGTCTTCGGCGATATTGCCGACAACTGTCTGGTGCGAGTGCACTCGCGGTGTCTATACGGTGAGGTGCTCGGCTCCGACGACTGCGACTGTGGGCCTGAACTCGACAAGGCCCTCGATCTGTTCTGGGAGGCGGGTGGTGGCGTCCTCGTCTACCTGGAGCAAGAGGGTCGCGGCGTCGGGCTCGTCGCCAAGGCGCTCGGCTACCGGGAGAGTCAACGCTCGGGCGTCGACACGTTCACCAGCTATGAGCGGCTGGGATTTCCGGCGGATAGTCGCCACTACCTGCATGCGGCGAAGAGTCTGCAGGAACTCGGACTGACCAGGATCCAGTTGCTGACCAACAATCCGGACAAGGTCGCCGAGCTGCGATCGGTCGGTCTGACGGTCACCGCGGTGCCGCTGCTCATCCCGATGCTCAGCGCGCGGGCCACCGCCTATCTCGATGCCAAACGGCGACGCCGCGGTCACATGATTCCGGTGAGCGATGTGCCATGGGCGCCCGAGCTGCAGCCGGTATTCAAACGCAAGAGCCGTATCTGGCGATTCTGGACGATGCGCGGTCAGGCCCGCCGTCGCCGTGTACTCCCCGCGTCCAAGAAACGGACATAATTACCCCGATCTGGCTACCATGAGTGAGCCGCGCCACATGGTGCTACCCCACTGCGTGACACGATGCGATAGAGTCGCCTGCTTTTTATCAAAAGCAGCGGGTCTCGAACCGTGTGTAATCCATGCGGTCGCGCCGGGCGCGGTGCACGCCAGAGATATCGGGAAACGGGAAGATGACGACAACAGAAATCGGTTTCGTGCACGAGTCCGGCAAGACGGTGTACACCGTGCCGGAAGCATTCCAGGAGACCGTGAAGTTACGGCCGGATCAGATCGCATTGCGGACGGTCGGCGGCACCACGGAGATCAGCTGGCGCGAATACAGCGAGCGGGTGCGCACGCTCGCGGCCGGACTCGCCGGACTCGGAGTCGGCCACGGCGACACCGTCGGCATCATGCTCACCAATCGGCCCGAGTTCAATCTGATCGATACGGCCGCACTGCATCTGGGCGCCACCCCGTTCTCGATCTACAACACCAGCTCCCCCGAGCAGATCACGCATCTGTTCACCAATGCAGAGAACAAGGTGGTGATCACCGAACGCGCCTTCCTCGACGTGATCAAGGCGGCGGGCGTCGAACTCGAGCACATCGTGGTGGTCGACGGCCCAGCCGCCGATACGGTAAGCCTGGCCGACCTCGAGGCGAATCCGGCCGCCGACTTCGATTTCGACGCCGCCTGGCAGGCCATCACCCCCGACGCTCTCGCCACGCTGATCTACACCTCGGGCACCACCGGTCCGTCCAAGGGCGTGGAGATCACCCACCGCAATGTGCTGGCCCAGATCATCGCGCTGGTCAACGGCCCGCTGCAGGTCGGCTTCGACGACCGCGCCATCTCCTACCTGCCGGCCGCGCACGTCGCCGACCGCATCTCCGGACATGCCATCAGCCTGCTCACCGGCATCCTGATCACCTGTGTGCCGGATCCGCGTGAGATCGCCGCCGCACTGCCCGACGCGCGCCCCACCACCTTCTTCGGCGTGCCGCGGGTGTGGCAGAAGATCAAGGCCGGTATCGACGGCAAGCTCGCCACCGAAGCCAGCCCGGTGAAGAAGGCGCTGGCGAACTGGGCCATCAACACCGGCATCGCCGCCGCGCGCGCCGATCTGGCGGGTAACGGCCGCAGCCCGGTGCTCGCCGCGCAGTACAAGGTCGCCGACGCGCTGGTGCTGTCGAAGCTGCGGGCCGCGCTCGGGCTGGACAACCTCAAGGTCGCGGCTTCCGGCGCCGCCGCGATCCCGGCCGAAACCCTCGAATACTTCCTCGGACTCGGACTCACCGTCTCCGAGGTGTGGGGCATGTCGGAGACCACCGGCGTGGCCACCTACACCGAACTGGCCAAGCCCCGCCCGGGTTCGGTCGGCCGGGCCGTCGAGGGCCTCGAGCTGCGGCTCGGCGAGGACGGCGAACTGCTGGTGCGCGGCGCGATCGTCACGCCGGGCTACCGCAAACAGCCCGATAAGAGCAAGGAAGCGCTCGATGCCGAAGGCTGGCTGGCCACCGGCGACGTCGCCACCATCGATGCCGACGGCTATGTGCGCATCGTGGACCGCAAGAAGGAACTGATCATCAACGAGTCGGGTAAGAACATTTCCCCGACCAATATCGAGAACGCGGTCAAGGCGGCCTCCTCGCTGGTCGGTCAGGTGGTGGCGATCGGTGAGGCCAAACCGTACATCTCCGCGCTCATCGTGCTGGATCCGGACACCGCCGCCATCCGGGCCAAGGAAATCGATACGCCCGCAGATGATCTGGCCGCGCTGGCCACCCGCAAGGAGATTCTCGACGAGGTGCTGGCCGCGGTTGTCGCGGGCAACCGCAAACTGTCGCGCGTCGAGCAGATCAAGCGGTTCACCGTGCTCGGCAACCCATGGGAGCCGGGCGGTGACGAGCTGACCCCGACCATGAAGCTCAAGCGCAACCCGATCGCGGTGAAGTACGCCGAGGAGATCGCCTCGCTGTACACCACGCCGCTGCCGGAATCGGTGGTGAACCTCTCGTAACGAATGGTGCCCTGAGCAAAAGCTCAGGGCCACTGTCGTTTTGTGACTATGCGACCTCATACCTGGCGACGATGGTGGCGCGGGCGAGACTGTGCGAGAACAGGTTGAAGCCGAGAAAGGCGGGCGTGCCGTTCTCGTCGATCCCCAACCGCTCCACATCCACCGCGTGCACGACGATGAAGTAGCGATGGTACCCGTGTCCGGCCGGCGGCGCCGCACCGACATATCCCGGGAACGCGCCGTCATTGCGCAACGTGACCGCCCCCTCGGGCAGTACGCCGCCCGCACTACCCGCTCCGCGCGGCAGTGAGGTGGTGCTCACCGGAATATCGGCCACCGCCCAATGCCAGAAACCGGCCGCGGTCGGCGCGTCCGGATCGTAGACGGTGACCGCGAAACTCTTTGTCTCCGCAGGGAATCCGGACCAGGACAGCTGCGGCGAGATATCCTTGCCGCCCGCGCCGAAGACACCGCTGACCTGGTCGTTGCCGAAGCTCTGACCATCGGCGACATCCTCCGACGTCACCGTGAAGCTAGGCACCTGGGGCAGCGCGTCGTACGGATTGTAGGAGTAGTCGGGCACGGTGGGTCCTTTCGATCGTCAGCTGTGCAACAGGAAGTGTTCCAGCACCCGGGTGCCGAATTCGAGTGCTTGTACCGGAACCCGCTCGTCGACACCGTGGAACAGTGCCGTGAAGTCCAATTCCGGTGGCAGCTGTAGCGGTGCGAAGCCGAAGCAGCGAATACCCAAGCGGGCGAAGGCCTTCGCGTCGGTCCCGCCGGAAAGCATATAGGGCACGGTGCGGCCCTGCGGGTCGTGCGCGAGAATGGCGTCGTTCATCGCGTCGACGAGATGTCCGTCGAATGTCGTTTCGTAGGAATCGAGTTTGGTGATCCACTCGCGTTCGACATCCGGGCCGATCAGCTCATCCACCTCACGCTCGAACGCGGCCTGCCGCCCCGGCACCACACGGCAGTCGACGACCGCTTCGGCGGTTTGCGGGATCACATTCGCCTTGTAACCCGCCTGCAGCATGGTCGGATTCGCGGTATCGCGCAGGGTCGCGCCGATAATGCGGGAGATGGTGCCCAACTTCGCGAGCTGACCCTCGATATCGGGACTCGACGGGTCGAACTCCAGACCCGTCTCCTCGGCGACCGCGGCCAGGAATTCCGCGACCGAATCCGAAAGCACCAGGGGGAAGGTGTGTTTACCGAGGCGCGCCACCGCCGCGGCCAGAATTGTGACGGCATTGTCCTCGTGTAGGAACGAGCCGTGACCGGCACGGGCCTTGGCGCGCAACCGCATCCAGCCGAGCCCCTTCTCAGCCGTCTCCACCAGATACAACCGGCGGTCGGTGCCATCCGGGCGCGGCACGGTCAGCGAGAAGCCGCCGACCTCCCCCACCGCCTCGGTGACCCCCTCGAACAGATCGGGCCGATTCTGCACCAGCCACTGCGAACCCCACTTGCCGCCGTTCTCCTCATCGGCGAGGAAGGCGAAGACGATATCCCGCGGCGGCACCGTCCCCTCGATCTTGAACTGGCGCGCGACGGCCAGCATCATGCCGACCATATCCTTCATATCGATCGCGCCGCGCCCCCACACATAGCCCTCGCGCACCGCCCCGGAGAACGGATGCACACTCCAGTCCGCGGCCTCGGCCGGAACCACATCCAGATGTCCGTGGATCAGCAACGCACCGCGGCTGGAATCGGCCCCCATCAGCCGCGCGAACACATTCCCGCGCCCCGGGGCGCCCGACTCCACGTACTCGGTCGTATATCCCGCCTGGTGCAGCTGATCGGCCACCCACTGCGCACATTCGCGCTCGCCCTTGGTGGTGGCCGGATCCCCAGTGTTGGAAGTGTCGAACCGGATCAGCGTACTGACCAATTCGACCACCTCGGACACGGCTCGAGATGTGGTGTTCGGACCGGATACTTCGCCAGTTGCAGACACGTACCCTTTCCTACCACCTCGACACCGCCCGGACGGCGCCACAGCGGTCCCGCGCGGCACCCGAGGCCGTCACGAGGTGCGTAATCGCGCGCGGGTCGGGGTCGGTTCACGCTGATCGCAATCACGGATGACCGATCCTGGGATGAACACGTGCTGTTCGTGGCCTACGGCACCCAGCACAACACCCACATGCTCACAATTGGCTTGCCCGGCTGCTGGGGCCTGGATCGGACGCTGCCGATCCTCGGATACGCCCTCATGTGGGTGGGTGGACTCGCCCCGCCCCGATCCGGTTGATGCGATTGCGGCCCCATGCGCCCAGCGGTTCCAGCGCCGCATTGAGGGCGCTGCCCAATTCGGTCAGCCGGTACTCGACCTTCGGCGGCACCTCGCGGTAGATCTCGCGATCCACAATGCCGTCCTCCTCCAGCTCCCGCAGCTGTTGAATCAGCATCTTCTCCGATACGCCCGGCAGGCCGCGACGCAGTTCGCCGAAGCGGCGCACGCCGTGATTCGCCAGCTCCCACAGGATGAGGGCCTTCCATTTGCCGCCCACCACATCCATTGCCGCGTCGATGCCGCAGAAGTACGGTCCGGATCTCTTGCCGCCCATCACTACCTGTTCCGCAGAAGGATTGGTAAGTACTGGCTCGAATAGTAGGTACTCGCCCAGGGTGCGGGCAAGGCGAGCGCACGACACCGAGAATCAGCAGCTAAACCGGCGATTTGGTCAACGCCGCCACATCCGATAGCCTTGCTGAGCACACCGGTCCGGGTGGCGGAATGGCAGACGCGCTAGCTTGAGGTGCTAGTGCCCTTTATCGGGCGTGGGGGTTCAAGTCCCCCTCCGGACACAAATCTGGGGCACATGTATCCCCTTCAAGGTGTCAAGACAGCACCCTGACACTCAATCCTCTCCCTCCCTTCATGACCAGCGCTTTTGCGCCGTTCAAGGGCGTGAGTTGTGACTGATACCACACTCTCGCCGGTCGTTCCGGGCAGCGCCACACTCGCCGCAGCAGGGCGCTTGCACGCGGTGGTACCGCCACGCGGGCCGATTGGTCTGCCGCTGCCACCGATCCCGGAAACACGCCAACCGAGCGCGGTGTACGCGATTCGCCGCATCGACAGCAACGGGCGCGTGAACGACAGCGCCATCCTGAAAGCACTGGACTGGGCACCAGGCGACCAGCTGCATTGGCGCGTGCGCGACGGGCTGGTCCTGGTCTCGCGTCCCGGCTACGGCCGCGTCGGCATCACCGCGTACGGCCACATCAGCATTCCCGCACGGTTTCGCCACGGTGCCCGACTGTGCGTCGGTGACCGCGTGCTGCTGGCCGCCGACAAGACTCATGAGCTGCTCGTGGTCTTCGGCCCCGCCACCATCGACGAGATGGCCGCCGCTCGCTTCGCCCGTGTTGCCGCCGGAGCCCAGTCATGACCGGCCCCTCGGCCTCGCCTGAGGATGTCGCGGTCGCTCTGGAACTGCTGCAACGTCTTCGCGACCTGCCACCGAATGTGCTCTCCGCCCCGCCTGCCCGCCCGCCCGCGCCGACCTTCGCCGAGTACATCCCCATCGTGTACGCGGCGATGCCGGCGACCTCGCATCGCGATCACTACCAAACCTACTGGAACAAGATCCTTGCCCAATCAGGGTGGGCGCACCGCCGACTCGACGAGCCCACCGTCACCCAACTGAAGAATCTGATCGAGACGATCAAACAAGGACGTGTCATTCGCCGCAACGCCCGCGACGGCCGCGACGTCGCCCGTCACGTCATCGATGCTTTGCGGTGCCTGTACAACCACGCCGAAGCCGATCAGTTGATCGGACCGACCGACAACGCGGCAGCCAGGCTCGACAAACCGCGCGCCCTGCCATCTAACCGGCACGCTCTACACGAAGACCTTCTGGCGGAAATCTTTCGCGTCGCCGGTTCCACCGGTAACGACCCCGATCTGGACATTCTGCTGCTTCGGCTACACATCGAAACCGCATGTCGCCGTGGCGGAGCCCTGGGATTGCGGCCCTGTGATCTCGACCCGACCCAATGCCTGATCTATTTACGGGAAAAAGGTGGAACCCAACGCTGGCAACCGGTTTCCCCGACACTGATGTCAGCGCTGTGCCGTCACGGAATCGAGCGCGGCGCCGAAGTCAATGAGACATTGCTGCGCTACCGCAACGGACGCCCGGTGGGTCGACGCCGTTACGACTATCTGTGGACACGCATCGGCAAAGAACTTCCCTGGGTAGCCAGCCACGGCATCAGCACTCACTGGTTGCGCCACACCGTACTGCGGTGGGTGGAACGCAACTTCGGCCAAGCCGTCGCGCGCGCCTACGCCGGACATGCATTGCCCGGCAGCGCAGGCGCGATCGCCATCTACACCCGGGCGGGCCTTGACGAAGTCGCCATCGCCCTGGCCGAACTCACCAGCGAACCACATCCGCTCGCTAGAGCAATCGCCGCCGAGAATCCCGCCGATGCGCGCTGGCATCAAGTCGGCCCGAACCAATCGAGAGAGATCAACTCATGACAACCCCCACGATGGGTGAACAACCCACCCACGCTGGCGAATTCAGATCCGAGCCCGCTCCCGGGTTCGCCGGCGATCCGAGCCGCACCCCCCGGCATCGATCGTGGCCGACTCACCGACACCGGCCGATGCCGGTGGCGGAACTTGCCCATCAGGTCGCCCTCGCCCACGCCAGCCTGCCGTTGCAGAATCGCCGCGAACTCTATGAGGTGATGTCTGGCAAGGAGATTGAGGACGAGAAGTCCGACAGGCGATGGATCCGCGCCCGGCAGCGACGCCAGCGACGCCGCGCATTCCGTGAGCAGCTCGCTACACAAAACCGTGACCGCAAACACGCGGCCCGCATCCAGCGCGAGGATGACACCGAACGCCGCTGGCACCGCCACGCCCGAGCACACCGACGCCGCGAAACCAGCCCGGACGCGTTGGAAGGCATGCTCCACCGCCGCGCCACCCGCTCATCGTGGCGACTACGCGCAGTCATGTGTGTCGGGCTGTTGTGGTCGGCTATCAACGTCGGCCGCAATCTCGCTCCCGCGGGGCCTGGCGGGCTGACATGGTGGCTGTTGTGGGGGTTCAGCTTTGGGATCGAGGCCATGATTTCTGTGCCGATTTTGGAAGGTATGGCGCAGGCCGCCACCGCATCCCGGCTCGGTAAAACGATTGAACGCACCAAGAAAGACGTGGCCTTCGAGGCGGCCCTGTTGTTCGCCACCGTCGGGCTCAACGCAGGTCCGCATGTGGCCGTTGGCGATCTGGGACGCGCGGCCGAATACGCGGTCGCGCCGGTGATGGTCGTGGTCCTGATGTGGCGGCACGCCTCGATCGCTTCTCGCTACGCCAAGCTGATCGACGCGGTCACCACGGACCAACCCGAATCTCACGCCGCCGACGGGATCATGGACAGCGCTCCGCTGCCGCGCCAGCAAACCGATGCCGCACAGCACAACCCGCCGCCCGTGCCGAGCAACAACTGCCCGGAGCACCACGAAACGCTGCCCACCAATGAAGTCGGCACCGTGGCGCAGCTCAGGCGCCAACCCCGCAAACGGGCCATCCCGGCGGCGCGTATTCAAAGTCGAGCGCGGGCAATGGGTCGCCGACGAACGAGGCCGAGAGCGACAACCTGGTCGTATATGCGTACGACACCTCGAGCCGAGCCGGTCGCCGCAGCGGCGCCGATCACTCCTGTCCCGATACACAATTCGCCCGACCTGCTGCACCCGACCTCGACCGTACTGGGAGCCACCTCTGCCGAGGCGGTCTCACCTCCGACGCCCGAGCGGGTACAAGCGGTGACCGCCGTCGACGACGGGATCGAGAACGATGCAGACATCTTTGTTCACGTCGCGCGGCACATGAGGACCACCAGGCAGACCCCGATGCCCGAGCCGCATCTGGTTTCGGTGCTCGAGAAAGCGGCGCAAGGCCTGAACCCTCACCTCATCGCGAACGAGATGGCCGCCGAAACCGGCGAACGCTTCAGCCGATCCACCATCGATCGGATCGTGAGCCGTGCGCAGTCTCTCGGATTGCCGACCCACCAGCCGCAGGAGGTGAGGCTTCCGATCCGAACAGCCTGACCCGGCGAGCGAACGGGTGAATCACCTGCAACACACCAAGATTCGCCCGCTACCGCCACCTCTGACGACAACTCCAGACACAGCGAAGGCCCCCAGCTGGAACTGAGGGCCCGCTCGACAACCCGAAGGTCGCGCTAATGAGGCTTAGCACGCCCCAGGTTAGCTCACGCCCGCATGCGCCTGCAACGGCCCTCCTACTTGGGTCACGCATCGGCGCACGCAGTCGCTCCAGAGCCACCCGGACAGCCCTTATTCCCTTGTCCCCCAGCCACTTCCGGTGGCACTGACATGCAAGCGCAGACGGTGTCCACCGCGCTGGCGCCCGTGCTGAGACTGCCCGCCCAACAGCGGTCCAGTCTGCTCCCGGCCTGCCAAAGCCGCGAGCTGTCAGAGAGGTCCCCACGATCGCCCGATTTCTCGTTCCGCGACCCCGGCTACCTGCGCTCGCTCGAGCGGGTGATGTATCACCGTTGGTTTATCAAGATCGCGGCTGATAACACCGGTTCCGGCACGGTGAGAACTCTGGATGCCGCGCGTGCGGCCCTCACGGACGGATCTGCCGCTTCGGTCGCAGGCCGGTTGGTCGAGGGACTGCTCGCCGCTGATATCGACGCCGAGGACCCGCTGGTCGGGGACGCGTGCGCCGAAGCCCTCCTGGCGTGGTGCGACAAACATAGGCTGCCCTACATGCTGCGTGACAGCGGCAGACCCGGTGGCCGCCACATCGTCGCCGTCATCACCGATCACGCGGTGCCGCACCGGGAGTGGGCAAAACTATGCCGTCGCCTGTACCGGCTGTACCGGGTGGTGGTCGACGACCGGACCGGGAAGGTACTGCGGCTGCTGACCGCACCTCACCGCGTCGGGCTTGCCTCTCCGGTGATCGCATGCACCATCACTGCGGGTGCCGTGATGGACGCTATCGCCCGGCATATCGGCAAATCCGCCGCCACAACTCGACGCGCCCGCCGTGCGGCGCGCACGAGCGTCGTGGGTGACTCGAGCCGTTCAGCGCTGGAGTACGGGCACGCGTGCGCGCTCGCGCGCCGCGGTGCCACAGCGGCGCAGGCATGGACCGATATCTCCGCCTCCGCAGGCAAAGCCTCACAACTGGGCAAGGACTGGTTCCACCGGTACCTCTGGTTGCCCGCAGTCACCACCGTCGCAGCCGAGAACGGCCTGAACGAGGATACGGCCTGGGAGTTGGCGCAACAGGCGTGCCCGTCGGTCCGCGCGCGCGGCCGCGACTTCTGGCGATATTGGTGGCTGCGCGCCCAAACAGAAGCGACGATCGACCGGCCCCGCCGCTACCGGATCGGCGACGACCCCGACGCGGATGAGGCGGCGCTGACACCAGAGGTTGCCGCCGAACTCGACGCGCACCGGCGCGGCCTGCGCGCGGCCGTCGACGAACTCACCGGCATCGACCCGCGCCGCCGCCACAGTCTGCACGCCGCCGTTCACGCAGTCGCCTACGCCATCGTGACCCGCAACGGGTCGATCGCCACACGCAGCATCTCCGAACGTGCCCGACTCGCCCGATCCACCACACTCGCCGCACTACGCACCGCGGTCTCTCGAGCCGTTCTCACAGTGACCCACCACTACGCCGGAGGTGCCACCGACTGCGACGCCTACGGTCTCGGACCAGCCGCGCTGGACCTCGTTTCCGCAGCTCGCGTTGTTTCTCAGACCACTAGGTGTACCACCCCCGCCCCCCACGGCTCAGCCTCCCTCACCAGCCTCCAATCCACCCACCGCAAAGCCCGGCGGCTCTGGTCCCTCCGCAACGACGCCCTCGCTAGCCTCGCCCCCGGCGAGCGCCTCGCCACCAGCCGCTCCCCCGCCTCAAAGCTGCTGCGTTCACTGTGGTTCCAACGCACCTGGTGGACATCCCTGAGCCCAGAACAGCAGGCCCAGCGACGCACGCAGCGCCAGGCACTGCTGCGCACCCTCCCCGAGACCACGCGAACGGCCTGGTTCACCTGGCTGTCCCACCGCGAGGACATCACGGCGGCCGCCGTCAGACTCAGTGCCGGCGACCCTGCGACCAGCGACGCACAGATCCTCCTGACTGCCCCGCTGACAATCCACCGAGGCATGGCCGACCCTGGTTGGCGCGAGGGAAGCTCGGACGAGCGACCGCGGGCAATGGCAGTATGACCGCATTCCAAACTGGAGCCATGCGGTTGTCGATCGGCTTTGGCAACTCCCATGCCGGCGGCCAGAACCCTGCCGAACGCGGCCTGACAACCAGGCAGACGGTCGATCTATCGGCGCAGCCTCCCACAGCATCTGGGGAGGCTGCGCCGTCAGTTCTGCTGGACTACGCGGGGACGGGCTCCGGCAGCAGCACGACCGCTGACGCGCTCTACGCACTCACCGTCGCTCCGGCGCGCGGTTCTTTCGGCGCCTGTCCAGGCTGTTCGGGATGCGCCGCCCCGCACCCCTGACCACCGGCCCGACCACCATGCACCGGGTCGGTGCATAGCGTGCGCGATCACCATTTATCTCGACACCTGGAACCAGGTGGTGATGCGGACCTGCTCGGGTCAGATTGGCGTGTTGGTCTGGGGAGGCAGGTTAGCCTATCGAATCACCTTCGTGCGCAACTGTCGACCGTCTCAGGCCTGTTGGCCTTCGTCGCTTCAGGCTAGCGGTTTCGTCACCGGCTAGTACACTCCGCCGATGGGGTGGTCGGGCACTACAACCGTCGCGCTGTTGAAACAGAACCAATACCAGTCGCCGCTGAGGTGATGGGATGCGCCTGTCGCGGGCCGGTGGTCAGAAAGATTGGCAAAGCCACTTCCCATCGAGCAATGGGCCGCCATAGGGCCAGTCCTGAAGTAGATGCCGTCGTTGCGGCGTTCCACGCCGCGATCGCCGCTGGGTTCCACACCGCGAATGCGATAAAGGCCGAGGCGGTCACCTTCGAACGTCCGTGGATCGATCCCGGCACTCACCTGCTGTGCCGCATCGTCGAAGGCGTGCGCCGATAAGTGCCAGCGCACAGCCATTGGCAGGTCTGCGCTCCATAGAATGGCCGTGAGCGCGACTATCAGTGCGGGAGCAGCCAGGGGGCCGAGCTCAGGTACCCGAAGCCGCCGGGATCGGACTGCCAGGATCGGGTAGACGATGACCACGCACAACACCACAACCACCATGAATGTCCCCCCGAGGATCAGCAACGGCGACAACGACATCAGCTCGGCGCTGGCCGGCTTGCTCGCCGAGACGAGTATCCCAAGGCAGGCCACGATGGTGCAGACGAGCAGAAGATGCCTGCGAAGCAGTGACCGGTATCGTCGGTTCCCCGGTCGGCTTTTCTCGGTTTGGGCCGTGCTCATGCCGGGAGCCTAGACTCCAGCCTGAGATCGTGGGTGTCGGCGTGTCGCCGCTGGTGAAAGGCTGGCACCGCGCCGTCAATGCCGAGCGAACCTTGTCGCCCCGGCGCGAGGTTCTTTCGGCGCCTGTCCAGGCTGTTCGGGATGCGCCGCCCCGCACCCCCTGACCACCGGCCCGACCACCATGCACCGGGCCGGTGCACAGCGTGCGCGATCACCATGCACACACCGCGCGCTGCGCACGCCACCGGATCGGAAGCTTCCACGCTGTGGGAGAGCGCGGCGATCGCGCACGACTGCGCGCGGAAATCCGGCTCAACACACCGATACCGAGCGCGGTGCGCAATCGTCCTCAACAGCACAGCGGCAACGGCGGCTGGCGCGCGCCGATGGACGCCTGGATTGGTTCGCCGCGCGCCAGGCTGAGCCCTCTGCCACCGTTCGGCGCGGCTACTCCCTGACCGATATCCGATCGCAGTCGCCCGCCGCCAGCGGGCGGCCGGCGCTTAACCACCGGTACGGCACCGAAATTGATGGCACGCTGCGCCGCGACTGGGATTCGGCCTGCCGGTGCGTGAACCGGATCGCCTCCGAAGTCTGGGCCACTGCTCCATCGAGCGCACCAGACCAGGACCACATTCCTCAATGCCACACAAGCCGCCACCACGCGCATCATCGGCCCGCTCACGCGTTGGGTGTGCGCGGCGTGATCCGCTCTCTCGCTGGCGTGGCGGTAGTGTCGCGACGGCCGCGCGTAGAGTGCACCGTTTATTACCCGGCACAGGCGTGTCCGTGCACACTTTGCGTGCGCGCGGCACGCGCTCATCCGTCTCCGACCGATGAAGAATTGGCTATCGCGCGCAACAACTCCTGGTGCCGATGTTGAATACTCGCCGGGGCAGTCCTATACATGCTGGAGTAGTCCGACAAGGCGCTTCGCATGGGCACGATCGCGTTCGGACATTGCCGCTGAGTTTGTCCCCACAGCGCTCGTTGCGCGCAAGGGAGGTTGGTACGGTTTGGGCGCTCCGAACTGGTTCACGGACAAAGGATTTCAGTATGCGTGCAGGCAGTGAAGTTGTTGTGGCCGAGCTTGCGGCATGGGTTGCTTCCCGCGTTCCAGCTCGCCGTCGCTACCTGCTCGGGATCACCGGGCCGCCAGCCGCAGGGAAATCGACGCTTTCGCAGCTTCTGGCCGCGGCTGTGACCGCAGAACATGGCATCTCGGCGGAGATCGCCCCGATGGACGGCTTCCACCGGACCTCCGCGGAGCTGGACGCGGTCGGCGCGCGTCAACGCAAAGGCCAACCCGACACCTTCGAGGTTGGTGCATTCGTCGAGCGGCTGAAACTGCTGCGTGAAAGCCCTTTCGGGTATCGCGTGCCCTGGCCGGTCTACGACAGGGACTTGCACGACCCGGTGCCGGACGCGATCAGCTTCTCCGATCAGCGGATCGCAGTCGTCGAGGGCAACTACTTGTTGCTTGAGCGGCCCGGTTGGGTCGAGGTCGCCAGCCAATTGGATGAGGTGTGGTACCTCGACGCCGAAGACCGCGTCATCGAGCTCCGGCTGACCGAACGCCACCTGGGCGGGGGCAAGACTGCTGAGCAAGCGCACACCAAGATCAGCGATAGTGATATGCCCAATGCCCGGCTGATCGCGGATACCCGCGGCCGTGCGGATACGGTGTTGCGCGAAACCGCAGGTAGCTACGTCATTTGCGAAGTTCGGTGAGTTTTGAGGCCCAGTTGCGGGTGCCGAACGTGCGGCACGACAGTGTCGATACCTCAGACGCAGCGGTGAGCGAGTCGACGAAGCTGCGGCCCTCGCTGTAGTAGGCGCAGAAGGCGCCGTGCAGGATATCGCCGGCGCCGAGCGTGTCGGCTGCATCGGTGACCGGTGTGACGTCGATAGTGCCGTGCCGGCCGTCTTCGTCGAACAGGATCGGTTCTGGCCCGCGCGTCACGGCGACGTGCTTGGGTCCGGCCGCACGAAGGTGCTTCAGGAGCGCCATGCCGCCGCCCTCGACGCCGGGCTGGGAAATCGCTGCCGAGCAGATCGCGACATCGGTCAGCGGCAGGAGTCGATCGTGGACCGGCTTCCAGCGCCCAGCGTCGAGAACGACCGGCACCCCTGTCTCGCTGGCGCGGCGAGCGATGCTCAACGCCAGCTCAGGATGGTGGCCGTCCACAAGCACCACCGTGGCATCATCGACATACCGACCGATTTCTGCCGTGTATGCCGCCTGGATCCGCGCCCCGTCGAGACCGACGATCGTGCGCGAGCCTGCTTCGAGCGCGACCACGATCGACGACACCGGTGGCTTGTCGGTCTGGTCGGGTGTCGTGTCGACCACGGTGACGTGCCAGCTGGTCAAATCGTGGCGGACGAGATCGGCGAGCGGGTGAGTGCCGAGCGCGGTGATCAACGTTGCAGGCCGCCCGGAAACGATCGCGCATGCCACCGCCGCATTGGCGGCAGGGCCACCGGCCCCCAGGAACTGATCCAGCGCTTGGGCTTTGGTGTCTTCGGCTGGGTAGTGGTCGACGGCGTTGGCGATGTCGAGGGTGGACAATCCCACGAACAGGGCTTCGGGCACCGTTCTCCTTCAGGGGCAGCGGGTCAGCGGGTCAGCGGGTCAGCAGGTGTTCGAGGGTGGCGGTCTGATCGGAGTAGGTCCGCACGCTGACAACAGCCACGAACTCCTGGTCTGCGGCGCGTTCTTGAAGTGCGTTCCAGTGTTTGGCCATATACCAACCCGCACCGGTCGTGCCACGGGAACCGAGACCTGCGCAGAAGAACCAATAGCGGTCTGGGTGCAGCTGCGGAGCCGGTCGGACACGAGCGATGATGCCGATGTTGCGGTTGTCATCGGAGCTGTAGCACTGGCCGTCAGCGAGTTCGAGATGTTCCAGGTAACCCTGCCCCGGCGGCGGGTTGTCGCGGACGGTGAACAGCGGATCACTGGTGCTTTCCAGATACATGTGGGTGCAGTCGTTGGAGCTGAGCCCGAAACTGATATAGGGCCGGTCGCAGGCCAATACCACCTCGCGATCGCTCTGGATATCGACCGTAATCCCGTCGTGCTGCTGAATCATCGACATCACATACAGCATGGCGCGGACGTCGTTTTCCGCCAGCGCCACCGGTACGTCGATGCGATGGGCGGCGTTGAACACACTCGCCTGCTTGCTGAATATGTGCTGGCGGGGGATTCCGGCTGACGCGAGCGCTTTGATCGAGCTGGTGGCCAGTTCGAAAGTGGGCACGACCAGCGTGGCGCCGCGATCAACCATCTCCGTGCCCAGGAAGGCCGCCGGCCCCTCGTCCACCGCATCGTCCCCAACCGGCTGCGGGCTCGCGGTCGCAGCGTTGGCCATAGAGAACAGCGTGTGGATCGACCAGCCGGGAAACATCCGTGCCAACACTCGGCGGTGGTGGTTTTGCGGCAGACCCTTCATCTCGCCCGACATCCAGGTGTAGAAGGTCGCTCGTGCCGGGGGTTCCTCTCGGGCAGCTGCGTGCTTGCGGTATTCGGCGCAGAAGTCCTTATGACTGAGATGCCGCTCGACCAGCAGCATCTTGAGCACGGTCCCCAATCACGTCCCCTTTTTCAGGTGTCGAGCTAGCGCACGATCCTATCCAGATCGGTAGTCCAGTGGACGGAATAGGACAGAACTGGACGGAATCGGACCGCTTTTGCGATGCGGCTAGACCCCTTGAGCGCCAACACTTCTCGTACGTCGCGGCGGAAGGAGCTTTCCGCGTGACGGGCACCGAGACGTTCGTCTGTCGCAGGCCCCGCACCGCAGGCGGCTAGCCGCTGATCGCGGGCTGCGCAGCAGGAGAGGAGAGACCTTGATCATCAGCATGTCCTCACCCGCGACGGAGGCGATGTCATGACCACCGCTGCGGATCCTGTGATCGCCTGGCCACCGTCGCCGGAGTTCTGGTCGACTCAGTTCCTTGAGAAGACCGCCGGCGCAGTAGCGCCGCATCTGTTCAAGGGCATCGTCCCGGCCGATCGCCTCGGCCCGAACGATGTCATCGATGGGCTGCGCAGGCTGCGTTTCGCGGCCGCCTACGGTGAACCCGCCAGCGCCCGCATCCGCGTCTACGTCGGCGAGGAACGCCACGACGAGGCTATCGACCGTGTGCTGATGGCCCCGTGGTCCGATGAGGACTTCGTCGCCTGGATGCAGAATCTCACCTTCGCTGAGCGGTTCTCGCTGGTGATCAACAACCTTGAGACCACCTCGCCGAAGTTGGCGGGGGTGTTGGGTGAGCTGATCGGGTCTGCGCACGCTGGATGGGGCGTGCCGATCGGTGGCAGCGAGCAGGTCGCCTTCGCCGGGAACTACGCTGGCACGGCGTTCGGGGTGCACGAGGGCTACGAGGATGCCTTCCTGGTCCACCTCGGCCCGGGTACCAAACACTTCTACTGCTGGTCGGGTGAGCTGTATCGGGAGCTGACCGGGGGCCGCGCACCGACTTTCGGTGATTACACCGCCCTTCTCGATCGTGGCGAGCGATTCGATCTGGAACCCGGCGACGTGCTGTACCTGCCTCGGCGGGTGTTCCACGTCGGCGTGCAGGATGAATTCTCTGTCTCGGTGGCTGTCCCGCTCTACACCTACTCCGATACGCGCATGCTGGCGCTGTCGGTGCTGCCCGCGGTCCTCGAGTCCGTTGTGCCGAGCGACGTCGCCGACGAGAAGCCCTCATCGATGCATTCCCTGGGCGCGGGCATCGGTCCGATCGCTGCGGGCTTGACCACTGCGGCCGCCGACATGTTCGCTGCGGCTTCGGCGCAGTTGGAGGACAAGATAGGTGAGCTGGTCGACGCACGGTGGCGCACCCTGCTCAGCAACGGTGGTTGGGAGGCCACCGAGCATGACCTCGCCCGTAGCGACGCAGCTCGCGAGGCAGTGGTGACCCACGCCGCCGGGGGCACCCATCTGCGAGTCGCGGCGCCGTACACACTGCACCCCGATCCGGATATCGACGACAGCCTGAACATCGGTGTCACCGTCCGCGGCCAGGTGCTCAGCGTGCCTGAATCCTCGGCCTGGGGTGCGGCTCTGGCGGCTCTTGCTGACGGGCAGACCGTGCGCATCACCGACGAGCTCGGAGGGGACACGTTGGCGCTGCTGCTCGAAACTGGCGGCATCCAGGTGCTTACCGAACCCGATGCGGAGGTGGTGGCATGACTGCCTCGAAGGTTCAGCGCTACCTCGATGAGAACCCCGCGACCAAGGCCGCGATCACCAGCGTCTTGCTCAACAAGCCCGAGGTCAGCGGAAACGATCTGGTCGACAAGCACATGGTGCCGATGGTCGCCGCCTTGTTCGAGCAGATCACCGCCGAGGTCTCACCAGTGACCCTGACCAAAGGCCAAGCCGCCCTGTACATCCGGGAGCTGAGCGTATTCGCCCGCTACAACTCCGATTTTTTGCGCCAAGCCGCCGACACCGTGCAGGGCGGATGCATGGAGCTGGCGCATGAGTTGCGGCGCAACCATCTTGAGGAGGGCGGGGAGCGGGGCAAGGTGCCCGCGCACTACACCCTTTACTCCGGTGCTCTGCTGGCCGATCTCGGGTTGCTGGTCAACGGGCATCTGCCGGCACCGGAGAACTCTCACCCTGGTATCGCTGCACGACTGGTTGGTCATCGGGTCATCGGTGGGCCGGATCTGCGGTGGCTACTACGCGACCGAGGGCGTGGCGATCGATGAGACTGTGTTGCTGCGCGCCATCACCGACCGCTACGCCGCGCTCACCGTCGGCGCAGACACCGAGCTGCCGCACCTGGACTACTACTACTCGCTGCATCTCGACGAGGGCCACGAGGCTGCGGCCGTGGAGGGTCTGAGCGTCGAGGCCGCCCACATCGAAGGCATTGCGCGGTTCATCCGCGAGTACGAGCTGTTCGGCCTGGATCTGCCGCAGATCGTCGACGGCTGGCTCCAAATCCTCGAGGGCATGAGTGCCTGGTGGTCGCAACTGGCCACCCGCGCCGCCACCCTCCCTTGATTCCCGCAGTAACCCACCGAAGAAGAAGGAGAAAATCACTATGTCGCAGATGCTCAAGAGCAGTGTCCGGCCCGATGCGCTCAAGGCCGGCGTGCGGCCCGACGCCGCGCTGAAGGCCGGTGTCCGGCCCGACGCCGGGCTCAAGGTCGGTGTCCGGCCTGACGCTCTCAAGGCCGGCGTGCGGCCCGACGGCGTCTGACGCCGCAGAGCAAACACCCTGTGCGGGACCATGATTCGACTCGACTTGTCTCGTGGTCCCGCGCACACCCCTGACCCGACTCCGATCGAGGGCACCGAGCGCCCGGCCGCGCCACTGCGCAGGCCCGTGCTGGTGCTCATCCCGAACCTAGCGTGGAGAGTGAGCATGACCATCGCGGCGCGCGAGTCCACCCGACGGCGCCCCTCGGCAGGAGCATCCGGACCGGTTCGCCGCGCCTTCGGCGCCGATCTGATTGCGCGGATGGACGCACTGTGTGTCCGCGGCCGCGTTGAAGGCTTCCTCGACCTGTCCCGCGACTACCTCGCTGCCGCCGCTACCGCCGCGGTCGGCATCGCCGTCGGCCAGCCGATCCTGACCGTAGCGTGCATGCTCTACATCGGGATCCGGCAACGGCACCTGTCGAATCTGACCCACGAGGCGATCCACACCAAGCTCACACGCTCTCGCCGCGCGAACACCATCCTCGGGCATCTCAATTGTGTGGCCCTCGGCGAGCCGTTCACCCCTTATCGGCGCAGCCACCGCATTCATCACGCGAAGCTCGGCAGCCCCGAGGATCCAATGCTGCACTCCTACATCTCACGCCGCGCGCATGCGCCGTGGCCGGACAAGAGAGCGTTCGTCATCCACGTGATCATCGCCAACGCGGTGTGGAAGCTTCCCGCGTATGGGTTCCTCACCTTGGCCGGCAAAGCTGGTGACGAGAGCTGGAAGGCCGCCACAACACGGTGGGCGGTCTGGGCCGCGACTGCCGTCGCTGCGGCGTCGCTCGGCCACGGTTTCGACTTCGTGCTCTACTGGGCGTTGCCGCTGATCGTGGTCCGCCCCATAGTCACCTGGCTGACCGACCTGGGTAACCACGCCGGCCTGATCCACAACACCGACGTCATCCATCAGACCCGCGGTTGGACCTCTCACGCTGTTACTCGTCACCTGATGGGCGGCCACAACGACGACATGTTCCACCCGGTCCACCACTGGTTTCCGGGCATCGGCTGGCGCGAGCTGCCCGAAGCCGCCGCCATCCTGCGCGAACACTACCCGCGCTGGGACGAGGTTCCCTGGTGCTCCGGCTACTTCTTCCGCCGCCGCTGCACCCCAGACGTCCCTTCGGTGCTCGACGACATCGTGGCCACACTCCACTTCCAGCTCACCGAACACCAGCCCCACACCTGATCCCCGCCGGGGCCCAGTCGCGGCACAACTTGAACAGGATCCGAATGTCTCTGTCGGTCAACAGTTTCGACGAATTCACGACACTGCGCGAAGTGATCGTCGGCGACCCCAACGGCTACACCTCCCACGATCTCGATGCCAGCTTCCGGCTGTTCTACCTCGACAACGTCACCCCGACCGCCGCAGACGGCGGCCGGGAACTGGCGATCCCGCCGAAGCTGGTCGATGAACTCGAAGAAGACGTGGAAGGGCTCTGCGCCGCGCTCACCGAAGCCGGGGTGCAGGTGCTGCGTCCCGAGCCGGTCACCGAGCGCGCCGTGGTCTGCTCGCCGTGGTGGTCGGCCCGGGAAACGCCGCCGTTGAACGTGCGCGACCAGACCATCATTTTCGGTGACACCATCGTGGAGACCGCCCCGCACATACGAGGCAGGGTATTCGAGAACGACTACCTCAAACCCCATTTCTACCGATACCTCAACGCCGGATCGGGATGGTTGTCAATGCCACGGCCGGCGCTCGCGCGCCAGTCGCTGGACCCGAGCTTCTTCGACGGCCAGCCGTTTGACTTGTCCGGGGTTATCGGCGATGCCGACACCCGCGTGCTGCCCGGATTGGGGTACGAACTGATCTTCGACGGCGCCCAATGCATCCGCCTGGGCCGCGATGTCCTGGTCAACGTCGCCAACACCAACCACGAACTCGGCCTGTCCTGGCTCCGACGCACCTTCCCCGAACTGCGATTCCACAGGCTCGACGCCATCGCCGACAGTCACATCGACTCCATCGTGGTGCCGCTGCGCCCTGGCCTGCTGATGCTGCGCTCCACCGACTACCTCGACGCGTTGCCCGAGCCATTGCACGGCTGGGACGTCGTCGTTCCGCCCGAACAGAACGAGGACGCCTTCCCGGACTACTCTGACTTCGGGTTCAACCTGGCCTCCCGCTACATCGACATCAACGTGCTCTCCGTCGACGAAGACACCGTCGTGGTCAACAGCCTGTGCCCGGATCTCATGCGCACCCTGGAGAAAAAGGGCCTGACCGTCATCCCCGTCCAGCACCGCCACCGCCGCCTGTTCGGCGGCGGATTCCACTGCTTCACCCTCGACACCGTGCGCGCCGGCATGTGCGAGGACTACTTCGCATGAGCCCCGCCGCAGCCGAGGTGACGTTGACCCCGCGCGAGGCCATCGAGGTCAAATCCGATCTGCTGTACAAGATCCGGGCTCTGCTGCGTGAGCAAGGGTTCGCCGAGGTCACCACACCCACCTTTCGGCAGGCCGACGATCTGACCGGCAAACGCGCCCGCGCCGCCGTGGGCGGCCACAACGGGTGGCTACGCAGCATGATCGGCCCCGCACTGCGCTACCAGCTCGCCCACACCCCACGGGTGTTCGAGATCGGCCCCTGCTTCCGCAACGAGACCTCCGACGCCACCCACATTCCCGAATTCAGCATGCTGGACCTGTATGCCGCGCAGGCCAGCTACGACTACCTGATCGACCTCGCCGAGAAACTGGTTAGCCTCGCACACCCAGGCACTTCGCAGCGGATCTCAGTTGCAGAACACCTCGGGGCTACCCTCGGGGTCGACCTGACACGTGAGACCTTGGACCGGCACACTGCTGCCCTAGCCGACCACCTCGACTTGCCGTCGGACACACCGCTGTACGACCTGCTCGAGTCCTACATTGCCACCGAACTCGAACCACGCAGCGCCGAGACCGCGATGTTCCTGGTCGATATGCCCCTCGGAGGCAACGAACCCTGCGCCAAACTGCGCGAAGGCACCGCGGCGATCCTGAACCGGTTCGAAGTCTTCATCGACGGTGCCGAAGTCGTCCACGGCTACGAAGACGAAACCGACGCCGAAGCATTCATCCGCCGCGCCAGCGCGATCGGCCTCTACAACCCCGAACAGTCACTGGTGCAGAAGGCGATCCTCGCCGGTGCCGTTCCGGCACACAGCGTCGGCCTCGGCATCGGGATCGAACGGCTCTGCATGGCCGCCACCGGCGGCAATGACATCAGCCTGTTCCAGCAGTCCGCGGTCTTCTGACCCAGGGCAAGCGGCGCAACCCCGCACATCCCGGATCGGCGGCTCACGATGCTCTACGCTGGCCCGGTCCGGTGCCTGGCTGCAACCTGGGGTGCCCGCCAAATCACAATGTTTGCAACACAATTCGATTCGAAAGGGAACGCCGATGTATGAGGGTGGCTGCCTGTGTGGGCAGATCCGGTTCCGGGCTGACGGTGAGGCGAACTGGCCGCACTTGTGCTTCCCTGATGATTGAGTGAGTTCAACAACTCACGAAGGAGCAGGGTGGACGAGTGGTGGCTCGTTTTCGTTCCCGACGCCGACCGGTGGGGGCAGCTCCCGCCGGATGGGGTGCTGGGCATACAGGATCTCCCCGCCGCTGTGGACCGGGTTGGGCTTCGTCCCGGTGATCCGGTGTTCGTGCGGCCCGACTTCGTTGTCGATTCAGATCTGCTGAAATTCGTTCTGTCGGATGCGTTTCGCGGTCTCAAGCGTGAGAAGCGCCGGAATTACGCGACCGATATCCGAGTGCTGTTGTCGTGGCTGTGGCGGCGAGGTATTCCGTGGCGGCAAGCGACCCGATCTGATTTGAGGGCGTATCGCGAATTCCGATGCGATTCACCGAAGAACCCGCATCGGATCGGCGGAGCGAAGTGGGACCGCGAGGCCGCGGCGTTCACGCGGTTGTACAGGTGGGCTGGGGTTCTCCCGCTGCCTGTCGATGTGGGGCGCCGGGAGGACCGGGCAGCGCACGCGCGGAGTGCACGTGTCACCTGGTTGACGCCACGGGCCTGGGGACTGTGGCAGGACCTCGGACTGCGCGGGCTCGACCGAGCGTCAGCGCCGATGCTGGGCTGGGATGCGCGCACCGAGCTGCGGAACACCGCATTCGTCGGCCTGATGCTCAGCTCGGGGCTGCGGCGCCAGGAAGCCGGCGCGATGCTGACGTTCGAGATCCCGTCCCAGCCTTTGTGGTTCGGCCGGTACTGCCACGGCCAGGTGGCGCGGGCGTTGTCGCGGTCGAAGCGGGACAGGACGTTTTATGTGTCGGCCGACGCGCTGCGTCAGGTCGGCGCGTACTGCGAGTCCGAGCGCGCGTGGGCGGTCGAACGTGCCCGTCGGCACGGTCGTTACGACCGGATGGCGGGCAGATGATGATTGGCGACAGATGTACCGCCGCCAATGCTCCCGGATTGCGGCCAGGTGAATGCTATTGGCAAACCCTGTGCTCTATCTACCCAGCGAACAATCAAATGAAAGGATATGATTGCCATGCACACTGGCGGATGCCTGTGCGGAAACATCAGATATCAGGCGTCAGGGAAACTGTCATTCCCTCACCTTTGTTCATGTCGCGACTGTCAGAAGCTGTCCGGTAGCCCGGTCATGTCGTGGGTCGATTTCCCTCGTGAAGGGTTCGAATGGACAGGACCCGGAGGAGAACCGACCTGGTACAACACTTTCCCAGACTCCCAGCGAGGATTCTGCGGAGCATGCGGAAGCTCAGTGGGTGCTCAGGATGACGGCGCCGCCGAACTGGTCGGGGTCACCATGATGAGCCTCGATGACCACAGCAGCTTGGTGCCCGAGCGACAGAGTTTCCGCCCAAACGCCGTCCCGTGGCTTCCGATCGTTGGCGCGCAGGATTGAGTGTGCCCGCAAGCTGTCGCAGTCCGGCCATTGATTCACCTAAAGCGTGCAACGATCGGCTGGTTCGATCGGGCCTGTGCGACTCCTGCGGCGATTGACGGCGCTCGCTGGACTTTTTCGGCGAGCGCCGTGCTGCCGCTACAGCGCAACTCAACACGAAGCCGGTGATCAAGAGACGCGTCTCACGGGCGGGGTATGCGTAGCGCAGATGGTGTCGGCCGACCGATGGGCAGGATCCCGGCAACGATGAGCCGGGGGATTTCGGTTGCGCTGCGTGCATGGCGGATGATCCAGACGTTGTCCTGCACGCTGGGGTAACCGGCAGCGTGGCTGCTGTGGTCACCGACGAGCAGCAAGCCGAAGGGTGGCCCGGTGGCGGTGTAGTTCGCGGCTTGCGCGAGGTAGCTCTTCTCGATGCTGTCCCGGGTCCACTTGGTGGTTCGGCGTTTGACCTCGGCAACGAATCGGCTGCCCGGCTCGGGGGTGTAGGTAACATCGGTTCTGCCGCTGGCGACATCGATGAGTTCGCGTTGAATGGTCGCGGGGGTGAGTATGCCGGCGAGGTGCTGGTGGAGGTCGTCTTGGACGCGCTTCTCGTCCCAGTAATCAGTGGTCCCGTCATTTTTCTTCGGTGCAGGGCCGAGATATTCGGTGCGTGTGCCGTAGTAGTCGGCTTGGGCGTCGAAGCGGTCATAGAGGAACCGCAAGAACTGCTCAAGGAGGGTGGAGAAGTAGTGGCTGTCGCGCGGCTTCCAGGCCGGGCTGGTGACGTGACCAGCACCTCCAATAGCGATTCCATATGGTCATCGAAGTGTGAGTTTCCGGTCGGGGTGAAACCTCGTTCCCTTTGCTGGAGCAGTTGCTCGATCTTGTCTAGTAGGTGGGGGTCAAGGTCGTCGAGCAGTGCAGGACCGTCAGTGTTGAGGAGGGCGGCGAGGCTGGGATGGGCCGCGAAGGCTTTTCCCGGCACCACCTGCTCCGCCGATGCAGCTGCCTCTCGTCGAGCGCGGACTACGGTGTGTAGTGCTTGCGCGTCAGGTGAGTCGGTGAACTGGGGGTCGGTTGCCAGTGCCTGCTCCAGCTGGTGGAGTAGTCCTTCGCGGCGGATGAATGCCGCTTCGATCGGTGGGCTGATCAGTGCCGTGAGACCGGTTTCGGTGGGAGTGCCGATGTGGATACTTCGGCTGGCCACGTAGACGTCGAGCAGGTCGCTCAGGGTTCCGGCAGGGTCGTACCAGCTGGGAAGGTCCAAGTGGGCGTGAACGGTGTGGAGCGAGGTGACGAGTTTGGACCACGCCGCTTGGGAGAGACCGCGGGCGCTGAGCCAGTCCAGTCGGTGCATTCCGTAGGTCCACGCCGCCAGTTGCATAGTCGCAGCTGCGAGTTGGTCGGTTGCCTCGGCCAGGCGCAACGCGGCCGATGTTCTCTGGGGAGATTGTTCGCACTCGCCGAAGGCGAGGATCGCTTCGAGGGCTGCGGCGTGAGCGCGGGCGTCCAGGCGTGCTTCTTGGGTTCTGTCGAGTTCCTTGAATCGCATGTGCGCTCGCCGCAGATTTTCTTCGACGGCCGGGCGTTCGGATGCTTCCAGCGCCGCGCGCATATCCGCGACGGCCAACTCGAAGCTGGCATCAGCGCGAGTGGCGCCGGAAAGGTCGGGCTGATTCTCTAGTGTGTTGAGCACATCGAGCAGCGCCTCGTCCCCGAAGTGGTCGTGAGCGACGCCGACGAGGATTGGCACGCGTTCGAGTGCCTCAGAGGGTTCGTCGCCGGTTATCTCTGCGAGTATGGCAAGCACGCGGTGGGGGCTTGCCGTTTCGGCGAGAGCCAAACGGAGAAGCCCGGCGATAGCCGGATGAGCGAACGCGGCATCGACATCGCCGGCGAGCGCGGCTTCTGCGTGCGCCGCCAGGTCCCGCACCACCCGGCTACCGAGACGAGTCGCCAGAGCCGGTCGGGCGCAGAGAGCATCGACCGCGTCGGCTAGAATCCAGGCCGCCTGAGGCTCCCGCAGACCCTTGGCCGCAGCATCGAGCAGTTGCCGTGACTGTTCGCTATCCACACTGTCGAGATCTGCGCCCACAGCCATGAGCAGGTACGGGAAGAGGGGGCCCGTTGCGAGATGATCGGCCTCCGCCAGGACCGCCTCGAGCCCGCCGAGGTCCGCCAGACAGGGCCCAGCCTCCAGTTCGCTGTCGGTGGCGCTGCTGGCCCAGATCTGCAGCGCCTGATCCACATTCGAGGTCACGGACCTCTCCTGAGCACTGGACGATTCGAAAGCATGCAGTTCAGAACAGGTGCTCACCGCCCGAGGTGATGAGATAGTCCTCCGGGAGCGCGGCAACGAGCTCGGGCTGAGCGGTGGTGAGAATAACCTGCAGATCGGGCAGTTCAGCGGCGACCGCTTGCAGCTCGGCGATCAAAGTACGAGCCGGGACTTCGGTAACCTCCTCGGCGGCCACGGAATCGATGAGAAGTAGTCCGGGATGCGTGGTGACTCCCCGGTTGGCAGCGACACGCAGGAGCGCGATGACGGTCGCGATTCTCATCCGGAGCCGATCGCCGCGACTGAGTTTCTTGAACGGCGTCCTCACCCCGGCCTTGACAGCGTTGACCTTGCCGGAGCGGTCGAGCTTGACACTATCGAGATTCTGTACACCGAACCGTGTCGCGAGCTCGACAATCTGATCGTTCATCGCCGGGAACAGTTGCGCGGCCGAACGATCGACGGCCGCGCGGACCGCTTCCTCGGTGGCAGCCAGAACCTGCGCGGATAACGACATAGGCGGGACGGCCGACGGGGATCCGGTCGCCTCAAGTCGTCCACGCAGCTCTGCTGCCCGAATCTCCAATGCTCGCAACCGATTGTGCACCTGTGAGGTCGCGAGCAGTTGCTCCAGATCCGCGGCTGTGTCGTGATGAGTGATCAGCGCGAGCTCGACCGCCTCGACCGCGGTCGCGTGCTGTTGGTCCGCCTCCTGCTCTGCCTGCTGCGCGGCTGAGAGAGCGTGCTCCAGCTCTGCAAGCCGGACTTCAGCAGTCTCCTCGTCGACCTTGGGTAGCGGTCGCGTGCAGACCGCGCAGTTCGCGTGCTCACGTTCCCGGCTGCGGCGTGGGCCATCCAGTGGTTCTTCACAGCGCGGGCAACAGACCGGGTCCAGACGTCCCAGGACTCGCCGGGCCTGCCAGGTCTCGCGCGCGTCCAGGAGGGTCTGACCGGCGCGCACTCGTGCTGCGGACACCTGAGTGAGAGTCTGCTCGGCTTCCTCCTGAAGCGCACGCTTCGCACGGAGATCTGTCGCCGCTTGATCGGCGGCGCGCATAGCCGGGGAGATCTCCTGTGTCGACGCCGTCCGTAGTGCCGCGATCTGCCCGGACGCGGAGGTGAGTTCGTTCTGCCAGGTCTCGCGGTCGTGCAGACGGGCTTCGGCGTCGCTTTCTGCTCGTCGCTGCTCCTGCGTAGTAGTTTTCTTCTCGCGCTTCCTGGCGACCGAGAGCTGGGTCAGCGCTGTGCTGTAGGGGATGTCGACGAACAATTCCATCAACCGCGCTGACAGTCCTACCGCGCTGACATCCCCGATGAGGATCTCATCGCCGCCAGGGTTGAGATAGCAGGCCCCGAAGTAGGAGGCCCAACCATGGATTTGAGGGACGCCTTCGCCGGCGGCGCCGCCGCCGGCTTGCCACAAGTTCGTGTGTTGCATGCGCAACGCGTCCAAGAAGAAGGCGCCGACGCATCGGGTGATCTCATCGTTGCCGGATGCCCGCGCGAGCAGACGCAATGCGGCATCCTCAGCGACCAGAAGGTCGTCTGTGGAGCTTGCGGTCAGGACCCGCAGCCGCAACGAGGTGTGCTGAGAGTCCTCGCTGTCCAAAACGAGGCGGATCGGGCGGCCAGCCAACGCAATGTCGAGGCTGAGGTGTCGCAGCCAGGATCGGACATCTGGCGGCAGATCCCGCGGCTCTCCGCGTAACGGCCAGACCAGGAACTCCAGCAGACTCGTCTTTCCGGCGCTGTTGTCTGGGTGCACGATCGCCCATACGCCGGAGGTGAACGCCTGCTCGACGGTGAAGCTCTCACCTGAGTACTTCACTCCCCTAGCCCGCAACCGCAGGACACGCAGTCGACGGTCGGCAGCAGTCGGACTCTTCAGGGTGATGTTCGCTTCGGCGAGAGTTCGCTCGACCTGCTCGGGCGTCAGCTCCAGTTTCGCCGCAACCCCTTTCAGAATCTCGCTCGCGGTGGGCACTTCGTTCGGCTGCTCAGCAGGGAAAAGGTCCGAGCCTGGCACAGTCATGAAACCTCCGTGTCATCGATATCCGCAACTGCCAGAACGGATGCTGCCTGCAGTTCGAGCAGCCGTGCCCGGGCCTGGTCGGTCACGGGGACGATGTGCTTTCCCCACGGGGTATCGGCATAGTCCCGGAGCAGATACTGTCGGTCCTTCAGCTGTGTACCGCCAAGACCGTCGACCAACTCCACGACCATGCGGGTACGCTCGACATACCACGCCAATACTGGCGCCTCGGCGAGTATCGAGCGGGCTACCTCTCGGCCTCGCTCAAGCAAGAAGTAGATGTGCTCCACGATTCGCTCCTGGCCCAGGATCTGCGTCTTCCGTAACACACCCCTCTCAACCAACGGGGCCAGCGCGTCATCGAGCTCCTCGAAGGCCCCGTACTTATATCGCAGCATAGGGAAGCGTCGTAGGTCCGGCTCCTCGGACTCCAGAATCTCGGCAGCCAGCGCGAGCAACCGCGGAACATCTGGAGCGGCCTCGTATTCGTTCATGAGTTCGTAGGCCAGGTAGTCCGGATTACGAACCCAGAAGTCGAGCTTCTGTAGCCGCACCTGGGTGTGAACCACTCCGACCGTCGAGGCCGGCACCGTTTCCCCCTCAGCCGGTGACACCGCCGCCGCATCGATCAGCAGGAGCAACCGCACCGAATCCTGCCAGCGACTAGCCCGACGGACCGCAACAGACGCACTCATTCCACTCCCTCGTACCGACAGGCCGCCCCTGCCCCTACAACACATCCTCGCAGCAACTCGACACAGGTAACCGGCGAACCGTCAAGCCATCTCGCCGCGCAGTTGATAGAAGACGAGCCATCCAGGTGCGGGTCGCACGCGAGGACGCTGGCCCGGCGGCTGGTGTGCAGACCCGTTGTCCGTGTGGGGATCGCCCCTGCTGATCGGCCTACCCTCAATAATTTCGGTCGACAAGACCACTTGAACAGAAACCCTTGACAGGGAACTTTGTAGTTGCCCCCACTGTCAGAGATTGTCCGGTAGCCCAATAATGTCGTGGGTCGACTTCCCGCGCGAAGGGTTCAAGTGGACCGGACCAGACGGAGAGCCGTTCTGGTACAACACCTTTCCCGATTCTCAGCGTGGTTTCTGCGGTATCTGCGGGAGTTCTGTCGCGGCCCAGGACGACGGTGACGCAGAACTGGTGGGCGTGACGATGATGAGCCTCGATGACAGCACGGATTTGATCCCCAGGCGGCAAAGTTTTCGCCACGACGCTGTCCCGTGGCTTCCGATCGTCGGTGCCCAAGACTGATCGTGCCTTCGCCGCCAAGCTGTTCGTAGGAATTTCGGTGTCAGCTGGTGGTGCGGGCTTGCGCGCGCAGGCGTGCGAGGTAGCGCGTGGCTTGGCGGCGGCTGGTCAGCGTGACCAGCTCGCCAGGCTTGCCGCGTTCGGCGATCAGGTCGCGCACGCGGGGGCGTATCTGGGCGCGGTAGCACCAGATGTAGCGCAGGAATCCCCAGGTGATGCGGTCGTAAACGCCGTCGTGGTGTTGGCCGCCGCGGTAGCGCCAGCGTCGTTGCAGCACTCCCGTGATGCAGGTGCGGGCGGGCAAGTCGAGGAAGATGACGGTGTCGGCAGCGGCGAGCCGGATCGCCATGGTGCCGGCGTAGTTGCCCTCGATCAGCCAGCGGGGTGCGTCGACGAGGCGTTGCTGGATGGCCTGGAATTCTTCGGCCGGGAGCGGGTTCCAGTCGGGGTCGTAGTAGACGGCGTCGAGGTGGGTCAGCGGGAGCCCGTGGAGGGCGGCGAGCTGGTTGGCGAGGTGAGTTTTGCCGCTGCCGCCACATCCGATGATCACGATTCGCTGGTTCATGCCCGGCCAAGTTACCCACCCCGGGCGACAATCGGCTGTGGAAGACTAACGGTCCATGCCCAAGCTCCGCGTCGGTGTCCTGGTCTCGCACAACGGCTCCAACCTGCGCGCGCTGCACCTGGTATCACTGCAAATCGACGCGCAGTTCGAAATAGTGGCTGTGATCAGCAACAACAGTGGCTCGCTCGGGCTGGCGTATGCGCGCGAGAACGAGATTCCGACCCGCCATCTGTCGGGCAAGCCCCATCCGATCCCGACCAACTCGACGACGCCGTCCGCGCCATGTTCGTCGAGCACTCGGTCGACTTGGTCGTCACGGCCGGCTATATGAAGAAGCTCGGCCCGCGGACCCTCGAGGAGTTCGCACCCCGAATCGTCAACGTGCACCCCGCACCTTTACCGCTTTTCGGCGGCACTCAGATGTTCGGCGCCCGCGTTCACCAGGCTGTTCTCGATGCCGGCGCCAAGGTCAGCGGCCCGTCTGTCCATCTGGTCGAAGACGAATACGACACTGGCGAGGTCATCGCCCAACTCGAGGTCCCGGTCCTCGCCGACGACACCGTCGACACACTCGCTGCCCGTGTGCTGGCCGCCGAGCACACGCTGCTGCCTCTGGTCGTGCAGCAGATCGCCACCGGACACCGTCTCTACCTCCACCTTCGGCCCTGACGGTGCCTCATAGACACCCGTTTCTCCCGTTCACCAACATTATTGGGGTATCGCATTGTCCGAACGCTCGCGCGTAGCTGTCTGGTTGAACGGCAGTTTCGGCTCCGGAAAGTCGACTCTGGCCAAAGCGCTGGTCGCCACAGATCAGCGATGGCGGATCTTCGATCCCGAGTACGTCGGATTCATGCTCGCCCCGCAGTTCCCCGAGTGCGAGATCACCGACTTCCAGGATCTTCGCTCATGGCGGCGCCTTGTGCCGATCGTCGCCCACGAGCTCGCCGAGGAGACCGGCCAGCCTCTGCTGATCGTCCAGACCGTACTGAACCAGCGGTACTGGCTCGAGATCGCCGACAGCATTCGCGGACAAGGGTATTCGCTGCACCACGTGCTGCTCGACGTCCACCCCGACGCGTTGGACGAGCGCATCACCGCAGACCGCGACCTGCCCGCCGCGGCCGAGTGGCGTCGACAGCACATCCCCGCCTTCGTCGACGCCCGCCGCGAATGGCTCGCCTACGCCGCCGATCTCGTGATCGACACCACCTCGATCAGCGCACCGCAGGCCGCCGGCCAACTCGCCGACGCGCTCGCATCCTGGACTGCCAGTACACCCGCGGCGGCCCCGATCCTTACCGACGCGCATCGCATGGTCGTGCTGCGTGGTCACCGAGCCGAGGACATTCCGGCGATCGTCGAGCAGTGCCACGACCGGGCAATGCTCGAATACACTCGTATCCCCCGCCCCTACAACCTCGAGCACGCCCATCAGCTACTCGACCTCGCCCGCAGCAGCTGGGCCCAGCCCTGCGCCGTTTCGCCGCGATTCTGGGCGATCACCACCCGCTGCGAGGAAGGCGAGTACGCGTTCGCCGGGACAATCGACTACCGGCCCACCGGCCACGGCACCGCCGAAGTCGGATACGGGTTACACCCCGCCTTTCGCGGTGCCGGCCTCATGTCGATCGCGCTGGGCCTAGTCCTCGACCATGCCTTCGAGCATGACGGACAGCACCTGATGGCTTGGCAGGCCGCTGTCGGCAACTGGGCCTCGACAAAAACAGCGTGGCGCAACGGATTCCGATTCGAGGGCCGCGTGCGCGGGCTATGCCTGCGCCCTGACGGCGGCTTCTCCGATGGCTGGATAGCCACCCTGCACCGAGACGATCCCCGCACCCCCACCCGGCCCTGGTCGGAAACGATCGACGTGCTCGGCGCTGCCGATCTCCGTTGACGGGTCCGCCGATTCGTGTTCACCACCAGCGACTTTCGCGTAGAAAGGGCCTTATGGTCTCGGAATTCGATCGGCACTTGGATGCTTTCCGTCGCTACCAGGAGACCCCGTGGGGCCGATTGCGTTACGAGCAGGTCGCGACCAACCTCGCTCGCCACTTACCGCACCGGCCGCTGAGGGTCCTCGACGTCGGCGGCGGCAACGGCCTGGACGCGCTGCACCTGGCAGCCCTGGGCCACCACGTCACGATCGTCGACACCTCCCAGGCATCGCTCGACGAGGCCATAACGCTGGCCGGAAGCAACGGTTGCGCGGAACTGCTCGAGACACGCCTCGCCGACATCGAAGCCCTGGCCGGCGTCGCGGCAGAAGGATCGTTCGATGTGGTCCTGGCCCACAACGTGCTCCAATACGTGCCCGGCCGGGCCGAAGTGCTCGCGGCGATGGTGTCGGTCCTGGCGCCCGGGGGCTTGCTGTCGGTGCTCGTGCCCAACCCCGCCAGCGACCCGTTGATCGCCGCCGTGCGGCGCGGGGAGCTCGCCGAGGCGATACGGCTGCTGGACGCCCCAACCTGGCCCGCACTCACCTATAACGTCGAGGTCGACGCGATCACCGCGACCGAGCTGGCCGCCGACATGATCACCGCAGGCCTGGGCCGACCGGTCCGCTACGGGGTGCGCGCGGTATGCGATCTGATCAGCGACGACGAGGCCGAACACGACCCACAGTTTTTCGGCGAACTGCTGCGGTTGGAAAACCTGCTCGCCGACCGGCACCCCTACCTCGAAACGGCCCGCTTCGCCCATCTGATCGCACTGAAACCCAAAACAACCCCTGTGTCCCAGCGCTCCCCCCGGAACTGCTGAGTAGAAATTAGATCGAAGGGATCCGACCATGGACGAGACAGACCCGTTCGACGACCTCGAGCCGGGTGAGAAACAGCGTCTGTTCGAGCTCGGAGCAGCCGAGATGCGAGGCGAAACCGCCGAGGCCGGGTGGAAGATGTACCAGGAGTTCGAAACACCGCTGGGGATCCGCCGCTACACGAACGTGCGGACCCTCGAGGACGGGCGCGTGCAGGCACGCGAGTACCGAGTAGATCGCAACGATCCGCAGACGATCTTCGACCTTGAGATGGACCGCTACCTGATCGAGAACGGCGTAATCCATGAGGTCCACTGGATCACCGCCGAGTGAAAGCCACCCTGCCAGTACTGGACCTGTTGGCCGCCGCCCTGGCCACGGCGTCTGAACCCGCGCAGCGCGTGCGACTGATCAACGAAGGAGTTCTGCTGTGAGTGCGCATCAGATCGCGTTCGCCCGAGTATTTGTCGTGAACCCCGTGGGTCAGGTTTTGCTGGTCCGTGACCACTTCGGGTACTGGAATCTACCCGGCGGCAAAGTCGAGCCAGGTGAGATGCCCGCAGCAGCCGCTGTCCGAGAGATACGGGAGGAGACGGGCCTGACGATTGTGGAGATCGAGGAAGTCCATCACGATGAATACGAGTTCGACGGCGTTTCTTGGACCGGTTACTTCTACCGGGCGCAGTGCGTCGCCGGTCAGCCTGCGCTGCAAGAACCTGACAAGGCAACCGAACTCGCCTACCGCGACCCCGCCGAGGTGGCGTTTCATCCGGCGGTTTCGGCGGCGATGACGGCCCTGTGGATCAGGCTCAGCCCCGATCTCGGGCCGACCGCGCATCGGCCGCAGATTCAACGCTACTGCGCGCCGTAGACCTGTGGGTCGGGGTCCAGTGCCTTGGCCGCCGTCGAGCGCGAACGATGATGATGCCTGACGTGCCAGAATTCGACATGGTCAACACTCGTCGGCATCCCGTGATCGGCATCGTTTCCGGCCCTCCAGGCTCAGGGAAGTCGACCCTGGCTCACGCGCTTGCCACCGACATCGGCGTCCCCGCGATCATTCGCGACGAGATCAAGCAGGGCATGGTCGCGGGCACCGCACCAACCAGCAACACCGGGTACGAAGACCTCAACATCCCCGTCCTGCACACCTTTTCGACGTGCTGAGCCTGCTCGCCCGCAGCGGTGTCAGCGCGGTCGCCGAAGCCGCGTTCCAGGACAAACTCTGGTTCTATAGCCGGATTCCTGTTGTGGTTCAATGACGTGACCTGCGCAGATACGCCGAAGTTGAGAGAGGTGGGATGTCCGGTCAGGGCGTCCGTGCACGGTTCGGGAAACCAGCTTGCATAGGAAATCATGGCAGCGGCCGGTCTTTCGATCGGATGTCGGACGCGGACACCGATGACGTCGGGGAAGGGCGATATTGTGGCAGAAGGCGCCTCGTGGCCGGGCAGCGGAAGCCCTTGCCCGCCAGCGCTCATAGTGGTGAGCGGCCCACCGGGCAGCGGCAAGACCACTCTCGCGCACGCAATATCCCAGCAGCTCGGTGTTCCTGCGGTGATACGCGACGAGATCAAACAGGGCATGGTGCTGGCCGCTGGTCAGACACCAGAGCAGGGCTGGGATGAGCTGAACATGCCCACGCTCACCGCATTTTTCAACGTCCTCGGTGTCTTGGTGCGGGCCGGGGTCACGGTGGTCGCCGAAGCTGCTTTCCAACGGCGATTGTGGGTGCCGAATCTGGAACCGCTTGCTCCAGTGACCGATATCCGGATCATCCACTGCACGGCGTCAGCATCGGTGATCCGCGACCGGATAATCCGCCGCGCCGAGACCAACCCCCATCGCCGCGCCCACAACGACGGAGACCTCCTCGCGGAGATCGCCGACGACCGTCACTCGGTTGAGCATTTTGAATCGGTCGATCTCGATGTGCCGTCACTCACCGTCGATACCACCGATGGCTACTGTCCAGGTCTCAAGGCGATCGCCCGGTTCGCGATACCGCCGAGATGACGACGGCTGCGCAGCGGATGCTTGACGGGTCTCGGTGCTCGCCTCAGCCGTCTAGCTACAGCTCTACGCTTCGGTGATCCAGCTACTCACGCTGGAGAAGAATGAGGCAGAGACCAAGCCTCCGGTCGCTGATCTCGAAGCCGGGCGGCGGCGCCGCACGCACGCGAAAACCTTCGGTCCCTGCTGAGCGGGTCCTGGAAAGTCAGCGACAGCAGTTGGGGTCCAGCACGATGCAAAGCGCGGACAGCGCGTCGCGTTTGGCGTGGTGGACCACGTTCATGCCGATGCGTTCGGAGTCCACTAGCCCGGCTTTGCGCAGCTGGCTCAGGTGGTGACTGACCGTGGATTCGGACAGCCCGACCGCAGCAGCCAGGTCGCCGCCGTTCTCGCCGGTCTCAGGGCTGGCAAGCAGCAGGGACATCAGCTTCACCCGAACGGGGTCGGCGAGGGCTTTGAGGCGCAGCGCGACTTCCAGGGCGGCGGTGTCGTCGACCGGGCCCGCGGCTACCGGCGCGCAGCACACCGGCGCGGACATATCGATCACGGGCAAGGTCTTCGGCACGCCACCCACACTACCCGCATTATTGACATATGTCGAAAAGGTGGCAGACTCGGTTTCGCCCACTTCTTCGACATATGTCTCACTATGGAGGTTCTGATGTCCCGCGTCCAACTCGCCCTCAATGTCGACGACCTCGAGCAGGCGATCACCTTTTACTCCACCCTGTTCAACACCGCCCCAGCCAAGCGCAAGCCCGGCTACGCCAACTTCGCGATCGCCGAGCCGCCGTTGAAGCTGGTGCTGCTGGAGAACGCCGGTCGGGGTGGCTCGATCAACCATCTCGGGGTCGAGGTCGAGACCTCCGAGCAGGTTCACGGTGAGATCGCCCGCCTGTCGCAGGCGGGATTGTTCACCGAGGAGCAGATCGCGACCACGTGTTGCTTCGCCACCCAGGACAAGGTCTGGGTCACCGGTCCGAATGCCGAGCGGTGGGAGGTGTACACCGTGCTCGCCGACACCGAGAACTTCGGTGTCGCACCGGAATTCGCCACCGGAGACGCCGAAGCGGTACAGGCGTGCTGCGGCACCGACGCTCAGGCCGCCGCACCGCGATGATGGAACAGTGCTGGAGATATTTGATGAGGCTTTCGCGACGAGTCCGTGGTCCGTTCTTGGTGACTTGCGCAGCGAGGCTGGGGGAGTGCACCGTGTGGCTAGCCCGGATGGTCAGCCGGCCTGGCTCGTTACGCGATATCGCGATATCCATGCGAGCTTGCGGGATGATCGGTTGGCAACGAATGTTCGGCATGCACAAGGCGACGATTACCGGGGTTTCACCGTTCCGTCATCGATGGATGCGTTCGCGCGCAGTGATTTCGATAGGTTGGCGCGACTGCGGAGTGCTGTGACCGCGGAGTTGCATCCGGGTCGGTTGGGTGCGTGGGTGGATCGTGCTGACGGGCTGACGGCACGTCTGCTCCAACAGTTGGACGGGGTGTCCGAGTTCGATTTCGTTCGGGGGGTGGCTGTTCCGCTGCCAGCGACGGTACTCGGAGATCTTCTGGGCCTGCCGTCCGCGGTCGCTGGTGGCCTTCGGTTGTGGGCGGAATCCGCGTTGCGTCCCGATGCTGGGCTTCGCGCGCGTGACACTCTAGCGACGATGCTCGATCTCGTCACTTCGGCTGTTGAGTACGGTCGCCGATCAGGTGGCGAGTCGATGCTCGGTCGGCTGACACAGAACGAGCTGCTCGACAGCGAGGAGCTGTATTCACTGTTGTTCTATCTGCTGTTCGTCTGGTACGAGGTTCTGGCCGATCTCGTAGCAGGTG